>DATLCC010000118.1:0-30457 GCA_035526585.1 Thermoplasmatota archaeon | reverse complement strand
CGCGCGCCACGGCCTCTACACGAGCCCGCGCGCGACGACCGCCGCGACCATCGCGGACGCGGTGGGCCTCTCCCGCTCGACGTTCGACGAGCACCTGCGCAAGGCAGAGAACAAGCTCGTGCACAACCTCGTGCCGTACCTCGAGCTCGCCGCCAAGGCGCGCGCGGCGGGCGGGGCCGTGGCGACGCCGCCGCGGACGTGAGCGGCGCAACGTGGCGCGACCAGGCGCGGAGCCGCGGCTGGGCGGGAAAGCGGGCCTATCGAGATTTGAACTCGAGGCAAAAGCTCCGCAAGCTTTCAGGTTATCCAGACTACCCCATAGGCCCGTATTGCACGCCACTGCGATGCCTGTTTTTTCCCCGCGCGGAAGCGGGGAAGCATCCAGGGCTGGCGCCCCATTCGCCACCCCCTATTTGATTCCTCGCTGCGGCTCGGGGCATCGGCACGGGCGCCAAGGAAGCCAAGGGCGGCAAGCGCAAAGCTACTAAAACGGCGCCGCCGCTGGCCGCGCATCCAGGGGAAAACCGCCCGATGACGCAGCAGCTCTCGCCGATGGAGATGGAGTACCAGCTCGACTTCTTCAAGAAGAACGGGTTCCACCGCAAGAGCTGCCCGAGCTGCAAGATGTGGTTCTGGACGCTGGACGCGCAGCGCGAGAAGTGCGGCGATCCCCCGTGCGCGATGTATGCGTTCGTCGACGCGCCCGTCGGGAAGAAGAAGTACACGCTGCGCGAGATGCGCGAGGAGTTCCTCACGTTCTTCGAGAAGCGCGGCCACACGCGCGTCGCCCGCTATCCCGTGGTCGCGCGCTGGCGCGATGATATCTATCTCACCATCGCGAGCATCGCGGACTTCCAGCCTCACGTGACCTCGGGCGAGGTCGCGCCGCCGGCGAACCCGCTCACGATCTCGCAGCCATGCATCCGCCTCAACGACCTCGACAGCGTCGGCAAGTCGGGCCGCCATCTAACGACGTTCGAGATGATGGCGCACCACGTCTTCAACTATCCGCAGGAATACCACTACTTCAAGGACCAGACGGTCGCGTATTGCCACGAGTTCCTCACGCACACGCTCGGCTTCCCCGGCGTGGAGATCACGTACAAGGAGAACCCGTGGAGCGGCGGCGGCAATGCGGGACCTGCCGTGGAAGTGCTCATCCGCGGCCTGGAAGTGGCCACGCTGGTCTTCATGAAGTGGGTCGCCGACCCGAACGGCCCCATCGACATCAAGGGCGAGAAATACGCCGACATGGACGTGCAGATCGTCGACACCGGGTACGGACTGGAGCGCCTCGCCTGGATCACGAACGGCGATCCGACGATCTATCAAGCGTTGTTCCCGGACGCCGTGAAGTATCTGCTGCATGAGGCAGGCCTCACCGCGCGCGTGTCGGACCCGCGCGTGCAGCGCATGCTCGCCGAGACGGCGCGCGCATCCAGCATCATGTCCGTCGACACGGGCGTGAAGGTGATGGAGCTGCGCAGGAAGGTGCACGGCACGCTCCACGCCAAAGGCATCGACATCAGCCTTGACGAGATGCTCGCCGTCTGGGAGCCCCTCGAGAAGGTGTACGCGCTCTCCGATCACGCGCGTTGCCTTGCGTTCATGCTGGGCGATGGGATCGTCCCCTCGAACGTGAAGGCGGGCTACCTCACGCGCATGGTCATCCGCAAGTGCCTCCGCATGATGGACGACCTGAAGCTGAACATCACGCTCTTCGATGTCGTGGACCGCCAGCTGGACGCGTTCGAAGGCGACTTCCCTGAGCTCAAGGCGCACCGCGACTACATCCAGACCGTGCTCGACCTCGAGACGCAGCGCTACGCGGAGACGCTGGAGAAGGGGCGCCGCCTCGTGGAGCGCGAAGCGAAGGCCTACAAGGGCAAGTCGTTCCCGCTCGAGAAGATGATCGAGCTCTACGACTCGCAGGGGCTCAACCCCGAGATCGTGAAGGCCGTCGCGGAGCCGCTGGGCGTCACGGTCGACGTGCCCGACGACTTCTACAGCGAGGTCGCGAACCGCCACGCGAAGGCGAAGCCGGAGGAGCGCGAGGACTATAGCGGCGCGCACGAAGACAAGCGCTTCGAGGGCATCCATCCGACGCGGCCGCTCTACTACGAGGACAGCGCGATGCGCGACTTCGACGCGAAGGTCGTCTGGGCGCAAGGCGATCTCGTGGTCCTGGATCAGAGCGCTCTGTATCCGGAAGGTGGCGGCCAGCCTGCGGATCATGGCGTGCTCCACACGGGCCACCATGGGGATCACATGGGTCCCAAGGTCGACGTGGTGGACGTGCAGAAGTACGCGACCTCGAAAGGCGCCGTCATCGTGCACAAGGTGAAGCAGCCGGGCGCGCTCAAGGTGGGAGACATCATCCACGGTCACGTGGACTGGGACCGCCGCACGGGCCACACGCGCCACCACACCGCGACGCACCTCATCCTCGGCTCCGCGAAGCGCGTGCTCGGATTCCACACGTGGCAGGGAGGCGCGCAGAAGGGGTACGACCGATCGCGGGTCGACATCCAGCACTATCAGCGCATCACGGACGAGCAGCTGAAGGCGATCGAGGAGCTCGCCAACAGGACCGTCCTCGACGATCGTGAGGTCGAGAAGGTCTGGCTGCCGCGCGATGTCGCGGAGAAGCAGTTCGGCATGCAGCTCTACCAGGGCGGCATCCCGAAAGGGCGCGAAGTGCGCGTCGTGACGGTCAAGGACTACGACGTGGAATGCTGCGGCGGCACGCACGTCGCTTCGACGGCCGACATCGGCCCGATCAAGATCCTGCGTACCGAGCGCATCCAGGACGGCCTGGAGCGCATCGAGTTCAGCGCGGGGATGGCGGCCGTGAAGCAGGGGCAGCGCACGGACGCGCTGCTGAAGCAGACGGCCGAGGTGTTCAGCGTGCAGGTGGACGAGGTCCCGAAGACGGCGCAACGCTTCTTCGACGAGTGGAAGGCGCTGCGCGCCGAGAACGAGGCCGTGAAGGCCCAGCTCTCCCAGCTCATGACGAAGGTTCCGCCCTCCGAGCTGCCAGAATCGGTCGCGACGACGCACGTGGCCGCCAAGGTGGCTGTCTTCATCGCGCGCGGAATGGACGTGCAGACGCTCCGAGGCATCGCGCAGTCGTTCCCGAGGAAGGATATCCCGGTGGTCGCGGCCAACCTCGAAGGGCAGTTCGTCGTGGCTGGGCCGGGCGCGCTTGCGGTCGCAAAGCGCGTCGGCGAGGGCCGCGCGGGCGGGAAAGAGGACCTCGCCCAGGGAGCCAATCCGAAGATCTCGGCAGCTTCGACGCGCCAGGGCGTCGAGCGCGTGATGCAGCTTCTCACCGACATGTAGGTCGCAGCGGGCAAAACCGCGGAAGGCCTACCTGCGTCCCCATGCGCCCATCGCGAGCGCCAGCACCAGCACCACGAGCGCGGCGGCCGCTGCAAGGCCCACGAGCGCGAGGGCGAGCGCGCGCCATTCGAACCAGAGGTAGCCCACGAGGCCGACGAAGAGCGCGCCAACGATCGCGCTCGCGACCGCGGCGGCGCGGGGGTGGTGCGCGAGCGCCGCGATGACGCCGACCGCGAGGGCGGCGCCCACGACGACCAGGCCCGCGGCGACGAAGACGTCGCCGGACGTGCGCGACGTCCACGGGAGCGCGGCGTACGCGACCACGCCGACATACGTGAGAAGGAGCGTCAGCCTCCACGGGAGCGCCCACGACCCGCGATGGCGGACGACGTCGCCGAGAACGAACAGCAGGACGAGGACGACGAAGCCCCCCAAGGGCACGACGATGCCCGCGAGCCATCCGTGACGGACGCCCGCGAGGAGCCCGCTCGCCACGAGGATGCCCGCGCCGGCCGCCCAGCCCCCTCGGCTGCCGCGCGCCGCGCCGACCGTGAGCATGAACAGGACCGACGTGACCGCGCCCTGGACCAGAAGCTCGAGGAGCATCAGCTCCCTCGCCGCGCCCACAGGCCGTAGGCGTGCTGGAGCTCGGCGTCCTGGAGCAGGAGCACGACGTCCGGCAGGAGCGCGAGCCCCCAGCCTACGACGAACGCCAGGAGGATGCGCTCCGACGTGGGCCGGTCGAACACCATCATGAGCGCGATCGGCACGAGGACGGCGAGGAGCGCGGCGAACGCCGCCGCGACGACGCCGGCGAGTCGCTTCGCGCGGACAGCTTGCGCCGCGAAGGCGATCGCGATCGCGCCAAGCGCCAGTAGGAGGTCGCGCCTCAGCGCGGCTTCGAGCGCCACGCCTGCGACGCCCACGAGCAGCAGGATGGCAAGCCGCCGCCGCGCGCGCACGGCGCGCCTGGCGAGCGGCGTCGCCTCGTAGGGGGCGACGCCCTCCTGCGCGAGCTCGTCGGCGAGCGCGCGGCTCTCCTTCACCACGCGCGGCCAGCAGGCGCTCGCCATATCAGTGTGACGGGCCGCGTCACCCGCCCCGAGGCTTGGACGAGAACGCTTATTCCCGGCGCGAGGGCCAAGGAGCGCATGAACTGCGAATTCTGCGCCTCGGAGCTCCCTGAGACGCACCCGGCGAACCTCGCGCTCCTCGATCACATGGTGCTGAGCCAGCCCTGCAACGAGCAGTACGGGTATCTCCTCGACAACCTGCGTGCGTCGTGGACGCGGAACATGAGCGGCGGATAGGGGCCGTTCTCGTAGGACGGTCCTTCGTCAATCAAACCCCCCATCCAATCTCCTTGATAGGGTCTCGGCAGACGGACGCGCATGCATCCGTACGTTGCCACCGGCGCGATCTGCGCCATCCTCGTGCTTGCCGGCACGGCCCTCTCCGTCGCGGGCGTCTCCCACGATGCGCCCGCGCTCGACACCATGGAGGCGCACGTGGCCGCCTCCGGGCATGGGCACGGCGGCGGCGCGCACCCGTACGCGGGCGGCACGGGCACGATCCCGTCGTCGTCGGACGGCCTCGAGCGGATCAACAACATCGTCATCGGCTCCGACAAGGAGTTCAACCCCGAGAACGGGGTGCGCTCTGGCAGCGGGACGTTCGAGGATCCCTACCTCATCAGCGGATGGAGCGTCGAGTCGGTCCTCATCCACGACACGTCGAAGGCGTTCGAGATGAAGGAGCTCTACGTCTCCAACATCATGATCCTCGATTGGACGGGCCAGGGCGGCTACGTGCACCACAACCACATCAACAACCTCCGCACGAACCGCAACGTCGAGCGCACGGGCGACCCCAGCGCGACGGTCATCGAGAAGAACGAGATCGCCAAGGTCGAGGAGCTGCGCCACTTCGACGGCGTCGTCGCGAACAACACGATCGGGCGCCCGGCGCTCCTCGACCTCGTGGACCTAGGCGACGATGTCGTGTTCAACATCGCGGGGCTCAACGGCGCCGGCATCCACGACAACATGATCTACGGCGGCGTGGACATGAAGATCCACGGGCACCACCACAGCGACGCCGAGGGCGCGCACTCGCACAACCACGGCGAGCCCGACGCGAAGCAGGCGGAAGATCACGTCGAGGACCACCAGGTGCGCTACGTGGACTTCCTCTTCTACCACAACACCATCAAGGACAACGGCTTCGGGCTGCGCTACAACGACCTCAACCACGCGGGCGACGATCGCACGGCCACGAGCGAGCAGGAGCCCGACCTCGAGAAGCCGCACACGCATCACACCAAGGTGACGCTCCTCGACAACACGATCGACGGCGCGACGCTGCGCATCGCGATCCTCAACGCCGACGACGAGCGCCACGTGGGGCCCGAGACCGCGGAGCTCTACCTCATCGACAACAAGGTCCTCCACCCGAGCGCGGGCGACGGCATCGTCGTCTCCGACGTCAAGAACGCGCACGTCTACGTGACCGACAACAAGGTCGAGAAGGACGATCGAGGGATCCTCGGCCTCGGCGTCGCGAAGGGGCTGGGAGGCGGCCAGACGGGCATCCTCCTGCAGCGCTTCCGCAACTCGACCATCCACCTGGACGGCAACGCGCTGGGCGACTACAAGTACGCCATCCGGGCGAGCCAGTTCGACGCGGATACGACCTGGTCCGTGGGCCAGAACAGCGCTCCCGGCGCCGAGTACCCCGTGTATTGGGACGACTCCGTGCCGAACGCGCCCGAAGGGGACGCGGCGCCCCCGGAGGACAACGCGCACCACCACTCCGACGACGCGGCGCCCACGGACGTCGTTGCACGAAAGGGCGTTCTGTAGGCCCCTTATATCGCGCGCGCGACTAGTGGCGGCCGGACCGCCCGTGCCTCTCTCACGTGGAGCGCTGCTGCTGTGCATCGTCGCGCTGAGCGCGCTCGCCGCGCCGCCTGCGCACGCGGCGCACCGGGGCGCGATGCACGTCACGAGCGACTCGGGCGCCGGGAGCTTCGCGGCGCTCGGATGGCTGGGGAGCGGCACGGCCGCGGATCCGTACCATCTTCCGGCCGGCACGACCGTCGTGGCGCCTTCCTCGGGCTTTGCGATCGAGATCTCCGGCACGATCAGTCACGTGAACCTGAGCGGCCTCACGATCGCGGGCGGAGGGAGCTCGTCGGATGGCATCCACGTCTTTGGCGCCCGCAACGTGACCGTCTGGGGGAACACTCTCGAGACGGATCGCGTCGGGATCCACATCAAGTCCTCAAGCGGGATCGTCGTCGGCGCGAACACGGTCAAGACGTCGCAGGTCGGGGTCTACCTCGAGAGCGCGACGAACGTCACGCTGCGCGACAACCGCATCCTCCTCAACGACAAGGATGTCGAGCTGCGCGGCTCCCGCGCCAACACGCTCGTGCGCAACAACCTCTCCGTCGCGACGGGCCAGTTCGGCCTCCACTTCGACGACAACGTCTCCTATGCGAACCGCATCGACACGACGAACGTCGTTAACGCGATCCCGGTGCGTTGGTACACGGACCTCGTGGGCACAGAAGACGAGCCGGTGGTCATCTCCGCGCCGACGGTCGATCTCCCGCGCATCACGAACGTCGCGCAGATCATGGTCCACAACGGCTCGCACGTGCGCCTCGCCTCGCCCGTTGCGAAGGCGGGCTACGCAAGCGGCATCCACGTGAGCCGCAGCGTAGACGTCGCGCTCGTCCACCCGACCGCCGAAGGCAACGGCGCGAACGGTCTTTTCGTGGAACTCTCCAACGACACGCGCATCGACAACGCTTCCGCGCGCCTCAACGGCGCGAGCGGCGCGCTGCTGCAGAGCGCGAACGACGCGCGCGTGGAGTGGTCGACCTTCACGGCGAACACCCTCGCCGCGGTGCGCGCGACGGCCTCGGGCCAACGCGTCGGCCTCGACAACCTGACGCTCGCCGGGAACGCGGGAGGCGGGATCGTCGTGAGCGCGACCGGGAACGCGAGCATCACAGGCAACGCCCTCACCTCGAACGGCGCGACCGAGATCTCGCTCGATGGTGCGCACACCGCGCTCGTCGCGCACAACACGATCACTGGCTCAGGCACGACGGCGATCGCGCTCGCGCGCAGCGACGGCCGCGTCGCCTTGAACCACGTCACGGGCCACGCGAACGGCATCGGGCTCTCCTCCACGAGCGGCACGATCGTCGCGGAGAACGACATCGCGCTCGTGTCCGGCGCCGGCATCTCGTTCGCGGCGAGCGCGGGGAACAACGTCACTGCGAACGCGATCACGCTCGCGCGCGGCGGGTACGGCTTCGCGTTCGACGCTCCTGCGAGCTATGACAATGGGATCGCGCCGACCAACCTCGTGAACGGCACGGCGGTGCGCTGGTACACGAACGTGGTCGGCCCCGTGACACTCGACGCGGTGCGCGTGGAGGTCGCTGGCATCACGAACGTCGGCCAGATCCTCCTCTACCGGAGCTCGAACGTCACGCTCACGAACGCGACCGCGGGGAATGGGACCGGGGCAGGCATCGTCGTCTACGCGTCGCCCGACGCGAACCTTTCCGGCGCGACGATCCGCTCGAGCCGCGGGCAGGGCGTGCTCGCGGTCGCGAGCCATCGCCTCAAGGTGCTCGCCTCGACGATCGAGGAGAGCGGGTCCGATGGCGCGAAGGTCACGGGATCCGATGGAGTGCTCTTCGAGAACACCGTCGTCGAGGACAGCGGCGCGCGGGGCATCGCGCTCGACGCAGGCAGCGCGCCCACCTTCCGCGGCAATGCCATCACCGGGAGCGCCGGCGTCGGGCTCTCGCTCGACCTCGTCTCACCAGGGGGCGCCGCCGCCGACAACAACCTTTTCGAGGGGAATGCGGGAGGCGGGATCGTCGCGGCGCGCTCGAAGGTAGGCTCCTTCCACGCGAACACGCTCGTGTCGAACGGCGCTGACGGGATCGCGCTCTCGTCGGTCGCGGCGGGGGCGATCCTCGACGCGAACCATCTCACGGACCACACCCGCGGCGTCCGCCTCACGGCGTCGAGCGGGATCGTTGTAACGGCGAACACGATCGTGAAGTCCGCGTCGCAGACCGGTCTCCACTTCGACGATGAGACCTCCTACAACGCGACGATCCCCACGAGCAACACCGTGAACGGCATCCCCGTGCGGTGGTACAACGGGGCGACGCACGAGACGATCGAGGGGGCCGCGGTCGAGCTCGCCGGGATCACCAACGTCGCGCAGGTGATGGTCTTCCGCTCCGACAACGTCACGCTCGCAGGCGCCGCCGCGGCGAACGGCACGAGCCGTGGGATCTACGTGCTCGCATCGCAGAACGTCACGGTGGACGACGCGCGATCCTCAGGGAACGCGCGCGCAGGCCTGCACGTCGACCGCTCGCGCGACGTGAGCGTCCTGGGCTCGGACCTCTCGGGCAACGCGCAGGAAGGCGCATTCATCCACGCTGCGCCCGCGACCCGGATCGCGAACACCACGATCCAGCAGAATGCGGCGAAAGGCGTCTCCATCGACGGCAGCGCCGCACCCGGAGCGCGCCTCGAGAACCTGAGCGTCGTGGGCAACCGCGTCGGCATCGGCGTCGCGTCCTCGGCGATCGCGCTCCTCGACGGGAACGACGTGCGCTCGAACGGCCCCGTCGGCATCGCCCTCGCGACGGCGACGCTCGCGCAGATGACGAACAACTCGATCGCGGGCCACACGCGCGGCGTCGAGCTCGCGGCGACGCAGGGCGCCTCGATCCGCGAGAACGGGGTGACGATCGGAGCGAACCAGACCGGCTGGTTCTTCGCGGACCTCGCCTCCTACAACAACACCGTCGGACCGACGAACCTGGTGAACGGCGTGCCGATGCGCTGGTACGCCGGAGAGAGCGGCCTGGTGCTCGACGACGTGCGCGCGGAGGTGCGCGGCATGACGAACGTCGCCCAGGTCATGCTGTATCGGTCGCATGGCGCGACCGTGACGAGGCTCCACGCCGCGAACGGGACGGCGCGCGGACTCTACATCGATGGCTCGTCTGGCGTCACGGTCCAGGACTCCCGCCTGGACAACAATACGTTGAGCGGCGCCGAGCTCCTCGACGCCCCCGATGCCGGCGTCACCAACGTGACGTCGCGCGACAACGGGGAGCACGGGTTGAAGGCCTCGGGCGCCGGGCCGATCACGGTCGCTGGCTCGACCTTCGCCGGGAACGCCGGCTCGGGCGCGTCCATCGAGGGCATCGCGGCGACGATCCTCGACACGCTCGCCGAGCGCAACGACGTGAGCGGGCTGCGCACGCGGGGCGCGACGGCGCTCAACGTCACCGGAGCGACGATCCGCGACAACACGGCCTCCGGCCTGCACGTCGAGGCAGCCGCTTCACCCCAGCTGTTCGACAACGACGTGCGCTCGAACGGCCCGCTCGGACTCCTCCTCGACGCTGCCACCGGCGCGCCCCGCGTGGCCGGCAACGTCATCGCGGACCAGACGCGCGATCTGGAGATCCGCGCCACCGAGTTCGCGCGCTTCGACGCGAACGCGCTCGTCATCCAGCCCGGACAGACCGGCCTCTGGTTCACGGACGAGCGCTCATACAACAACCTCATCCCGACGAACAACACGGTGAACGGCCAGCCCGTCCACTGGTACACGACGCTCGCGGGCTCGCAGAGCGAGCCGTACGTCGTCACCGGCGTGCGAAGCGAGCTGCGCGGCGTGACCAACGTCGCCCAGGTGATGATCTACCGCTCTTCCTACGTCGAGATGCCCGACCTCGTCGCGACGAACGGGAGCGCGCGCGGCGTCTACGTCTACCGATCCTCGTCCGTGCGTCTGGAGGGGGCCAACGTCTCCCACGCGACGCTGTACGGCGTCCATCTTCAGTCCACGCAGTCGAGCACGGTGCGCGACCTCGACGCGCAGGGCAGCGGCACGGGCGTCCAGCTCACCGACTCGCCCAACAACGTGATCGAGCGCGTGAACGCGACCGGCGGCGGCATCGGCGTCGTGCTCGCGGATGCGGCGTCGCGCGACAACCGCGTGCAGGGCATCGAGGCGAACGGGACGGCGCGCGGCGTGCGCGACGCTTCGTGGAACGGGGCGAGCCTCGTCGGGAACAACCTCGTGGCCGACGCCGGCTCCGTGAGGCGCGCGAAGGCGGGAGCCAACGTGACGTTCTCGGACACGACGGTCACCTACCGTCTCGAGAACGATCGCGTCGCGAGCCAGACGTGGAGCTTCGGCGACGGCTCGCCCGACGTCGTGAGCGCCAGCGCGATCCTCCTGCGCCCGACGCACGCGTACGCCGAGGAGGGGCGCTATCAGGCCGATCTCACGGTCCTCACGCAGAACGGCCTGACGCTCGTCGACGGCGTGCTCGTCGAGATCGTGCCACCGTTGAGCTCGCCGCGCAACGTCGACACGGAACCCGGCGCCCGCAACGTCACGCTCACATGGAGCGTGCCATCCTCCGATGGCGCCTCCCCCATCACGAAGTATCGGGTGTTCCGCGGCTCGAACGCGAGCAACGTCGTGATGGTCGCCGAGGTCTCCGGCTCGACGTTCCGCTACGTGGATACGAGCCTCGCGAACGGACAACGCTACCGCTACGAGGTCGCCGCCGTGAACGCGGAGGGGGAGGGGCCCGCGAGCTCCGCGTCCGCGACTCCGATCGCCGCCCCCGATGCGCCCCTCCACCTCGCGGCGACGATCGGGCCCGGGAGCGTCACGCTCAGCTGGAGCGCGCCGGCCGACACGGGCGGCTCCGCGATCCGCGGATACGAGCTGCTGCGCGCGACGAGCGGCACGGCGCTGGGCGTCGTGGCGACGCTTGGCAACGTGACGACCACGACGCAGGCCGGCCTCACGAACGGCGTCTCGTACACGTTCGCGCTGCGGGCATTCAACCACGTCGGTACCGGCCTCACGACGGCCAACGTCACGGCGACGCCGCTCGGGTCGCCCACCCCGCCGCGCAACCTGCGCGTGCTTGCGGGTGACGCGTCCGCCACGCTCGTCTGGTCCGCTCCCTCCGACAACGGAGGCACGAACGTCACGGGCTATCATCTCTGGCGCGGCGGCGCGAACGGCACGCTCGCGATGCTGCCCGCGTTCCTGCCTGCGGGCACGACGAAGTTCCGCGACGACGGGCTCTCCAACGGGGAGACCTACCTCTATGCGGTGACGGCCGTGAACGCCGTCGGCGACGGGAACAAGACGTCGCCGGTCACGGTCGTCCCGACGGCGGTCGACGCGCTACGTCCGGTCGTCTTCGATCGCTCGCCCGACGAAGGGGACGTCCTGGCGGAGAGCCCGACGGAGATCCGCGCGCAGTACGTGGACAACGCGGGCATCGCGCTCGACAGCGTCTACGTCTACATCGATGGCGCGCAGGTCGGCGCGAACGTCACGGATACGGGTTTCGTCTACGCGCTCCCAAGCGCGCTGGATCGCGGCGAGCACGCCGTGCGTGTCGTGGCGCGCGATGCGACCGGGAACGAGGCCGACGAGCGATGGACGTTCCGCATCGTCGGATTGGACGAGCTCGTGCCGCGCTTCGACGTCTTCGGCGCCGCGATCGCGCCAGACCACGCCGCGCCCGGCGAGAACGTGACGGCGCGCGTGACGGTCACGAACGTCGGGTACGCCGCGGGCAACGCGAGCGCCATCCTGCGCCTGGGCGACAACGCGCTCGCGAGCGCGGAGGCGCCCCTTGCGTCGGGCGACACGGTCGAGCTCTTCCTACCCTTCGCGGCGCCGACGACGCTCGGCGCGTACAACCTCACGCTCGGCGACGCCGTCCTGACGCTCGTCGTCGAAGAACCCGCCGAGGACAACGCGACGGAGACGCCGGAGGCCAACGAGACGCCGGAGCCCACGCCGGAAGGGCCGCGCCGCCCGACGCGCAGCACGCCGCCGCCGCGCGCGACGTCCGAGAAGGGCGTGCCGTTCCCCGGCGCGGTGACGGTCGCGGCGCTCGTCGCCCTCGTCGCGCTGCGGCGGCGAAAGGCGTAAGGCTGCGCGCGGCCGATGGCGCCGCGATGCTGGCCGACGACGTGCGCGCCGCGCTGCGGGCGTATCCGGACTTCCCCGCGAAGGGCATCGTCTTCCAGGACGTCGCGCCGCTCCTGCGCGATCCGGCGCTCCTCGCGCGCGTGGTCGGCGCGATGGCGGCGCCGTTCGCCGGGCGCGTCGACAAGGTGGTCGGCGTCGAGTCGCGCGGCTTCATCTTCGGCGCGCCGATCGCGTTGAAGCTCGGCGTGGGGTTCGTCCCGGTCCGCAAGGTCGGGAAGCTCCCCGGCGCGAAGCTCGCCGAGAAGTACGAGCTGGAGTACGGCACCGCCGCCGTCGAGATGCAGCGCGACGCGGTCGCGCCGGGCGAGCGCGTGCTCGTCGTCGACGACGTGCTCGCGACCGGCGGCACGGCGCGCGCGACCGCGCGGCTCGTCGAAGGCGCGGGCGCGCGGCTCGCCGGCTACAGCTTCCTCCTGGAGATCGGCGCGCTGAAGGGGCGCGCGGCGCTCGCGGCCGAGACGCGCGTCGTGCTCACGGTGTGACGGGCGCGCCGGTGAGCGACCACGCGGCGGCGATGTCCGGCAGCGGGCGGATGCCCGAGGCGGGCCATACCTGCACTTCGTAGGTCCCCGCGTCGAGCGCGTCGAGGTGGAGCGCGAGCGGCGAGGGGCCGTCTGCCATCGCGAGGAGCGCGCCGTCGCGGAAGAGGCCCGCGTGGATCTCGCCGTGCGAGAAGCGGTCGAGGTCGGGCGCCCACGTGAGCGTCAGGGTGACGTCCTCGAGCGCCACGTCCGTCGCGAAGGGGGCGGGCGTCGCCGTCGTGTCGCCCGTGCACGACCAGCGGTCGCCCGAGACGGTGCAGATGCCCAGCGACCGGAAGGCGGCGCGCCCGTCGACGGCGGCGACGGTGCTCGGGAGGGTGAGGAGCGCGTCGTCGGCCGCGCGCGCTTCGGGAGCCGCGGGCGCGCTGGGCCCCGCGTACGACGGGTGTAGCAGCGCAGCGAGCGGAAGGGCGAGGAGGAGCGGGACGGCAAGCGCGAGGCGCATGCGCCGCGAGACTCAGCGGCGATGTTGTCGTTTGTGGATAGGTCGCTAGTCCTTCCCCTTCGCCACGGGCCGCATCGGGTTGCGGATCCATTCCGAGTACGACCCCGGATAGAGCGCCGCGCCCGGGAGCCCCGCGACGTGCATCGCGAGGATGTCGTGCGGCGCGGTGACTCCGCTCCCGCAGTAGAAGGCCGCGTCCTTCGGGGGGAGCCCGTCGAGCGCGGCGAGGTAGCGCTCGCGCAGCGCGTCGGGAGGGAGGAAGCGGAGGTCCTTGTCCAGGTTCGCGCCGGTGGGCATGCTCTTCGCGTGCGGGATGTGGCCTGCGACACGGTCGATGGGCTCCACCTCGCCCAGATAGCGTTCCGTCGCGCGCGCGTCCATGAGGCACCTGGGCGCGCGGGTGAGGAGGTCCCACGTCGACACGGTCGGCATGTGGCCGGGGCGGCCCGTGAAGCGTCGGGGCGCTGGAGGCGGGGCCCGCGGGCCCTTCTCCAACGCGAGCCCCGACGCGATCCATGCCTGCAGGCCGCCGTCGAGCACCGCGACGTCGCGATGCCCATGATCGTTCAGGAGCCACCACGCGCGGCTCGCCCACACGCCGCCCGCGTCGTCGTACGCGACGACCTGCGTGCCATGAGCGATGCCCCAGCGCGTGCACGTCTCGATGAAGGCGTCGACGTCGGGCAATGGGTGGCGCCCAGTGCCCGCACGGATCGGCGAAGAGAGATCGCGGTCCGTGTGCGCGTGCAGGGCGCTCGGGATGTGCCCTTCTGCATGGGCGCGGGCGCCCCACTCGGGGTCCTTGATGACGTGGCGGCAGTCGAGGACGACGAGGGGCATCGCCTCGCCTAGCTTCGACCAGCGCAGCGCCTCGGCCAGGCTCTCCGCATCGACGAGCGTCGTCCACGGGGGGCGCGCCACGTCAGCACCCCAGCGCCTTCGCGCCCGTGAGCTGCGCGACGAGGCCGCCTCCGGGAGCGCCGCCCGAGAGGAAACAGGGCGTCCCGAGGACGCTGAAGGCGAGGAGCGCGACGAGGATCACGGGCATCACGTAGCGCACGATGGGGAGGACGAACCACGCCGTCGGCCCGATGCGCTCGCGCGCGACGTCGACTGGCGTGCGCCAGCCCGCGTAGAGCGCCACGAGGAGGCCGCCCAGCAGAAGGAGCATGTCCACGAAGGAGCCGCCTTCGAACGCGAGCACGTCGGAGGAGAGCGCGGCGACGATGCCGACGATGTAGATGAGGACGCAGACCAGGAGCGCGGCGCGGCGGCGGTCGATCGCGTGCTCCTCCGCCACGTAGGAGATGGCGGGCTCGGCGAGCGCGACCGCGCTCGTGAAGGCGGCGAAGAATGTCGCGAGGAAGAAAAGGAGCCCGAGGATCGGCCCGAGCGGCGTGCCCATCTGGATGAACGCCTGCGTCATGGGGCCGAAGATCAGGTCGAGGCCCGCCGCTCCGGTGTTGAGGAGGCCGAAGGTGGAGAGGAGCGGGAAGACCATGAGGCCGCACATGAAGGCGAACACGAGCGTGGAGACGCTGATGATGGTCGCGTTCTTCGCGAGCCCCGCGTCGCGAGGCAGATAGCTCGCATAGGCCATCATCATCCCCATCCCGACCCCCAGCGAGAAGAACGTCTGGCCGATGACGGCGGCGAACACGGCGACGTTGATCCGGCCGAGGTCCGGCTTCAGGTAGAACGCGTAGCCGGGGCCGACGTTCGGGAGCGTCGAGGCGTAGACCATGAGGCCGACGACGATGAGGAAGAGCGCGGGCATCAGCACGAGGTTCAGCCGCTCGATGCCCTTCGACACCTTCGTCGTAAGAACGAGGAACGTGAGCACCATCACGATCGCGTGGCCGACGAGCGCATCCGGGCCTTCGAGCGTGTCGAACTGATATCCCGCCGGGTCCGCCGTGTACGCTCCCGTCACGGAGGCGAGCATATAGCGGACGACCCACCCCGAGATGACGGAATACCACGAGAGGAAGAACGCCGCGAGAAGGAGGAAGAAGATGCCCGCGATGCGCCAGCGCGTGCGCGGGCGGCCTTCCAGGACGTCGAACGCGCCGGCCACGTTCCTCTGCGCGGTGCGGCCCATGCTGAACTCGGCGATGAGCATCGGCACGCCGATGACGAGCATCACGATCGCGTAGAGGAGGAGGAAGGCCGCGCCGCCGTTGTTCGCGACGTTCATCGGGAAGCGCGAGATGCTTCCGAAGCCGATGGCGGCGCCCATCGCGGAGAGGATGAACCCGAGCCCGGTCGCCCACTGCCCGCGCTCCTCGCTCATCCGCGCGTCACCTCCGGCGTGTCGAGCGCGACCTCGGCCGCGTACACGGTCGCGCTGGGGACATAGCTCGCCGCGAACGGCTCGCTCCCCAGAGGCCCGGGCGAGGAGGGGGCGAGCGACACGGTCACGTTCCACGCGCCGATCGCGCTCGAGGAGCCCGACGACGCGTCGAGGGCGCGGCGCGCCGCGTCAGGCGAGGCGGCGGCGACGCTGGCGCGCGTCGGCACCGGCGCGACGGGGACCTCGACGTGGATCGTCACGGAGCCGCCGGGCCCGGCGGGGAGCGCGCCCTCCTCTTCGCCGTGAGTCCCGTTCGGACCGTCGACGGAGACGTGGATCGCGACAGGCTGCACGCGCGCAGGCGCGCCGCCCACCGTCACGTCGACGAGCATCGTGGTGACGTTGCGCGAGGCCACCGGGAAGGCGCCCGCGAGCGTCGCGCCGCTTCCCTGCGCGGCGCCGCCTTCGAGCTCGAGCGACGATGTCGTCCACGTGACGCGGAACGCGCCCAGGCGGTCGTCGTCGTACGTCGCGACGCCGATCGCGGATCCGACGAGCGCAACGACGAGGGCGGCGCCGATGAGGAGGTCGATGCGCTGCAAGGTCCCGAACGCGCGCACGCGCACGGGGGCGCTTGAGGCGTTCGGCGACAGGCTCATCAGCGAAGGGATTCTAGCCCGCGTGCCTTCCTCGAAGACTGCACGGACCCGCGCGGCATACACGCCTGCGGCCTCGCGCCGCTGAAGGGGAGTGACGTGATGATCACCCGGAGGGCGACAGCGCGCAAGCGCCCGGCGGCTGCCAAACGCCCCCCGACCGAGGTCAAGATGAGGCCGGGCCGGTAAGTGCCGGACAAGAGGGGGGGTCTGGGGGGTCTCCCCCAGCGCCCCCGCGACGCCGGTCCGCGACCGGTGTCACGTACCCGAATGCAGAGCACTTAAGAGGCCCTTCGGCGCACACGCCTGTAGCATGGCGGACCCGATGCGGGCGCTCGTCCTTTCCGGCGGCGGGGGCCGTGGCGCATACGAGCTCGGCGTCTTCAAGGCGTTCATGGAGCGCGGCCGCCGCTTCGA
Source organism: Thermoplasmatota archaeon (assembly GCA_035526585.1). GTDB lineage: Archaea > Thermoplasmatota > SW-10-69-26 > JACQPN01 > JAJPHT01 > JAJPHT01. The sequence continues at coordinate 13,672 of DATLCC010000118.1, read as the reverse complement.
CCTCATCAGCGGCACGTCGGTGGGCGCCATCACCGGCGCCGCCATCGCCTCCGGGCTCACGATGCCCGAGCTCGAGGCCATGTGGGGCCGCATGCACCAGTTCAAGGTGATGCAGCCGCGCGGCGACGTGTGGATGCTCGCGAAGTGGACGCACCTCATGTACACGAAGCCGCTTCTTGCGTTCATCGAGCGCGAGATCGACTTCAGCGCGATCCAGCGCTCGCCCACGGAGCTGCGCATCAGCGCGGTCGACGTGGGCACGGGCGACATCCGCGTGTTCACCAACATGGAGATCACGCCCAAGCGGCTCCTCGCGTCCGCGAGCATCCCGCTCCTCTTCCCCATGGTCGAGGACGAAGGCCGCCACTATTGGGACGGGGGTACGGTGGTGAACACCCCGCTCCAGCCTGCGATCGAGGCAGGCGCGAACGACATCACGTGCGTGCTCCTCTCGCCGGTCGGCGCGCGAGAGCTTCCGCCGCCCGCGAACCTGTGGGAGGCGCTCTCCCGTTTCACCGATCTGCGCATGATGGGGAACCTGAAGGAGGATCTTCGCCACGCCGAGTTCATCAACGGCCTCGTGGCCTCCGGGACGGCGGACCCCACCTGGCACCACATCGACTTCCACGTCGTGAGCCCGCCGCAGACGCTGGGCCTCACGACGATCCTCAACTTCGACGCGCGTCTCGCGTCGCGCCTCATCGCGTCGGGCCACCGCGACGGACTCGCGTTCCTCGACAGCGCGATGCAGGACCACCGGATCGAGGTGCGCGTGCGCCAGGAGATCCACGAGGCCGAGAAGCGCGAGGAAGAGGCGGCGCCGCGGTTCTGGGGCGAGATCGCAGGGACGGACTTCTGATTCAGAGCGCCCCGCACATCATGAGGAACTGCGGGTGGTCGCGAAGCCCGGCGAGCTCGGCGTCCTCGAGCATGGCGGCGCCAAGCTCGGGCATGTCGCGCGCGACAGGCGCGAGCGCGTCCATCGCCTCCTTCGGCTTTCCGAGCGCGAGCGCCACGCGCGCGAAGTGCACGCGGTAGCTCGCGTCCTCGGGCGCGCAACGGACGGCCACGTCGAGGGCGCCGTACGCTTCCGCGACGCGGCCGTTCGCGGCGAGGCAGACGCCCTTGCAGAAGCTCGCGACGGCAAGCTGGGGCGCCACGCGGAGCGCGGCGTCGAACCATACGACGGCCTCTTCGTAGGCCTTGCGCGCAGCGGCGGCTTGTCCGTTGCGCAGGATGCCCTCGACGTCCTCCGGCGCGACCGGCTCCATCAAGGGCATGAGGCGCGCTCGTGTCGCGCGCATCACCGGCGCCCTGCGGCGCCGCAGCACGATCACCGCGCCCACGCCTCCGACGCCCGCGAGCGGGAGCGCCCACAGGACGTGGGCCCACCAGGGAGCGCCCTCGTGCGGACTTGGGGCGCTCGGGAGAGGGAGGCCGGCGGGCGCCCTTGTGGAGAGCGCGCCGCCGGAGGTGAAGAGGATCGGTTCGTTCTCGGAACCGGAAACGGGAGGGGACGCGGTGGGGGAAGAGGAAGGGGCGGAGGGTGCTTCGGCGTTCGCGCCGTCCGAGACGGGTCGGAGGGATCCGCCCGCGGTGCTCGTGCGCGCGTGCGAGGGCGCGCTCGTCGTCGGCGCGTCGTTGGTGGGCGCCACGTCGCGCGGGCCGCGCGCAGGGGGCGCCTTGTCCGCGGCCTTCGCGTGCGCGAGCGCGGCCGCATTCGCGTGCGCGAGGCCGGGGGGCGCGTCGCCTTTCTTCGCCTCGGCCGGCATCGCGGCCACGAGCAGGATCGCGCAAGCGAGCAGCGCCATCACGAGCGTTCGTGCCATTCGCATCATCTCGGTCGACGCCGACGCCCTGCTTCACCGGCGCGTTGTCGGCCCACGTCCGAAACCGAAAGGGATGTGTCGCCCCGGATGATGCGCACCTTTCCGGCTGCACGCTGCGCGTGCCGCCGAAAAGGCATCAGTTCGCGGCAAGGACACGTCATCGGATCCTCCCGTGCGATCGGTGACGAGCATATTCCGGTTCTTGGGCGAGTCTTTTTGCTATCAAGAAGACCGCGTTCGCGCTGGCGATCGGGGAGGTCGTGCACAGGATGGAGACTTCCTGCCGCAAGGCCGATGATGGGCACGAGGCGTGAGGCGCATCCGGAGATCGTTGTCCCTTCTCCGGGCATCACTCGATGTTGAAAAGGATCCGGGGGCCGAAGGCCCCCGGAGGGAAAGAAGGGGTGGGCGCGTAGCGCGTGCGCTGTCGCGCACGCCCTCTCTTTGGCTTAGCCAAAGAGCGCGCCGAGGCCGGCCATCGCTTCCTCTTCCGAGGGGCCCTTCTCTTCGGGCTTCTCCTCGACAGCGGCAGCGGCGGCGGGGCCGGCGGCGGCCGCGGGGGCGGCAGCGGCGACGGCGGTCTTGATGGCCTCTTCGATGTCGACGCCGTCAAGGCTGGAGACGAGCGCCTTCACGCGCGCGTCGTTGGCCTCAACGCCGGCGGCCTTGAGGACCGCCTTGATTCCGTTCTCATCGATCTTCTTGCCCGCGGAGTGCAGGACAAGCGCAGCGTAGACGTATTCCATGTCAGTTCACCTTGGTATCGTACTGCCCAGAGCCGCCGGGCGCGGTGAGCGGCGCGCAGAGCGCGCCGTTCAGGACATTCACAGGATGAGCCACGAGGCCCATCCGAACGCTTGTGTCGAACGCCTCGGCGTCCGCCACGTGTTCGGATGAACCTGCGGGGTTCATCCGAACAGGCTCCCGAGGCCGGCCATGGCCTCTTCTTCGCTCGGGCCCTTCTCCTCTTCCTTCTCGGCTTCGGCGGGAGCCGCGCCGGCGGCGCCCTTGGGGGCGGCGGCGGCAGCCGCGGCGCGGGCCGCGACGGCTTCCTTGAGCTTGTCCGAGGAGGCTTCGTCGTTGAGCTTGCCGGCCACGCCGATGAGGCCGCTGTAGGCCTTCGACAGGAGGAACGGCAGGCTGACCTTGTTGGGGTACGCGACGAAGACCGCGACGTTGAGCGCCTGACGGTGGGCCTGCTGGAGGCGGGCCGTCTCGTCGACGCTCAGCATGTCGCGCGTGTAGATGGTCCCCTCTTCGAAGACGGCCTTGAGGTCCATCCCGACGGTCATCGGGAAGATCTCGAGGCGGGTCAGCATCGTGGCAAGGTCCTGGCTCGCGGCCTCGCCGGCCTTGAGGACGACCTTGTTCTGCTTGATGACGACCTTGCCCTGGTCGATGGCGGCGGGGATGCCCGCCTTCTGGAGCTCACCGACGATGGGGCCGGGCTTGAACTGGGTCTCGCCCTTCGGGACCGTGATGTCCTCGGGCGCCTTCTGACCCGTCTTCAGCGGGGCCTTCGTCTTCGAGGCCTCGAGGCGGCGGTAGAGGCGGTGGGGGCGCATCTTGGTCGCGATGATCGCGGTGGAGCCACCGATGTTGCCCGTGAGGCCGTCGAGGCCGTGTCGGCTCGCGCCGACCTCCTTGAGGGCGAGGGCAAGCAGGGTGTTCTTGCTGATCTTCACGGTCGCGTCGTCGCGCAGCGTCTTGCGCATCGACTGCATCTGGGCCGAGGGGATCGAGTCGACGTTCGCGAGGCCGATGACGGGGTTGTCCTTGAGGAGCTTGACGATCTCCTGGACCTCCTCCTTCTTCCACTTCGCGACGTGCGCCTTGGGCTCGTCGGACATCCTAGACCACCTTCTCCGCGGGGCCCATCGTGGTCTTGACGTAGATGGACGCGATGTTCTGCTCGCCGCGTTCCATCTTCTTGAGGACACGGTCGATGACCAGGAACGCGTTCTCCGTCAGGTCCTCGGGACTCATGTCGCGAGTGCCGATGGCGCTGTGGAACGTGCGGCGGTCGCGGGAGCGCACGCGCACGGTGTTCTTCAGGGTCTTCACGATCGCCGCCGGGTCGCCCTGGGGAGGCATCGGGCGCGGCATCTTGCCGCGGGGACCGAGGACCGTACCGAGGGTACGACCGATGGTGGGCATGAGGGGCGCTTCGGCCACGAAGAATCCCATGTCGTTGGCGAGCTTGCGCGCGCGGCGCTTGTCGCCTGAGAGCTCTTCGATCTGCTCGGGCATGATGACGACGTCGGCCGACGTCTTCGCCTTCGCTGCGAGTTCGCCGGACGCGAACACCGCGACCTTGGGCGCCTTGCCGCGGCCCTTCGGGAGCTGGACCTCCTCATCGACGCGGTTCTTCGGGATCGACAGATCGACGTTCTTGAGATTGAACGCGAGCTCGACCGATTCTCCGAAGTTGCGCTGAGGAGCCGTCTCCAGGGCCTTCTTGACGGCCGTTAGGATGGCTGCCTTCTCTACCAATGTATCACCTGCTCGTAGTGTCGCGTTCAGAAAGAGCGCGCCGACCCCTCTCGGGATCTACTACGATGCAGCCGCGCAGAGGAAGGGACCCGTTATAAAGCTATCCTGCGTGGGTGCGGGCTTCCGGCCGGCCCGGCAGCCATAGCTCGAAGGTGGCCCCTCCACCCGCGCCGGGGGCGCTCGGGCTCTGGGCCGTCACGCGGCCTCCGTGCCGCTGCGCGATGCGGTGGACCGTCACGAGGCCGAGGCCGGTGCCTTCGAACCCTTGCGCGGTGCTGAGGCGTTGGAAGGGCCCGAAGAGCCGATACGCCTCCTGCGGCGGGAAGCCGACGCCGTTGTCGCTCACGCGGAGGGTCACGCCGTCCGCGTCTTTTGCGGCGCGCACGACGACCGTCGGGGCGGGCGCGGTGGCCGAGTACTTCGCGCCGTTCGCGAGGAGGTTGTGGAGGGCGATGCGGAGGAGCGCGGGATCCGCGCTCGCGACCATCCCTTCCTGGATGTCCCACGTCGTCCGGCGCTCGGGGTGCTGCGCCGCCAGGTCTGCCGCGACCTCGCGCACGAGCCGCGTCACGTCGACGCGCGCGGGTGAGACCTCGTGGTGGCCGCTCTTCGCGAAGGCGAGGAGGTCGTGGACGAGGCGCGCCGCCTTCGCGTTCTCGGTCCTGACGAGGCGCGCGAGCTGCTTCGCTTCGGCGAGGTCGCCGCGCGCGATCGCCGCTTCGAGCTCCTCCGCGACGAGCGCGGTCCCCCGGAGCGGCGCCCGGAGGTCGTGGCTCGCGCTGTTCGTGAACGTCTCCAGGTCGCGTAGCGCCTCCTGCAGCTCGCGCGTGCGCTCGTGCACACGCTGCTCGAGCTGCGCGCTGGAGCGCCGTAGGCTCGCTTCGGCGTGCTTGCGGTGGCTGATGTCCCGCAGGATGAGCTGCACCGCGGCCTGGCCTTCGTAACGGATCGGAAGCGCGACCGTCTCGACGTGCACCAGCGAGCCGTCGACGCGCAGCAGCGTCTCCTCGGCCGGCGGCAGCGGCTCCCCGCTCTCCTGCATGGATCTCAGCCGCTGCGCGACGAGCGCGCGGCTCTCGGGGGCGACGAACCCGATCACGTTGCGACCGATGAGCTCCTGTGTCGAACCGGCGCCCAGCAGACGCGCGCCGGCGGCGTTGATGAAGAGGAGCTTGCCCCCGGCGTGGACGCCCATGGGCTCGGGGCTGTTCTCGACGAGCTCGCGGTACATGCGCTCCTGCTCGCGCAGCCGATCCTCCGCCGCGCGAGGCCGCGTGAGGTCGCGCACGACCTTCGCGAAGCCGATGAGCTCGCCGTTGGGCCTGATCGCCGTGAGCGTCGTGGAGGCCCAGTAGCGTTCGCCCCCTTTCCTCACGAGCCAGCCGTCCGCATGGGAGACGCCGTCGCGCGCCGCGTCCGCGAGGCCGCGCTCCGGATCGCCGCTCGCCTGCGCCTCGGGCGGATGGAAGATGCGCACGTGCTGGCCGACGACCTCGTCCGCCTCGTAGCCGTTCATGCGCGCGCTCCCCTTGTTCCACGACACGACACGCCCTTCCGGGTCGAGCATGCAGATGGCGATGTCGTCGATCGACTCGATGAGGAGCTGCGCCTGCGACTGCGTGAGAGCCGTCCGCTGGCCCGCTTCGATGCGCGCCGTCACGTCGTCATGGACGAGGACGACCGCATCGACGGCCCCGGCGTCGTCCAGGAGCGGGTACGCGTGGGCTTCGACCCAACGCGCGCGACCGAGCGGGTTCCCCACCTCGCGCGGGTCGTAGAGGACCGGCGGGATGTAGACGGTCTCGCCGGCGAACGCGCGCCGCAGGAAGGGCGTGACGCCTTTGGTCTCGAGGAGGGGATCCTTCAGGACGTTGTACCCACCCAGCTGCTCCAGGGTCACGCCCCACAGGTGCTCCCAGGAAGCGTTCGTGGCGACGGTCGCCCCATCGGGCGCGAAGATCTGCGTGCTCAACGGGCTCCGGCTCACCATCTGCTCCCAGCGCGCCGCCGCCGCCCGCGCCTGCGCGCGCGCCATGTGCTCCTCCGTGAGGTCGCGCACGAACCCGGTGAACTGGACCGGGAGCCCGGGAAGGCGCGTGATCGCGAGCTCCACCGGGAAGCGGGAGCCGTCGGCCCGCAACGCCTCGAGCTCCACGCGCTTCCCCAGGATGTGGGAAGGGCCGCCGAGAGCCACGCGATGCACGCCGCCGAGGTGCGCTTCGCGCGACTCCGGCGGCACGATCAGGTCCGCGAGCCGCTGGCCGATCGCCTGATGGCGCGTGTACCCGAAGATGCGCTCGGCGGCCGCGTTGAACTCGCGCACGACGCCCTCGCCGTCGATCGTGATGATCGCGTCCAGCGAGGCGTCGATGGTGGCCGCGCGGCGCGCCTCGGCCTCGCGACGCCCGCTGATATCGAGGAACGTGGCGACCGCGCCGTGGACCTCGCCCTCCTCGCGGATGGGGGCTGCGATGATCGACACGGGGAAGCGCTCTCCGTCGTGGCGCGTGTAGTTCTCGCTTTCGGTCTCGATGACCACGCCGCCCCGCAACGCCGACATGATCGCGCAGTCGTCGGGCCCGATCGGCGTGCCATCCTCGTGGACCGGCAGCACCGCATCGTGGAAACTCTGCCCGAGGAGAGCGGCGCGCGACGCGCGCAGGAGCGTGCATGCGGTGGGGTTCACGCTCGTGATGCGGCCGTCGGGATCGATCGCGATGAGGCCTTCGCCGAGGTGGTTGAACGCGGTGCGCGCGCGGCGCATGCGGTTCAGAGCCTCGGTGGCGAGGACGTTCGCGAGCATCGGGTCGCGCTCGCGGCTTGCATGCGCGAGGGCCTGCACGACCTCGTCGTCCTCGAGGTTCACGAGCTCCGCGAGGCGATCCTTCGCTGCGCGCACGCGATGGTAAGGTCCCCGGAAACGCGAATCTCCCATGGCGCCCTGCCCGCCCTCCTACCGCCCGCCGGCGCGGAAAAGCGTCTCCGGCGTCACGAGCCCCACGGCGGGGTCGCCCTGGTCGCGCTCCACGATCGCATAGCCTGCGTCCTCCAGCGTGTCGAGGAGCGTCTTGGTGTCCGCTTCGGGCGCGACGAAGCTTGGCGCCTGGTCCATGAAGCCGGCGATCGGGTCGTCCAGCATGTGGAACTTCTCGCCGCCCGCGTCGCGTCTTCCCTTGTCGCCGTTGTTGAACTCCATCTCGAGCACCTTCGCGCGCGAGAGCACGCCTCCGATGCGTCCGTCCCGGCCCACGACCGGGAGGAACTCCACGTACTCCTTCGCGAACGCATTGAGCGCTTCGCCCATCGTCTGGTCCTCGCGCAGGAGCGTCACGGGCACCGCGAGGGCGCGCGCCCGCTCGCCGACGAGCTCGTCGCGCGCAAGGTCGATCGCGCGGACGTAGCCAAGCAGCTTGCCGCGCTTGTCCTCGACCGGCAGGTACGCCGCGCGAAGCTCCGCCATCCGGGCGCGCGCCTGTTCGGGCGTGGAATCGGGCGTGAGTGCCCGCGTCGCGAGCGCGAACTGGTGCACGTGCGCGTGGAGGTCCAAGTGGCGTCCCATGAGGGCGCGCTCGTTCAGGATGCCAAAGGGCCTCCCGTCGTCCACCACGATGGGCACCTTGCTCGCGTCGCCCGTCAGCCATCCCTTCACGCTGTGGAGGGGGTCGCGCTTGTCGACCGCCTTGAAGTCCGTCCTCAGAAAAGAAGAGATGTCCGCCATATGGGCCGCATTGGCGGCCGAGCGTGCATAATCCTTCTCGCGCGGTGGCGGGCAGCACCACGCCCGCTGCTCCGCAGCGCCGAAGCGCTGGAGCGCGCCCGGTCAGCCGCGCTTCGCCAGCCTGATGCGCGCCAGCGCGACCGCCGTCGCGCCCTCGCGCCGGGCGTCCACCGAAAGGGCATCGCCATCGAGCGCGGCGAAGCGCTCCTTCGCGGCGCCTGCCATCTCGACTTGGACCGCGCCGTTGGTCTTGACGCGCAGGGACGAGAGGGGGATCGAGAGCCCGACGCCGAGCGCCTTCAGCGTCGCTTCCTTGGCGGCCCACGCCATCGTCACCGCCGTCTCGCGCCCGGGGCCCGTCGGGAACTGCGCGCGCTCGTCGTGCGTGAAGGCCTCGTCCTCGAAGGACGCTGCGCGCCATTCGATCGATTCGACATCGACGCCGACGCGCTCCCTTGCGCTGTCGAACGCCACCGCGAGCGCGACGCCCGCCGCGTGCGACATCGTGAGCCCCCACGCACCGTGCAGGAGCGGCGCGCCGTCGCTGCCGCGAAGGATCTCCATCGCGCTCCACGGCCGCTGGTCGCGCGCCTTGCGGAGCGCGAGCTTCGCGGCGAGCGTCGCGGCGAGCCACTCCTCGCGGCGCTTCTCCACCGTGAGCGTCGAGAGCGCCGCGCGCTCCTGCGGGCCCAGGACGAGCGCGAGGCGCTCCGGGCGGGCCAGGAGCGCGCGCGCCTCCGCGACGCGGACGCGCGTCACGCGCGCGCCGCCCACGGCCACCTCGTCCGATCCCCAGAGGGGCGGCGACTCGTCGATCGACGCAGGACCTGTGACGATGAGGGACACTCCTTCGAGCGACGCGACGACCTTCCCGTGCGCGAGGCACTGCACGTCGCCCAGCACGCGCCCCTCGGCGAGGCGCGCATCCGTCACGCGGTACATCGTCGCCGCGGTGTCGTAGAGCCCATGCAGCGTCACGCGGCGCACGCGCTCGGGGAGCGCCATCGAGCGCCCGACGGCGAGCCCCCAGAGCCCGAGCGACTGGAGCGCGCCTTCGAGCGTCGCCGCCATCTCCGAGATGCCGGCGGCGGGCTTGCGCCCCTCGACCTCGATGCCATCGAAGCCGATGCGGGTCGCGCGCTTGAGCACGTGGAACGCGGGGCCGTGGAAGAACGGGGGGTAGATGCGTTCCCAGGTCCAGGCCGCGCCCTGGGCCGAGGCGGGCGCGGGGGGCGGCGCGGGCGCGTGGAGGAGCCGCGCCGTGAAGTGCGTGCGCTCCTGCTTCAGGGGGCCCGGCGGTACGGTCGTGAGCTTCGCGCCGGCCTCTGCGAGCGACACGGACGCTTCCACGTCCTGGTCGCGAAGGAGCTTCACCGGGTAGGCCCAGTGGACGTCCTCGAAGCCGTGCACGCTCCCGGCCGCGTCGGCGAAGGCCTGGAGCCCGAGGACGCCCGGCATGAACGGGACGCCGTCGACGCGGTGGTCATTGAGCGCGGCGTCGCTCGCGCGAAGCGTCAGTCTCGCGCCGTGGCGCGGCGACTGCGCCAGGGCGCCAAGCGACTTGGCGAGCACGACCTCGGGCTCGTCGAGGCGCGCAAGTTCGGAGAGGAAGGCGCCCACACCTTCCGACGTCGAGATGCTGTCGACGCCCATGGACTTGAGGACGGTGAGCGTCGAGCCCTTCGTCGCCATGCCGACCTCGCCCCAGGGGCCCCACGCGAACACGCTCGCAGCGATGCCTTTGCCGCGCAGCACGCGCGCGAGCTTCGCCATGCAGTCGTTCGCGGCGCTGTAGTCCACCTGCGCGGCGTTGCCGTAGCGCCCCGCAACGCTGCCGAACATGACGAAGAAGTCGGGCTTGTCCGACTCGACGAGCTTCGCGAGCTCCAACGCGGCCTGCGCCTTCGGACGCCAGGCGCGATCGAAGGCAGCCTCGTCCTTGTCCGCGAGCTTCTTGCTCTCCTCGACGCCCGAGGCATGTATTACGCCTGTGATACGGCCGTGAGAACGCGCGAAGGCCACGGCGTGTGAGAGCGCGGCAGCGTCCGACACGTCGACCGCTGCATAGTGCGCCTTCGCGCCGGCGGCCTCGAGCTCGCGCAGCGTCCGCCAGATCTCGTGGCGCGCGCGGAACGGCGCGATCCACTTCTCGATGTTGACGGGCGTCACGCGCTCGCCCTTCGCCGCAAGCTCCGCCTTGGAGCGCTCGCGCAGCCCCGGCTCGTCGAGCGCGGCATCGGCCGCGGTGGGCGCGGCCGTGCGGCCGAGGAGCACGAGCGTCGGGCGCTGGGGAGCGAGCGCCTTGAGGATCTCGGCGGTGATGCCGCGCGCGCCGCCCGTGACGAGGATCACGCTGTCCGGGCGCAGCTGCGGGCGCGCGCCCGTCGTAGGGCCAGCCTCGATCGTCTCCACGACGATGCGGCGCCCGCGCGCCCGCCCGACCTCCACGAGGCTCTTGTCGACCTTGAGCTCCGCATCGATCGCGCGCATGCGCGCCGCGACGTCCTCCTCGGGATCGAGGTCGAGCGCGCGGATCCAGGCGAGCGGGAACTCCTGCGCGAGCGCCTTCGTCGCGCCGGTGACACCCCCATCGGCCGCGTTCGCGGCGCGGTCGATCCCGTGCGTGCCTCCAAGGTGCGAGACGCTGAGGATCCCGAGCTTGCCAGCTTCCAGGGCGGCCGCGTTCCCCTTCGCGTAGACGAAGAGCTCGCGCGCGCTGCCTTCGAAGATCGCGACTTCTCCCGTCGTGGCCGCGTGGCGGTGGCGCGCGGCCTCCATCAGCGGGCCGTGTCCGACCACGAAGGCCGAGCGCGCGGCGTGCCCCTCGTGCGGCGATTCGACGACGCGCGGCACGCGGCGCGTGATGGCGGCGCTCTGCGGGAGGTCGATCACCGGCGCCGCGAGCGAAGGCGCCTGCGCCGCGGGCGTGCGGCCCGCGTGCGTCGAGACGAAGCCCGCGACGTGCCGGATCGTCGGGTAATCCTTGAGGTTGATGCCCTCGATCTTGGGGATGCCGAACGTCTCGCGGACCTCGCCGAAGATCTCGGCCTGTTTCACGGTGTCGATGCCCAGGTCCGCCTCCATGTCGAGCGTCGCGTCGAGCATCTCGGGTGGGTAGCCGGTCTTCGCGGCGATCATCGCGGTGACCTTCTGCATGATCTCGTCCGCGTTCCCCGCCGTCGCGGGCGCGTGCTCTGCGACGCGCGCGGGCTCGGAGACGGGAGTCGTGCGCTGGAGCGCGGGTGCAGGCGAAGCGACCGGGGGTGATGGATCCGCCGGGACCCCTGGCGGCGCCGCCCCGCTGCCCATGCGCGACGCAAAGTAATCAGCGACTTTGCCAAGCGTGGGGATCTGTTTGAGCGTGAGCGACTCGTCTTTCGGAATGCCGAACTGCTCGCGCAGCTGGCCGAAGATCTCGGCCTGTTTCACGGTGTCAATGCCCAGATCCGCCTCCATGTCGAGGTTCGGGTCGAGCATGTCGGGCGGATAACCCGTCTTCTCGGAGACGAGGGCGATCACCTGCGCTCGGACATCCTGTCCTCGCGAGGGCGCGGGCGAGGGCGCGGAAGCGGGCGGGGGGAGGGACGCGGGCGCCGGGGCGGGCGCGTTCATCGGGACTTGCACGGGCTCGGGGGGCTTCACATTCGCCAGGGTGTGCGTTGCAGAGGACGCGCTTGCATTCGTGATGCGCAGCACGCGCCCGACGCGCTCGGCCTTCGCGCCGCTCGTTCCCGCTGCGCGGTCGAGGAACGCTTGATAGCGCGCCACGTCGCTGATGCGATGCGGACCATCCGCCATCTTCTCGAAGAATGCCAGCGCGAGCTGCGAGCCGAACCCCGCGCTGAAGCGCATGGCGTATTTCCGCTCGTGGCTTCCGCCCTTCGAGAGCGCGAGGTCCGCGAACTCGGGATCCACCTCGCGCAGGTTCGCGATCGGGGGGACTTTGTTGAACTGGAGCGCCTTCACCGCGAGCGCGTCCTCGAGGCCCGCGCCCATCGCGTGCCCGGTGAAGCCTTTCGTGTTCGCGACGAGCACCTTCGTCGCGCCCGCGCCGAACGCGCGCCGCATCGCGGCCGCCTCGGCGCTCGCGCTGCCGCCGCGCGCGGGCGTGTAGGTCTCGTGCGAGACGAAGATGGTCTGGGGACCCAGCGCCTCAGCGGAAGTGTGGAGCCGATTCGCGGCCGTTTCCACGAGTGCGTGGGCCTCGCCCGCGATGTGGTCGACGTGGAGCCGCGAGCCGTGGTACGCGGAATTGGCGACGCGCGTCGCCACGAGGCGCGCGACCGGGATCATCCCGCGCGCGGCGACGTCCTCGGCGCGCTCGATGACGAGGCCGACCGCGCCGCTGCCGATGATCATGCCGTGGCGGCGCTTGTCGAACGGCAGCGCGCCCTCCTCCACCGAGGGTGCGGTGGTCGCGGCGCCCGAGGCGAGGAATCCGGAGCCGATCCACTCGAGCATGTTCTCGCTCGTGACGTCGTCCGCCCCGACGACGAGCACGCGGCGGCAGCGCCCGGTGCGCAGCCAGTCCTCGGCGATCGCGATGGCCTGCGTCGAGGACGAGCACGCGGCGTTGACCTGCGTGTTCGGGCCGCGCGCGTGGATGTGCTCCGCGAGCTCGGCGTGCCCGAGCGAAAGGATCGCGAAGAGGAAGTGGCGGTTGAACGTCGCGAGCTCCGCCTGCGAGCCCGTCATGCGCTGCAGCTCGTGCGCGTGCTCGGCGTAGAAGCGCGACAGCTCTTGGCGGCGTTCCTGCGGGACCGCGGTCAACAGCTCGTGATAGAGCCCGTTCAGCTCCTTGAGCGTCGCCGTCGCGTACTTCTTGGCGAGCTGCGTCGAGATCTCCTGCACGAAGTTGTCGTAGCCCGGGAACGCGCTCGCGAAGACGATGCCGGTGTCGTTCTGCATGTGGGCCGGCAGGACCCAGCCGCCCGGCAGCAGCTTCCCGGTCGTCGTCTTGATCTGCTCGCGCACGAGCGGGATGCCCGCGTCGTGCAGGGCCTCGAGCGCGGCGGCGATGGCCATCTTCGAGGTGATATCGAGCGTCTTCGCGAGCTTCGCGTCGACGTCGTAGTCCTTCACGACATCGAGGTCGCCCTTGCGGCCGGCGAGCTTGATGATATCGATGGCCTGCGTGACGCGCTCCATGCGAGGCTCGCCGGCGTCCTTCACGAGGCGCACGATGTCCTTTTCGATGAACTTCGCCGCCCACTTGGGGTCGAGGCGATCGATGCGGTTCTCTCCGCGGAAGAGCGCCTCGAAGTTGCCGTCGTCGAAGAGCCGCCGCGACTGGCCTGGGAGGCCTACGGAGGCGCCGCCCACGACGACGTCGCAGGGGACGAGGCCGTAGCGCTCGAACGCGTCGGCGCCGGCGCCCGATGTGACGGTCGCGTGCGGGACAGGCTTGAGGTGCGCGAGATGCTCGGCGAGCTTCGCGTCCATCGACCTCAACAGGGACGCGCGCAGCGCCTCGACGTCGACCGCCGGCGCCGCGGGGCCAGCCGTCTGCTGAGGCGCAGCGGGGATGGTCTCCGAGGGCGCGAAGTCCAGGGGGAATCCGAGAGTTGCGAGCTTCCCGAGCGCATCGTAGATCGAGCGCATGTCGCCGTTCTTCGGATGGTTCGTGACGACC
>DATLCC010000117.1:0-2316 GCA_035526585.1 Thermoplasmatota archaeon | reverse complement strand
AGAAGGACGACGGAGAGCCTCAAGGAGCCTACCCGCAGGGGACCGGGCGTGGGCCGCCTAAAGGGCTCTCGTGAGGGCCTATGCCTTGGCGCCCGCGCGCAGCTCCTCGGCGAGCTCCTCCTGCGAGCGGTCCCACGTGCGGACCCAGGCGGGAAGCTCCGGCGAAGGCGTGCCGGGGGCGACGCGCGTGACGATGCGCCCGGTCGGTACCTTTCCTTCTGGGCCGAGGAAGAGACCTTTGATCACGCCGACGGCGTGGACGACTCCGTCACGCTCGAACCTCTGCTCCAGGTAGAAGCCGCGGTCGTCCCACCCGAGCATGCGCGTGATGAGCTCGTACTCCTGGAACGGGTCGAGCGAGCGGCGGAAGCGGATCGTCGCGGCCGTGACGACCGGATACCACTTCTCGCGCAGCAGGTGCTTCCCGAGCCCCGTGCGCACGACGAGGTCGAAGCGTCCAAGATCCATCATCGTGAGATAGCGTCCGTTGTTGAGGTGGCGGTTCTGGTCGAGGTCGCCCGGCCACACGCGGAAGCGGACGACCGAGGGCTCGAAGGTCGCGAGCTTCGTGCGCGCGGGAGCGGCCGCGACGACCTTCGCGAGCCGCAGGAAGGGGAACACGGGCTCCCCGAGGCCGCTGGCACGGCTTCAGGTTCATCCACCCGTGTTCGTGAAACCTCCGGAGCGGTCACTGCCGAGGCATGGCTCGCGCGCGCGGAGGACTCGCCGTTCATCGTGACTTGCGCCGCATCGAGAGCGCGGCTCCCACGAGCGCGCCGATGGCCGCGGCCCAAGGTAGCGGCACCGCGCTCCTCGTCGCGGGGGTGGAGGCAGGTGGCGCCACCTGGTCCCGCGTGGCGCCAGGCGTCTCCCCGCGTGGCTCCCCGGTGGCGTTCTCTGCCGCGACGCTCGGCTCGCGCGGAGGGAGCTGGAGGTCGCCCGTCCCCTGTCCTTCGTCGAGGAAGACGATGCCCGCCCCGACGGAGACCGGGGCGGCGAGGGTCGTCGCATCCGCGGTCATGGCCTTGGGGGCCAGCAGGCGCGTCGCGTTCCCGACGAGGCTCCGCGGGATCTCGATCGTCACCGTGCCTTCAGGGCCCGTCACGTATGAGCCGCCGGAGTCGGAAGCCGATCCGGGACCGCCATCCACCCAGTCGCCCACGAAGTAGTGGAGCTCGGGCGCCATCACGGCCGCGCCGTACCATTCGTGCGAGCCGTCGCCGAAGATGAAACCGTAGGCGACCCCGGCGCGCATCTCGGGGAGCACGCTGAGCGTCAGCGTCGCGCGAAGCGTGGACGCGTCCACGACCTCCATCTTGCCCGCCGTGATGTCGGCCCACGCGTCCGCCGGTGGCGGCATGGCGTCGAAGCTCGGGTCCGTGAATTCGTAGGAGAACGTGTCGTCGCTCGCCTGTGCGAGGGGCGCGAGGGCGAGGATGCTGAGGGCGATGAGTGCTCGTTCCATGATATCACCTTAGCTTGCGACGATGCGAGCGTCCCCGACGTCGGAGCCTGCCCTCACCACGATGCGCGTGGGCTTCGTGGCGAAGCCCATGGATCGCGCCTCGACGTGGCCGCCTGGCGCATCCTCCTTGGCGTCGTACGATTCCGTCTCGCCCAATCGCACGACGGCTTCGCCCACGCCCGCGTCCGCCGTCGCGTCGTAGCCGACGTCGGCGCGCTGGGGAAGCTCGACGTCCGCGTTGCCGACGTCCACGATGGCGCTGATGTTCCCCGACTGCACGGAGCCGAAGTGGAAGATGACGTCCCCGACGTCCGCGCGCCCTTTCGCGTCGCCTTCGAGATCGGTGTCGAGCACGATGACGTTGCCGACGTCGCTCGATGCGGCGAGCGCGCTCACGCGCAGCCCGCTCACGTGCACGTCGCCGACGTCCGTCGCGATCGTCATGGCATATGCGCCGGTCTCCGGGAGCCGCACGACGAGGCGCGTGTCGGCGCCGTCGCCGCCGAACCAGCCGCCCTCGCGGCCGATCTGCGACTCCCAGGCCCCGATGACGAGCCGGCCGCCGTCGTTGCGCAGTTGCGCGGCGACGTGCGTCTCCTCGACGACGCGCTGCGAGTGGCCCTGCACGATCCACTGCAGCTCGACGGTCGTACCGTTCGTCGGCTCGACGAGGATCTCGCCTACGCTCGCGCAGAGGTCGATCGCGCCGCCTTGGAAGGTCGCGGCGTCGAAGCGGAACGTGTCCGTACGCCGCTTGCCATCGTCATCGACGAGGCGGGAGGGAGCGGCCGCGAGCGCCGTGCCCGCAAGGGGCGGCGCGTCGCACGCGTCGCGCACCTCGAAGGAGCCGC
>DATLCC010000116.1:0-5065 GCA_035526585.1 Thermoplasmatota archaeon | reverse complement strand
GCGCAGACGCCGAAGTACTTCGGATCCGCCGGGTTGCCCGGGCCTGGGGAGATCACGATCGCGTCCGGCGCCATCGCTTCGGCTTCCTTCGCGGTGATCGCGTTGTTGCGGAACACCACCGGATCCGCGCCAAGCTCGCCCAAGTACTGCACGAGGTTGAACGTGAAGCTATCAAAATTGTCGATGACGAGCGTCCTCACTTGAACGCCTCCGCCACCGCGAGGAGCCCGCGTGCCTTGGCTTCCGTCTCGCGCGTCTCGGCTTCTGGCACCGAGTCGTGCACGATGCCCGCTCCTGCTTGAACGCTCGCCTTGTTCCCGGAGGCGACGAGCGTCCGGATCGCGATGGCGGCGTCCGCGTTCCCGTTGAAGCTGAAGTAGCCGATGGCGCCCGCGTAGGGGCCGCGCGCGTCCGCCTCCAGCTCGCGGATGATCTCCATCGCGCGCACCTTCGGCGCGCCGCTCACGGTGCCTGCGGGGAAGAGCGCCGCGAAGGCGTCGAGCGCGCTGCTGCCCGGACGAAGCCGCGCCTCGACCTTGCTCACGAGATGCTGCACGTGGCTGAAACGCTCGACCTTGCGGCTTTCGGAGACGCGGACGGTGCCGAACTCGGCGACGCGCCCGACGTCGTTCCTCGCGAGGTCGACGAGCATCGCGTGCTCCGCCGCCTCCTTCGGGTCCGCGAGGAGCTCCGCCGCGAGCTTCTCCGTCTCCGCGGGCGTGCGGCCCATGGGGCGCGTGCCGGCGATGGGGAACGTCTCGACGCGGCCGCCGTCGACGCGGACGAGCATCTCGGGGCTTGCGCCCACGATGCGCCGCGCGCCGCTCTTCAGGTAGTACATGTAGGGGCTCGGGTTCGCCCTCTTCAGCGCCTCGTAGTAGGCGAGCAGATCGCCCGAGACGTCGAGGTCGAACCGGCGTGATAGCACCACCTGGAAGATGTCGCCTTCCAGGATGTGGTGCTTCGCGGTCTCGACCATCTTCTCGAAATGCGCCGCGTCCACGTTGGCCCGAGGCGCGCCGAACTTCAGGGGCGCGTGCTGGAGGGGCGCGGCTCCACCGTTGCGCTGGGCGGTCGCCGTGAATTCTGCGCTGCGGTCCGCCCCGTGGCTAAAGTACACGACGCGCCGCGTGAGGTGGTCGAAGACGAGGCCGTCCAGGTACAGGCCGTACTCGAACGTCGGGAAGGCGCCCTTCTGCGCGCGCGGCGTCAAGCGCTCCAGGCCTTCGACGAACTCGTAGCACGCGTAGCCGACGAGCCCTCCCAGGTACCGATAGCCGTGGTCGGTGGTGGGATGAAGCTGCACCAGGCGCCGGAGATAGGCGAGGGGCGCCTCGTTCGCGTGCGGAGCCGGAAGCGATCCTTCCGTCACGAGCCGCCCTTGCTCCAGGCGCACAATGCCCACGGGGTCGAGCCCCAGGATCGAATAGCGCGCCAGGCGCTCCGGCCCCTCGGCGGACTCCAGGAGGAAGCCGTTCTCGTGCGCGGCCAAGAGGCGCGAAAAATGCGCCGCCGGTTCGAAGGGCAAGGGTAGCTCTCGGACCAGCATGGTGACGACAGGGGAGTGTCCACTGCACTATTTGGGGCTTTGGTGAACGCATCTGTGCATTGGTAACGTTCAAGTCGCCCGCTCGCCGTGCCGCGCGCCATGCGCCTGGCGCTCGTCCTCGTCCTCCTCCTCGCCACCCCCTTCCTCGCCGGCTGCGCGCAGGATCCCGCGCCAGGCTCGGGCACGACGCCCAACGGCACCGCGTCGGGCACGCCGGCAGCGACGACCTCGGGAACGCCCGCGAACGGCGGAAGCGGCCAGTGCGTCTCCACCGATGGCACGCACCGCGCGAAGAACCCGGTCGTCGTCTTCGACACGACGCAAGGCACGATCCGCCTCACGCTGTTCTGCGACAAGGCGCCCGTCACGACGCAGCACATCGAGAAGCTCGTCGAAGCGGGCTGCTACGATGGCACGCGCTTCCACCGCGTCGTCCGTGGCTTCATGGACCAGGGCGGCGACCCGCTCTCGAAGGACGACTCGAAGGCCTCATCGTGGGGCACCGGCGGACCCGCGAACTGCAACCAATCGCCCGACACGATCGTCGAGGAGTACTACTGCACGGACGGGACGATCTCCACCGCCACGCCCGCGGGGAACGCCGCGCCGACCCAGTGCGATGCGCACGGCGGACTCGGCCTCAAGCATCAGGGCGCGGGCGTCTGGTCGATGGCGCGCACGAGCGTCCCGCACTCGAGCGGCAGCCAATTCTTCCTGACCGCTGCGGACGCGGCGTTCCTCGACGGCCGCTACACCGTGTTCGGCCACACCGCGGATGACGCCTCGACGCAGGTCGTGCTCAAGATCAACAACCTGACCTGCAAGAGCCAGCCCTGCCAGGACCCGAACTCGCGCACCGACACGCTCGTGACGATCACCAAGGCGACGGTCGAGTGGGGCTGAGCGCGCTGCGCGCCGCCATCGTCCTCGCTCTTGCAGGGCTCTTGCTCGCGGGCTGCGCGAGCGCGCCCACCGAGCCGGTGCCGCCGACCGCGACCGCCGCGTCCGGCGTCGTCGACGCGACCTGCGCCGCGCCCGTGCTCGGAGGGCCCGACGCGACGTGGCGCGCGGACAAGCCCCGCGTGCGGCTGAACACGAGCCTGGGCGAGTTCGTGGTCGAGCTCGACACGGAGGCCGCGCCGATCACGGCGGCGAATTTCCTGAACCTCTCGCGCAATGGCGTGTACGATGGCACGCTCTTTCACCGCGTGATCAAGGACTTCGTCATCCAGGGCGGGGATCCCTTGTCGAAGGACGCGGATCCTGCGAACGACGGCTCGGGCGGGCCCGGCTACACGATCCCCGACGAGTTCAACCCGACGCTGCGGCACGAGGGGGAAGGCGTCCTCAGCATGGCGAACGCTGGCCCCAACACCGGGGGCAGCCAGTTCTTCGTGACGCTCGCAAGATCGCCGCACCTCGACGATCGGCACAGCGTGTTCGGTCGCGTCGTCGAAGGCATCGAGGTCGTCCGCGCGATCGGCACGGTGCAGGTCGACACGAACGATCGGCCGGTGCAGGAAGTGCGGATCGTGAAGGCCGAACTCCTCGATGCCGCGCGCGGCGAGACGCACCCCGGCGCGCTTCTCCACGCCACGATCGGCAGCAAGAAAGCCGAGCCCGGCCGCGACGCGCGTTTCGCGATCGTGCTGCAGAACACCGGCAACACGCGCGATCGCATGGCGTTGGGCGCCGCGCCCCCCGCCGGCTGGACGTGCGCGCTCGAGGGACCCGTGGAGGTGCTCCCCGGCAGCGGACGCGTCGTGCTCCTCGCGCTCAAGCCGCCCGCGGGCGGGGTGGGCACGACGCGGGTCCCGCTGCTGCTCGCGAGCGCAACGGGGGCGAGCGCGAACGCGAGCGTCGAGGTCACGATCGCGCCTCTTGGCCCGTCGGTGAAGCAGGGCGACAAGGTGACGGCGAACTACGCCGGGCTCCTCCCGGATGGGCGGCTCTTCGACACGAGCCTCGCGAACGTCGCGCACGACGAGGCGCAGCCCAAGTTCGCGACACTGGGCGGCTTCCAGGTGCGCCCCAGCTACAGCGCGTTCCCGTTCACCGTGGGCGTGAACGTCATCGAGGGGTTCACGACGCTCGCGAAGACCGCGCGCGTGGGCGAGACGGTCGTCGGGCGGATCCCCCAGGAGCAGGCCTACGAGTACGTTCCCGGACAGTCCAACGTGTACGAGGACCCGCTCACGGGACGCGACCTGATCTTCGAGCTGGAGATCCTCAAGGTCGGCTGAAGGATCAGGCGCTCACGACGTACTGCGTCGGGCCGCAACGGTAGCAACCGTAGCTCTGGAGGAAGCGCACGCCATTGAAGCTCTGCCTGAGCTGGACGTCGTTGCCGCAGACGGGACAACAGCCGCGCGTGTTCGCCAACTTGCCAATGATCGTCATCGCATCGACGAGCACGCTCGCCCTCATCGCTTTGCGCGCGGGACGAGACCGAAAGCGCTCGCGCGCGTTGCGCAACGTTGATATCGTCAGGCCCGGCGCTTCCAGCGGCGCACGTCGCGCGCATTCACGGCATGACCCCCGAAAGCGGTCGCGCGGTCCGCAACGGCGTCCGGGTCCGCGTCGCGCAGCCCCCGGGGACCTGCGACGCCGGCCGCAACGAGGGCGACCGCGGCCTCGACGGGCACCCCGACCTCGTGCACGAGATCCGCCACCTGGATCCACGCGACGAGCTTGCCGGAGGAGACCCCCGAGCGCTGGCCAAGCTCGCCCGCGTCGTGGCCGGAGAGGTGCGCGATCTCGGTGATCTTCGCCTTCGCGAGCCCGATCTCGGCGTTCATGTCGAAGCCGCGCAGACGATAGAGATCGCCGGTGCCCGTCGGGATGGGGACGTTTTCCTGCGAAAGGGCCTCGATCGGATCGTCGTCCGCGATGATCTCCATCTCGAGGATGGGCTCCTCCTCGACGGGGGGCGACCAGGTCTCCTGAGCGGGCGCAAGGTCGCGCACCTCCTCCTCGGGCAGGAGTTCCGTCTCGTAGATGGGCTCTTCCTCCTCGACGGCGACCGGCGGCGGGAGGTCCTCTTCGCGCTCCTCCTGCAGGAAGTCGGAAGGCGGCGCCCATGGCTCCTCCCGCGCGACGGGCGATTCCACGCGCACCTCCTCCTCCGGAATGATGTCGTCGCGCACCTCCGGCTCGTTGCGCGGCGCGAAGGCCCGCTCGGGCTCTTGCGGAGGCGGGCGGAAGACGAAGTCGTCCTCCACCACGGGCTCAGGCGGGAAGTCGATGGGCGCGAGCTCCGGCTCGCGGTGCGGCTCGGGAGGATGCCGCATGGTCGCCGCGGCGGGTCGATAGTCGAAGAACTCGTCGCGCGCCTTCGTGTATTCGAAGAGGTCATCGAAGACCGGACCGTCGTCCTCGGGCGCCTCAATGAGGGCGGCCGCAGCCGGGACAGCGACGACGGGCGCCGGAGCAAGGAGCGGCGCGACGATGACCTCGATCGTGCCGGGGCGCTCGATGGGCAGCTCGTCGTCGAAGCGCACGACGATCTCTGGAAGG
>DATLCC010000115.1:0-32669 GCA_035526585.1 Thermoplasmatota archaeon | reverse complement strand
GTCCGCCCGTGACGGGGAACGTCACCGGGAGCGAGTTCCTCGACCGGCTGGGTCCCCTCTCCGAGGAGCTCGTCGATGCGGCGAAAGCAAGCTTCGACGAGGCCAACGCGACGATCGCCGCGACGCCCGAGAGCGCCGCGCGCACGAACCTCGCGGAGCGGCTCGCTTCGTCCAAGTCGCTCCTCGGGAGCGCCGCGAACGCGACGGCGAACCAGACGTACTACACGGCGGCGAGCCTCAGCTTCCAATCCAGCATCGAGTCGCGCTACGTGCGCGAGGCCGCGCAGTACCTCGCGGCCACGGACCGCGCCGCCGCGCACGCCCAGAGCGTCGCCGAGGCGCGCGGCATCGTGCAGCGCGTCGAGCGCGCGGTGTCCTCGTCCCCGGTGCGCGACACGAACAGCTTCGAAGCGGTGGGCGCGGCGCAGGTGCGCATCATGGAGGCGGAGGAGCGCCTCGCGGCGGCGCAGGACGCCCTCGCGAACGCGCGCTCGCCGCAGGACCTCTTCGACTCGCTCTACAACGCGTCGTACGCGGCGGAGCGCGCCGACACGGCCCAGTGGTGGCTGAAGCTTTCCGAAGGGTTCCCGAAGGGCGAGCCCGTGGAGGGCGACGCGCTGGAGGAGCTCGCGCGCGACACCATCACCACGAGCACCGAGGAGGTCGCCTACGTCTCGGCGGTGTTCGTGGGCGCCGGCACGGTCGCGCCGCTGGGCCAGAGCCGCGAGCTCCTCGACACGGCCGAGAAGGCCATGGCGCGCGGCTACTACGCGGCGGCCATGCTCACGGCGCTCGAGGCGAGCGTGCGCGCGAGCGTCTTCCTCGAGATGGCGGGGTACGGGGGCGCGGTGCCCGCGACGAAGTTCGAGAGCGCGCGCGAAGGCGCCGCGCGCGCGATCCAGGGCGCGCGGGCGCGCGGCGTCGAGAGCCTCCTCGCGCAGAGCGCCTACGAGTTCGGCCTCTCGCTCGAACGACCGGACGAGAAGCTGTCGTTCCTCGGCGTCGCGCGCGTGACCGGCAACCTCGCAGGACTCCCCGGGCTCTTCGACGCGCAGCCTTCTGGGCTTTCGACCCGATTCCAGTCGAACCCGCCCGCGTTCCGCGTGGACGTGCTCTACGTCGCGGCCGCGTTCGCGGTCGGGCTCGCCCTAGGCGCTGGCGCGGGGCTCACGGCGCTCATGCCGCGCGGCCGCCGCGAGGGTTCGGGCCTGCCGGCCGGCGCGCCCGATGCCTCCGAGCCGGTCTGGACGGTCCCCTCGATGGTGGCGACGACCGGGGACCCGATGCCGCGGTCCGAGGACGCGGCGCCGGACGAGGCGCGGGTCGAAGAAGGGCGGCCTTAGAGGCCGGGCTTGCGGAGGAACTTCGGCGTCACGGTGATGCCGGGGCTCTTGCGGCGGGGCGCGCCGCCGGCGGGCCGGATGACCGTGATCGGCACGAGGCCTTCCTTGTACTCGCGTTCCGCGATCGAGACGGGGTCGAGGAATCCCGTCTCGATGTTGAGGATGACGGGCGCGCCCATCGCGATCTGGAGCGCGCGGGCGCCGATGATCCGGGCGCGCTCGAAGCGCATGAACTTCTCTTCCGGAACAGCGGCCGGCGAGGAGGACTTCTTGGCCAAAAGCACACCTGGGGCCGTCGCATTCGGGCCGGGCTATTAAACCCTTCGGGCCCAGGGCGCTTCGCGCCTGGGGAAGGAGCGGCCTTCGGCCGCGCCGATCACACCGACGAACGCGCCGGCGATGGATCTCATGGGATCGGGCATCACTCCGCGCCCGTTCGCTGCCGTGGCAGTTGCCGAAGCTCGCGCCACCCCGCGCCCAGCACTTTCTCGAGGCGCATCGTGAGCGCGCCGCGGGGGCGCTCGAGCGCGCGGCTGAGCTCGGCGATGGACGCGCCCTCGCGCCAGCGCAGCGCAAGACGCGCGTCCTCGTCCTCGGTCCAGGGGGTGAACGCGCGCGCGTGTCGCAGGCGGACGCGCGCGATGCGCTCTTCGCGCGTCTCGGGGCGCGCCTTCGCCTCTTCCTCCAGCGCGCGCAGGCCTTCGCCGGCGGCGCGGGAGACGTCGAGGACGGTGAGGTTGGGGTGGAGTTGGAAGATCTCGTCGAACGTGCGCCCTTCGTAGAGGAGGTACAGGATCGCACGGCTGGTCTCGTCGGCCATGCCGGGAGCAGAAGCCTCTCGGGGATATCATGCTTCTCGGGGCATCACCCCGACGGGGGGTCGCCGAAAGCGGGGATCTATGGCTTGGGCTCCTCGGGCGGGCCTGCCGGCGGCGCCTGGGCTTCGGCGCGTCGCGCTTCGAGCTCCGCCTTGCGCGCGAGGAGGCGCGCGCGACGCGCGTCGGACGGGTCCGCCTCGTCCTTGGCGCCCGCACTTCGCGGCTTGAGCGAGAACCGCTTCCCCTTCTCCCGTGGCGCGGGGGGCGGACGGTTCTTCTCGATCCTGCGCCGGACGATCTCCCCCTCGAGCTCGGCTTCGAGGTCGCGTAGCTCGCGCTCTTCGTCCGTCTCGAGGACGACGTCGGGGATGAGCGCGAAGGCTCTCTCGAACTCCTCCATCAGCCCCGTCTCCTCCGCGCGCACGCTCTTGAGCGTCCCCACGTAGAGGACGGATGCGGCGATGAGCGCGAGCCCGGTGAGGATCGCAAGGATGCTCCACGTCGTGCCTGGCGGGTTCGCGACGACCGTGAGGAGGAAGATCGCGACGTTCGCGACGGCGACGCCCCACAGGATGCGCCACGGCCAGCGCGCGCGCAGCGTCAGCCGGACCTCGGCTTCGCGCTCACCAAGCGCCTGGTAGATGCCGACGTAGCCCGCGCGCGTCCAGCTCATCGTGTTCGGCTTGAGCCCCGCGAACAGGACGCGGCTGTGGCGGTGCTCCGTGATGAGGGCGCCGCGGCGCTCCAGCACGCCGCGCACGGCGTGGGAGATCGCTTCCGGCTCCGCGTCGTCCAGGAAGGCCGAGCGCACGAGCTTCACGACGGAGAGGGGGCTCAAAGACCTTTTCACGAGGTCCGCACAGCGTCGCGCGTCAGAGGCCCGGGACGTGCCCTTCGATCGTGAGGAACGCCCGGCTGCGCATGTAGATGTTCGGGATGTCCTTCGCGCGAAGCTGGGCGCGCAGCTTCTTGTCGTTCGTGACGACGATCGCGTTGATCCTCTCCGCGAGGCGCAGGATGCCGGTGTCGCCATCGCCCGGCGATTCGACGATCTGGAACGTCTTCGCGAGCTCGATCGCCATGCGCGCCTCGGCGGCCTCCTTGCCGGCGCCTTCCTTCGCGATGCGAGCGAGCTCGTCGACGACGATCTGCGGCACGACCATGCCGTAGTTGCCCCCGAGGAGGCGGTTCACTTCCTTCTCGATGTCGATGTGGAACTGGAACTGCATCATGAGCGCGTTCGAGTCCAGGATCACGGTCTGCGGCGGGCTGCGGCCCGTCGTCGTCTCGATGGGGCTCTTGGTCATCTGGACGCGCGGGCCCGTGCGCTCCGCGGGGTTCGCGGGCACGGCGGGACTGGGCGCGGGGGGAGGCGTCGCGGGAGCGGGGCGCTTCCAGGGCGCCTTCGAGAGGAGACCTGTGACGCCCTGCTCGTCGACGACCTTCTCGAGCGCGGCCTTGCGGTCCGCCGGCGGCGCCTCGCGCACGAACGTGGGCGAGGGCTTCACGGGCGGCGCGATCGGAGGCAGGGCGGAGAGGCCCTCCTTCTCGGCGAGCGCTTCGAGGGCCGCCTTGCGGTCCGCGAAGCTCGCGGCCTTCACGAACCCGGGCGCGGCGGGCACCGCGGGGGCGGGCTTCGAAGGCGGGACGAACGTGGGCCGGATCGGCGCCTTCGCCGGCTCGGGCTGCGGCGGCGCGTACGAGGGCTTGGGCGCAGGGGGTCGTTTGGAGGCGGGCGAGGCAGCAGGCGCCGCCTTCTTGGGGGCGGGCGCGGGGGCCGCCTTCTTCACGGGGGGCGTCGCCTTCTTGGGCGCGCTCTTCGTGGCCTTGGACTCCTTCGCGCCTTTGGCGTTCGGTCTCTTCGATCCCGGCACGATCTCACACCCCTACTGGATCACGCCGTACCCGATGAGGCGCCAGCGCGCGCCGACGCGGCGTGAGATGGCGACGCGCTGACCCTTCTCGGCGCAGACGGGGAGCTTGAGGGCGACCTCGCAGCTGTCGGCGCGTCCGGACGTGACGACGCCCACCGTCGTCGCGGTGTCGACGTTGAGCATCAGCGGCTCGCGCGTCTTGATCGGATCGACCTTGAGGTCCTCGGCGCTGCCGACGACGCGCTCGAGGAGGTTCACGTTCATGACGAACGAGTGCTTGACCTCAGGGAGCGTGCCGGGCTTGCCGGCGAGCTTGCCGACGAGGTTGTCGGCCTTTGTGAGCGCGGGATCGAGGTTCGTGGAGACGCCGAGGAGCCCGCCGGCCTTCGCCGCCTTGTACCCCTTGCCGCCGGCGATGATGCCGGTGATCTCGGTGAAGATGGGCTCCCACGTGGTCTTGCCGCCGTGCTCGACCTTGCGGCCGGGGCCGATCTCGATCTCGTCGCCGACCTTGAGCTCGCCCTGGGAGATGCTGCCGCCGATGACGCCGCCCTTGATATCAGACGGGCGCGTGCCGGGCTTGTTGACGTCGAAGCTGCGCGCGACGTACATGCGCCCGTTCTTCTTGGGGTCGCGCTTGGGCGTCGGGACGATCTCTTCGAGCGTCATGACGAGCGCGTCGATGTTGATGTTCTGCTGCGCGGAGATCGGGATGATGGGCGCGTTCTCCGCGACGGTGCCCTTCACGAACGCCTTGATCTGGGCGTAGTTCGCCGCGGCGCGCTCCTCGGAGACGAGGTCGATCTTGTTCTGGACGATGACGAGGTTCTTGATCCCGATGAGGTCGAGCGCCATGAGGTGCTCTTTCGTCTGCGGCTGAGGGCACGTCTCGTTGGCGGCGACGAGGAGCATCGCGCCGTCCATGACGGCCGCGCCGGAGAGCATCGTGGCCATGAGCGTCTCGTGGCCGGGCGAGTCGACGAAGGAGACGCAGCGCAGGAGCTCGCCCGCGGTGCCGTCCTCGGACTTGTCCTTCACGCCGAACGCTTCGGGGCCCTTCTTGCCGGGGTACTTGTAGAAGGCGGCGTCGGCGTAGCCGAGCTTGATCGAGATGCCGCGCTTCACCTCCTCGGAGTGGCGGTCGGTCCACTCGCCCGACAACGCCTGCGTGAGCGTCGTCTTGCCGTGGTCGACGTGTCCGATCGTGCCGATGTTGACCTCAGGTTGCTTCGGGACCTTCGTCATGCGTCACCGGTTCTTACTTCTTCGCGGGGGCCGCGGGGACGAGCTCAGCGATCGGCTTGGGGCCGTGCGTGATGACCTTCGTGTTGATCTGGACGATCTCGGGGCTGATCTCGCCGCCGCGCATCGAGACCTTCTCGCGCTTCCCGGGGTAGTCCTTGGGGTCGTATCCGATGCTCGTGGAGACGAGGAGCTTCTTGCGGGCCGCGCCGCCGACCTCGGGGCGCATGGGGAAGCCTTCCTTGTCCGAGCCGCCGGTGATCTTGACCTTGTATCCCGGCAGACCCAGGAACATGCCATCGATCTCGTCGCCGACCTTCTTGCGGACGAGCACGTTGGCGTGCTGGCCCGTCACGGCGACCTGGTAGCTCTTCCCGTCTTTCGGGTCCGACACGACGACCTTGAAATCGACCATGGTTGGTGTACGCTCCATAGCGAGGGGGCTGCACATCCCGGCTCGGGGGGACCGCCCGGAGGCGGTGGGCCCCTCGCCCTCGGCGCCAAAGGCGCGGGCAGGCCTCACGCTGGTATGCCCTGACTGCGTCTGGGCTGCGCCTCGAAGGATGGCCCCCTATAAAAAGGGCGGCCCATGCTTGGGCCCCCCTTTTTGGGCTTGGGCGATGGGCGGGCTCAGAAGTTCCTTCGACCTCGCGCGAGCGCTGCGGCGGCCACGGCCACGGCGGCCCACACGCCAGGCCCGGGGACACCGCGACCGGCTGCGGCGGTCGGCGCGGGGGTCGCGGACGTGGACTCGGTCGGAGGCGTGGGCGCGCCGCTTCCGGTCGACGGCGTTTCCACCGGGAGCGTCGCGTTCTGGGCGGGCCCGGGCGTCACGCGCCAAACGCTGTCCCACGTGCTGAGGTACAAGGCGTCGGGCCCGACCGCGATGTCGAGGATGCGCGGCGTCGTGAACTTCACGACGCGCTCGTCGTACCACGAGCCGTTCGCGGCAGGGTGGACACGGTGGACGCGCCCCTTGTTGAAGTCGCTGAAGTAGAACGAGTCCTTGTACCACACGGCGCCGGTGGGCGCGATGGTGTCGTAGTACTCGAGGATCGGGTCCACGTACTCGCTCTTGTCGCAGGGCCCGCTGCACGTGGGCCAGCCGTAGTCCTTGCCGCCCACGAGGAGGTTCACCTCGTCGTAGTGGTCGGGGCCGTTCTCGGTGGCGAGGATCGTCCCGTCGGGCGCGACGGCGAGGCCGTACACGTTGCGGTGCCCCTTCGTGAACACCTCGTTCCCCCACGCGTTCCCGGCGACGGGCTCGCCCTCGGGCGTGAGCCGGAGGACCTTGCCGTTGAGGTCCGTCGGGTCGTGCGCGTGCATCGACGCGTCGCGACCGATCGTGTCGAGGGTCGCGTCGCCCACGCTCATGAGCAGGTTCCCATCCGGCAGGAACGCGATGCGGCCGCTGTTGTGGAGCTTCTCGCTCCGGATGTCATCGAGGAGCACGGTCTCCTGGCCGCCGACGACGCGCGACAGGCGCGTCACGATGGTCCCAGTCTTGTTCGTCTGGTAGTTGACGTAGAAGGCGTGCGAGGTCGCAAAGTCCGGCGCGAGCGCGAGGCCCACGAAGCCGCGCTCACCTCCGAGCTGGAGGTTCGGCGCGCTCCAGAGCGCGTCGGGCGCCGGACCCTCGGCGCCGGGCGGGATCTGGCGAAGCTTCCCCGTCTCGAACTCGGCATAATACATCGTGCCGTCGGGCCCGAAGACGATGTCGACCGGCGCTTCGAGGCCCGTCCACGCGACCTCCGCGTGCGCGCCCGCCTCGATCGAGGCGATCTCCGTCTCGGGCTGCTGCCCGAGAGCAAGCGCGGGGGCAAGGACGAGGGCGAGGACGGAGGCGAAGGCGAGGGCCCGCATGCGCCGCGGACAGGCGAGCGGCGTCTGGGTCTTTCGGCACGAACGCCGGAGCGCCCTTGCCCTTGCCCTTGCCCTTGCCCTCGTCAGTGCCACATCGACGTCGGATCCTTCGGCTCGGGCCTCTTGGGCGCGCGGCGCGCGAGAGACATCATGTCCAGCCCCCGCAGGCCCGCCCAGCGGGCGAGCTCGTCGCTGAGCATCACGGGCACGTTCACGAGATCGGACGCCTTCGCGCTCCCCGTGAGGAAGCAGGCCGTGCGCAGCTCCAGCTCGACCTGGGAGAGGAACGCGCTCGCGGCCTTCGCGCTCTCGTTCGCGGGCGTAAGGATCGCGCTCGCGAAGCCTGCGAGCGTCGCGCCAAGCGCGAGGGCGCGCGCGGCGTCCAGGCCGCTGCGGTGGCCGCCGGTCGCGACGAGCGGCAGCCCCACGTTCGCTTCGAGAAGGGCGACCGGCGTCGCGATGCCCCAGTCGCGGAAGAGCGCGCCGATCCGCTCGCGGTCCGCGCGCCCCTCCGCGTGCGCGCGGAACGTCTCCACCGCGGCGAAGGTCGTGCCGGAAAGGCCCCCCACATCGAGCGCCGCGACGCCGGCGTCCTTGAGGCGCGTCGCCGTCCCGCGCGAGATCCCCGCCCCCGTCTCCTTGGCGATGACGGGGACGCCCAGGTCCTTCGAGAGGTCCTTCATCGCGTCGAGGAGCCCCTGCGCCTTGAGGTCGCCCTCGGGCTGCACGGCCTCCTGGAGCGCGTTCAGGTGGATGATCAGCGCGTCGGCCTCGATCATCTTCACGAGCTCGTCGATCTGATCCCGCCGCAACGGCTCGCGCTGCTGCAAGATAAGCTGGGGCGCGCCGATGTTGGCGCACACGAAGGGCACGTCGTGGTCGTTGAGGATCGTGAACGAGCGCTTCGATGCAGGAGAAAGAAGGGCGGCCCGCTGAGAGCCCACTCCCATCGCGACGCCGTGCTCGGCGGCCGCCGCCGCGAGGTTCCCGTTGATGCGCTCCGCGTCCGGGTAGCCCCCCGTCATCGAGGCGATCATGATCGGCGCGCGCACCTCCTTCTTGAGGAACCTCGTGCGCAGATCCACCTGCTCCAGGTCGACGTCCGGCACCGCCTCGTGCAGCAGCGTCACCTCGTCCCACGCGTTCCGACGCGCGCGCACATCCTCCTTCAGGATGATGTCCACGTGGTCCTGCTTGCGGCTACGCGTCTGCGAAGCTTCGTCCTTCACGATCGTCGCCACGCACAGCGAAGCGGAGCGGGATGAGGCTTTCCCGCCTGCTCGCGCAGGCGGGAGGACGCGGGCAGGGGCTCGCGCGTGGGCTCGGGGCCGGCGAGGACGCAGGCGAGGGCGGGCGCGGCGGGCGCGGGCGCGGGCGCGGTGCGGCGCGAAGCCTCGCCCCCGCGGGCGGGCGACCCCCCACTCCCCGATGTGCGCGGTTGAGCTCCACGGGACGGTGGCCCCTGTTCCGCCCCCCTGCAGGCCCGAACCATCGGGGGCCCGGGGCGAAATCTTTCCCCGGAAAAAGGTCGCCATGCCGCTTCGGCGGGGATGGGGCCGAGCGGGGGGGCGACCCCGGATGGGCCTCGAGGCCGATCCCGAGGCGGAGGATCGTTCGATGCGGCCGATCCCCGCCCACTTGGAACTGCGGTCGCCAGCCTCTGGCACGTGCTGCGCATGTGCGGTGCATGTGCGGTGCATGTGCGGGGCATGTGCGCGGGATGTACGGTACATGTGCGGGGCATGTGCGGGGCATGTTCGGTACATGTGCGCGGCATGTGCGGTCCATGTGCGGTGCATGCGCGGTGCATGTGCGGCGCATGTGCCACGCATGTGCGGTGCATGTGCGGTGCATGTGCGGTGCATGTGCGGTGCATGTGCGGTGCATGTGCGGTGCATGTGCGGTGCCACAACGGAGACCGGAGGCGCCGACGGATCCGGCTCCGGAGCGAAGCGGAGGACCGCTTCGGACCTTCGGCGTCCTTCGGGATCTCGGGCTTCCGTCGTTGGAGGTGGATCCCGACGTGCGGAGTGTCTCACGCCGGTGATCCGCTGACGATGGTGCCGATCGTGGCCTTTCCGGCGAGCGTGTCCGCGAGTCGGCCGTGCGCGTGCCCGTTGATGATGTGCACCGGCGCGCCCGCCTTCGCGACCTCGCCCGCGCGCGCGAGCTTCCCTTGCATGCCTCCGGTGACGTCGGGCGCGCGCGTCTCGCTCGCCCGCACGTCGGCGCTGCGCGCGAGTTCGATCCGGGGCAGGAGCTTGGCGCCGCTCTCGTGGGGCGCGCGGTCGTAGATGCCGTCGACGTCCGTGACGAAGATGGCGCGCGTGGGGCGGACCGCGCGTGCGAGCTCGACCATGAGCGTGTCGCCGCTCACGATGCCGATGCCGCGGGCGTGGTCCATGAGGACGTCGCCCGCGAGCACGGGGAGGAACCTGCGCGCGAGCGTTTCGTGCACGGGTTCGTAGGCGAAGCTCGCGAGCTCCCCGGCCGTGAGCCGGGCGAGGTCGTACGCGGAGAGCGAGATGGGCGCGAGCCCCGCGTCGCGCAGCGCCTGGAGCACGAGCGCCTGCAGCTCGCGCACGTCGGCGTGCACCTGCGCGACGACGTGCGGGGGAGCGAGGCCTTCCGCGACGCGGTGCTGCTTGGCGAGCACGTGGCCGTAGGAGCCTGCGCCGTGCACGAGGACGATGCGCTCGCTGGAGGCCGCGATCTCGTGCGCGAGGCGCGCGAGCACGTCGAGGCGCGGCGTGCGGTATTGCGCCTTGTCGGTGAGGACGCTTCCGCCGAGCTTCACGAGCTGCATGGACGCCGGGGCAGGCGCGGGGGGCGGCTTGTAGCTTCGTCCCGCTTCGCGGGAGGCGACGGTGCGATGACGCGACGGACGCGAGCGTTTCAGCGTGGCGATCCTGCGAGCGTTGTCCGCATGCGGTTAAGTGTCCCTTCGCCCCCCGAGCGTCGCATGGTCCAGCTCTCGGTCGTGGTCCTCACGAGGAACGAGGAGGCGAACCTCGCCGACGCCCTCGACTCGCTCCTCGGTCAGGAGGGCGTCGATCTCGAGGTCCTCGTCGTCGACAGCGCGAGCACGGACGCGACGCTGGAGATCGCCCGTCGGTACGAGGCGCGCGACCCCCGCGTGCGCGTGCTCGCGGAGGCGCACGACATCCCGATCGGGGAGGCGCGCAACCTGGGCATCGAGGCGGCCGCCGGCGCGATCGTCGCGCAGATGAGCGCCGACGCGATGGCCGCGCCCGGCTGGGCCGCCGCGCTCGTGGCGGCGCTCGAGGACGCGGACGTCGTCTTCGGCCGCCAGGAGCACGCGCCGCCCCGCCTCACGCCTGCCGCGATCGTGCGGGGCCTTCGCTATCACCACTTCCGCTCCGATCGCAAGGCGGCGCCCGAGACGTTCGCGAGCAACGTGAACGCGGCGATGCGGCGCGACGTGCTCGACGCGCTGCGCTTCGTCGAGGAGGGCCCCGCGAGCGCGCTCGACGACATCCTCTTCACGCACGAGGCGAAGGCCATGGGCTTCCGAATCGGGTACGAGCCGCGCATGCTCGTGCGCCACAAGGATGCGACCACGCTTCGCGGCGAGTGGCGCAAGAACCGGCGCGAGGGGTTCGGCTGGGCGATCCTCAGCCCTCGTCTGGGGCTCCACAAGACCGTGCTGGCCTGGGCGGGGGCGCTCCTTGTCGGCCTCGTCGCGTTCGCGGTGTGGCCATCCCTCCCGCTCGCGCTCCTCTGGCTCGCGGTCCTCTACGCGCCCGCCTTGCGCCGCGCGCTGCGTGGCGGGGGTCCCTACCTGCGCCGCGCGCCGCTTGCCCTCGCGGCGGCGGTGCTCGCCAGCCCGGCGTTCGATTTCGTCTTCGCGTACCATTACGCTCTTGGCCTCCTGCAGCGTCGCCGCGACCTGACCGGAGCGCTGAGGCTCCCCGAGTAGGCCGATCCCTATGAGCGACATCCGACCCAAACCCGCCCGAACCACGCTGCTGCTGATCCTCGACGCGTGCCGCGCGGACTACATCGCGCCGGACACGATGCCCTACCTCGCGAGCCTGCAGGCCGCGTCGATGACGGGCGGCTTCGTGAGCCCGCCCGGCTTCGCGCAGCGCACCTCGATGTTCACGGGCACGTACCCCGACACGTCGCAGAACTTCAGCGCCTTCGGCTACAACCCGGACAACTCTCCCTTCCGCTGGACGCGCATGCTCGGTCCGCTGATGCACGCGTACCAGCCGCGCGTGTACATGATCCCGGCGCGCGCGGCGGTGAAGCGCATCACGAAGCTTGCGACCGGCAACTTCCACACGGACCCTGCGTGGATCCGCGGGCCGTTCCTCCCGTACTTCGAGGTCGTCGAGGACACGAAGCCCATCTTCGACCCGAGCGCGCTTCCGCACACGAGCGTGTTCGATCTCTGCCGCGAGCACGGGAAGCAGTTCTTCTACGGAGCGCACCCGGTCTCGGGTGACGACGAGGAGATCTTCGGCATGCTCCTCGAGCGCTTCGGGAAGCGCGAGCCCATCGAGCTCTACGTCGCGCAGTTCAGCGCGCTCGACGAGGGCGGCCACCCGCACGGGCCGTACCTGCACGACGCGTCGCAGCAGGCGCCCGACCAGACGCAGAAGGACGTCGACCACATGAAGAAGGCGCTCGCGGAGATCGACCGCAAGGTGCGCGTCCTCCACGAGGCGATGCTCGCGAACTACGGCGAGGTGAACATCATGGTCCTCGGCGACCACGGCATGGCTCCGGTGCGCCGCCGCGTGGACGTGCTGGACATCGTGAAGAAGGAGACGGGGCTGCGCTCCGGGAAGGACTTCGTGGTCTTCCTCGACTCCACGTTCGCCAAGTTCTGGTTCCACAACGAGGAGGCCGAGGCGAAGATCACCCAGCTTCTCGCGCGCGCCGACTTCGGCCGCGTCCTCGAGGACGAGGAGCGCCGCAAGCTGCGCATCCGCTTCGAGCACCGCCGCTACGGCGACCTCATGTTCGCCGCGCGCCCGGGTGTCCTCTTCTGGCCGGACTACTTCCACATCAAGGAGCGTCCGATCAAAGGCATGCACGGCTACGTGGACAAGGACGAGGAGACGGTGGGCGCGATGCTCCTCCACGGACCGGCGATCGCGCCGCGCGCCGCCGGCGAGCGCATCCTCGTCGACGTCTTCCCGACGCTCTGCGACCTCGTCGGGCTCCCGACCGCGCCCTCGAACGAGGGGAAGAGCCTGCTCGAGGGCGGCTGGGCGCGGCCCATCGAGACGTCTGTCTGATCCTCGCGCAGGCTCGCGTCGCCTCTCGCGACGGACGCAACACGACGAGAACGTCGCGTCCGTCGCGCGAAGCGGAGCGGACCATCGTCAGATCGAGTGCGCGCTGACGCCGGGGCCTCCGAGGTTGACCACGGTCGGGTAGCCACCGCGCTTCGCGATCGCTTTCGCGCACGCGTCGGGCGTGTCGGTGAGGGCGATCATCGAGCCGCCGCCTCCCGAGCCCGTGAGCTTCGCGCCGTACGCGTGCTCGCGCGCGGCGTCGCAGAGCGCGTCGAGCTTCGCGGTGGAGACGCCGAGGACCGTGAGGAGGTTGTGCGCCTCGTCCATGCAGAGTCCCAGCGCCATCTTCTCGCGATCCTCCATGAGTACGCGCGCCTCGCGCGTCACCTTGCCCAGGTCGCGCATGATGTCTCGGGCGAAGGCGCCGCGCTTCACGAACCGGCCCACCTTCGCGACCTCGTCGGCGGTGCGGCCGCGCTGGCCCGTGTAGCCCACGACGAGCGTGAGCGGCGGGATGTCGAGGTGGTGCAGGTACCACCGGCGCTCGCCGCGAGCGATGTCCCACAGGTAGCCGGGCCCCTTCTCCGCGTCCACCATGATGGCGCGGCCGTGCGTGGAGGTCGACGTGTCGGTGGGCGAGCCGCGCCCCTTCTGCGCGCTCCATTCGGCGTTGTACGCCTCGCGCGCCACGAGCTCCTCACCGAGGCGGTGAGGATAGGTCGTGTCCGGAGACACGACCATTTCCTCCGAGAAGCGATCCTGGAGCTGCAGGAGCGCGCCCGTCGTGGCGACGGAGAGGGCGGCGCTGGATCCCAGGCCCGAGGCGCTCGGGAGGCGCGATTCGGTGCGCACGTCCAGGAAGCCGCCTTTCCACAGGTGGTCCACGGCGTCCTTGATGTACGCGTGGTGGTGCTGGTTCATCGGAGCGCCGTTCACACGGTGGACGCGGTCGCCTTGCGTCTCCCGGATCGTGACCTCGGTGCGCAGGCTGAGGGCGACGGCGATCGCGGGCTCGCCGTAGACGACCGCGTGCTCCCCGAAGAGGATCACCTTCCCCGGGGCGGACGCCTTGGCCCCCGCGCGCGCAGGGCCTTCGGGCGTGTCCATGATGGTCGCGCCCATCGGACCCATGCCGGATAAGGTCCGCTCTTCAAGACCGTGGGGCCTCGCCCTGGAATGAGGACCCCCCTGACCTCCGAAAGCGCCAAATCTCCCTTCGTGCAGAGCCCAGGGGCATGCGCCCTGCGCCGCACCTGCCGGAGGCCCTGAGCGGCCTCCACCCCGCGACGTCGCACCCCTGTACCCGCTGCGGGACCCCGACGGCGGCGCTCGCGAACGGGCGGGGCAGGCTCGACATCTGCGCGAAGTGCGGCACCTTCGAGATGACGACGCACGACGGGCTGGAGCAGCTCTTCTCGCTGCGCGACATGTCGCTCCCGACCTTGAAGCGCGGGCGCTGACGCCGCGCCCGCGCTCGACGCCTGGCGCGCTACAGAGCGCCAACGTCGTAGTGGGTCGAGGCCATCGCGTCGATGCCGGGCGTGGTGACGACGCCGTACGCCATGTAGCCTCCCGGGAGCGAGAAGAGGAGGCCCGGCGCGAAGGCGAGGTCGCCGTTCGCGTCCGTCGTGCCCACGAACTCGACGTGGTCGGTGAATCCGACGAGCGGGAGCTGCCGCAGGACGCGCACCTGCACGGCCACGCCCGCGATGGGCGCGCCTTCCGCGTTCGCAAGGTGGAACGTGCCCTGCACGGCGCCCTGGAGAGCGTCCACTGCGCCATACGTCGCCTGCGACGTCGCGATCGTCGCGACGGGCGCGAAGGTGACGTGCACGACGAAGCTCGTCGGCGTCGCGGCGTTGCCCGCGGCGTCGGTCGCGTCGCAGACGACGATCGTGTCGCCGACCGCGAAGAGGCTCCCGGAGGCGGGCGCGCAGGTCGCGGCGCCGGCGCCGTCCACCGCGTCGCTCGTCGCGGGGGCGTCGAAGCTCGCGACCGCTCCCGTGGGCGAGGTGGACGCGATGCGGAGGTCCGCGTGCGGCGCGATGCTCGGCGCCGTCGTGTCGCGCACCGTGACGACGAACGTCGCCGCGTCCGCCGCGTTGCCGTGCGCGTCGGTGGCGCTGCAGACGACCGTCGTCGCGCCCAGCGCGAAGGTCGCGCCGCTCGCGGGCGCGCAGCTCGCGACGCCGGCGCCATCGACCGCGTCGCTCGTGGCGGGGGGCGCATAGGCGACCGTGGCGCCGGAGGCGCCTGTGGCCTCGGCGACGACGTCCGCGACACCCTCGAGGAGGGGCGCGGTCGTGTCGACGACCGTCACGGTGAAGGACGTGGCGGCGCTGTTGCCGCTCGCGTCGGTGGCGCTGCACGCGACGCTCGTCGCTCCGAGCGCGAACGCGCTCCCGCTTGCGGGCGCGCACGTCGCGTGGCCCGCGCCATCGACCGCGTCGCTCGTGGCGGGGGGAGCGTAGGCGACTGGGGCGCCGGAGGCGCCCGTCGCCTCGGCGACGACGTCCGCGACGTCGTCGACGAGGGGCGCCGTCGTGTCGCGGACGGTGACGAGGAAGCTCGTGCCGCTCGCGGTGTTG
The DNA here is from genome assembly GCA_035526585.1 of Thermoplasmatota archaeon. Taxonomy (GTDB): domain Archaea; phylum Thermoplasmatota; class SW-10-69-26; order JACQPN01; family JAJPHT01; genus JAJPHT01. Next base: position 17,671 of record DATLCC010000115.1, on the reverse strand, counting down.
CCGTGCGCGTCGCTCGCGCCGCACGTGACGGTGGTGGCGCCCAGCGCGAACGCGCTTCCGCTCGCGGGCGCGCACGTCGCGACGCCTGCGCCGTCGACCGCGTCGTGCGTCGCGGGCGCCGCGTAGGCGACGACGGAGCCGCTCGCGCCCGTCGCCTCGGCGACGACGTCCGCGGCCGCGTCGATCGAGGGCGCGGTGGTGTCCACGACGTGGACGAGGAAGCTGCGCGGCGTCGCCGCGTTGCCGGCGGCGTCGGTCGCGGCGCAGGTGACCGTGGTGTCGCCCAGCGCGAACGCGCCGCCCGACGCGGGCGCGCAAGCCGCGACGCCGGCCCCGTCCACGAGGTCGCTCGTGGCGGGCGCTGGGAACGTCACCGTGGCGCCGGAGGCGCCGGAGGCCTCGGCGACGACGTCGGAGGCGTCGGCGACGAGGGGCGGCGTCGTGTCCCGCACCGTGACGAGGAAGCTCGTGGGGACGGCGGCGTGCCCGCCGGAGTCGGTGGCGTTGCACGTGACGCTCGTCGCGCCCAGCGCAAAGCTAGCGCCGCTCGCGGGCGCGCAGGTGACGGGGACGTCGCCGTCCTCCTGGTCGTGCGCCGTGGGCGCGGTGTACGTGACGACGGCGCCGGCGGCGCTCGTGGCCTCGGCGACGACGTCGGCGTGCGGCGCGATGGTGGGGACCGATCCGGGGAGGACGTGGACGACGAAGCTCGACGAGGCCGCGTTCCCGGCGGCGTCCGCGACGCCGCAGCCGACGGTGGTGTTCCCGATGGGGAAGAGCGCGCCGCTAGCGGGGGCGCAGGCGACGGCGCCGGCGCCGCTCGTGGCGTCGCTCGCGGCGGGCGCGCCGTAGGCGACGGTGGCGCCGCTCGGGCTCGTGGCGGGCGTCGTGACGTCCGCGTGGGGGGCGAGCGTGGGCGCGACGGTGTCGATCCGGACCGTGAGACCCGAGGGCGCGCCGACGTTGCCGGCGAGGTCGGTGCTCCATGCGGAGGCGACGGTCGTGCCCTGCGCGGCGAGCGTCACGGGCGCGCCGTAGGTCTGCGCCGCGCCGCCGTTCAGGGCGTACGACGAGGACGCGACGCCGGAGAGCGAGTCGCTTCGCGCGAGGGTCAGCGTGACGGAGCTCACGTGCCAGCCGTTCTGTCCGAGCGTGCCGCTGGCGCTTGGCGTGGTCGTCGGCGGCGTCTTGTCCACGTGGATGTTGCTCTGCGTGTTCGATGCGGCGTTGCCGGCCTTGTCCGTGCACGTGCCGGTGCGCGACTGGCCCGCGCCTTCGCTGGACACGGTCGCGTCGGCGGGCGAGGTCTTCACGCCGGAGAGCGCGTCGGTGCAGGTCCAGCTCACCGTCACGTCCGCGTTGTTCCACCCTGCGGCGTTCGCGGCAGGCGACTTCGTTCCGGCGAGGGACGGGGCGGTCTTGTCGATGCTGATGCCGGCGACCGTCGCGCTCGCGACGTTCCCGGCGCGGTCGTTGCACGTGGCGTTGCGCGCCTGGTTCGCGCCTTCCGTCGTGACCGTGACGTTCGTCGGGACGCTGCTGAGGCCGGACAGGGCGTCGCTGCATGTCCACGAGACGGCGACGTTGCCGTTGACCCACCCGTCCGCGTTGGCAGCGGGCGTGCGGGCGCCATTCAACGCGGGCGGGGTCTTGTCGATGCTGATGCCGGTGCGCGTGTTGCTCGCGACGTTGCCGGCGACGTCCGCGCACGTGCCCACGGCGCCCTGGGACGCGCCCTCCGTCGCGACCGTGACGGACGCGGTCGGGGCCGCGGGTCCCGAGAGCGCGTCGGTGCAGTTCCACGTGACGGTCACGTCGGCGTTGTTCCAGCCCGCGCCGTTCGCGGCCGGGAGGCGGCTCGAGAACGCGATGAGCGGGTTCGTCTTGTCGATCTTGATGCCGGTGCGCGTGTCGGACGCCGCGTTCCCCGCGAGGTCGGTGCAGGTGCCCGTGCTGGAGAGGGCGCTCCCCTGCGAGCTCACGGTCTGCGACGCGCTCGTCGCGGTCGCGCCCGAGAGGGCGTCGCTGCAGCTCCAGGTGACGAGGACGTTCGCGTTGTTCCATCCGGCCGCGTTCGGGGCGGGGGATCGCGAGGCGAACGCGATGGAGGGCGCGGTCTGGTCGATGCTGACGCTCGCGCTGCCCGTCGCGCTGTTGCCCGCGTTGTCGAGGCAGCTCGCGCTCGCGCTCTGCGCCGCGCCTTCGCTCGTGAAGGTGACGGGAGGCGGGGCGGCGCCCTGCGCGCCCGAGAGCGCGTCGGCGCACGACCACGTGAGCGTCGTGTTGGCCTTGTTCCAGCCGTTCGCGTTCGCGGAAGGGGACTTCGTGGCGCCGACGGTGGGGGCCGTCTTGTCGATGCTCACGTATTGCGTGTCGCTCGCGACGTTGCCGGCGGCGTCCGCGCAGGTCACGCTCGTCTGCTGGTTCACGCCCTCCTGGGTGAAGGTCACCGGCGCCGGCGCGCCCGTCGCGCCCGAGAGCGCGTCGCTGCACGTCCAGCTCAGGGTCACGTCGCCGTTGTTCCACCCGAAGCCGTTCGCCGGCGGCGCGTGCGCCGCGAGGAGCGAGGGGGCGCTCTTGTCGATGCTGATCCCGCCCACCGTGCTGGAGGCGCCGTTGCCGGCGACGTCGATGCAGGTGCCGCCTGCGCTCTGTCCGGCGAGCTCGTTCGTGAAGACGACGTCGGCCGGCGCGCTCGCGACGCCCGAGAGCGCGTCCGTGCAGGTCCAGCTCGCCGTGACGTCGGTGTTGCTCCAGCCCGCGGCGTTGGCCGCAGGCGTCCGCCCGCCGGCGATGGCGGGGGCGGTCTTGTCGATGCTGATGCCGGATTGCGTGCTGGACGCGCTGTTGCCCGCGACGTCCGCGCACGTGCCCGTCGCGCTCTGGGACGCGCCTTCCGTGCTCAGGGTCCGCGTGACGGTGGCGCTCGCGGCGCCGGAGACGGCGTCCGTGCACGTCCACACGACCACGACGTTCGCGTTGTTCCACCCGGCGCCGTTGGCCGGTGTGCGGCTCTGGAGCGCGAGGGAGGGGGCCGCGCCGTCGATGTTGATCGCCTGGGTCTTCGTCGTCTCGACCGCGCTGTCGTTGCCGGTCGACCAGTATTGCAGCGTGTGCGCCGCGTCGCCCGACACCGTGAAGGCGCCACCATAGGCCTGCGTCGGACCGCCGTCGACCTTGTAGCTCGTGCTTGCGCACGTCGCGGGCGCGGCCGGCGCGCAGGCGAGCGTGACGCTCACGCTGGACGTGTACCAGCCCGCGTTCCCGAGCGTGCCCGAGAGGGAGATCGACGTCGTGGGCGGCGTGGCGAAGAACTTCTTCAGGTCGTCGTAGAACGAGCTGAACCTGGGCGAGCCGACACCGGTCACCATGTCGTGGCCTGCGGCCGCGGTGTACTGCCCGTTCGTGGCGCCGCCGCTCACGTCGTGGAAGGAGCTCGCGTAGCTCGTGCCGCTCTCGTTGCGGAGGATCTTGTAGAAGTAGGGCGCGGCGTGGCCGAGGTTCTGGCCGACGACCTGGTTCCCGACGGCCCAGAAGCCGGCCATCTGGGGCGCGTCGCCCGAGGTGCCGGAGATGCCGCCCAGCGCCTGCGAATTGTGGTACATGAAGTAGCCCTGCGTCCCGCCGCTCGAGCATTGCCCATAGTGCAGGCTGATATCAGGGACGAGGCGGAAGGAGCCGGCCGCGATGCCCCAGCCGCTCTGCCACGAGGGGCGCGCGACGGTAGGGCCGGTGTTCGCGATGCCGCCCCCCGAGGAGGAGCAGCCCGTCTCGCTCGTGTAGCCGGTGCGCCAGCCGTCGGCGCCCCAGTTCGCGTTCGCCATGTTCGTGCCGCCCGCACCCGTGACGTAGACGGAGGAGCCGGGCCAGTCGGTCGTCGTCTGGCCGTTGCAGGACGAGCCCGTGTCGCCCGTGGCGATGAACCACGCCTGGCCGGTCGCGACGGCCTGCGCGAACATCGTGTTGTCGTTGTTGAACACGGACGTGGACGTGCTCGCGAGGCACGATCCCCACGAGTGCGTGACGACCTTGGCGACGTTCGAGGCGTCGACGACGGCCTGGTACATCACGTCGAACGAGGTGATCGCGGTCGTCTGCGAGAGGTAGACCTCGATGTGCGAGTCGATCGCGATGCTGCCGGAGGATTGGACGTCCCAGCCCGTCTCGAGCGAGCCCGAGCTCGTCGAGGTCTGGAACGTGCATCCGGTGCCGGAGCCCGTGCTGGGCACGCAGGTCGAGTGGAGCGTGTGGGCGCCGCTCGTGGCGGCGGTGAAGTTCGTGTAGCCGCCCGCGTTCCCGCCTTCCGCGCTCAGCACACTGTTGAGGTCGGTGAGGAGCACGTCGCCATTCGACGGGATGGCGATCGTCGCGCCCGGGATGCCCTTGGAGCCCTGGTCGAAGTAGAGCGCCTTCTGCTCTTGCGTGACCTGCGTGTCGCGGGGGAGCTGGTAATTCGTGGTGCCGACCTTGTACTTCGGGAACGCCTGCGTGAAGAGGTCGATGCCGCCCACGGCGACGACCTTCGAGGCGAGCGGGAGGGGCAACGTCGGGTCGCGATCGTTCGCGAGCGCGGGCTTGGGTCCTTCGAGCGTCGTCGCGAGGTAGTTGTTCATGCGAACGCTGAGGGCGCTCTCGACCGTAGAGACCGGCGCGTCGCCGGAGACGGAGCGGGAGCTCGCCTGGTGCACGTTCGTGAACCCGCGCGAGCCGAGGAAGTCGCTCGCGAGGGCGAGGTCGGGGGCGCTGGGCGAGTAGCGCGCCACGAACTCCTCGTGGGTGAGCCACCGGTGATAGCTCGGGCTCCCGGGCGTCTGCTGGTCCGCGATCAGCTGCTCGAGGCCGGCGCGGTCGCGCAGGTCGAGCCACAGCGTCACCGTCATCGGCGCATCGGGGTCGGCGCGCCCGAGGTAGGTCGCCGTGGCGAGCCCGGGGGCGGTGTTGCCGGCGATGACGCGGCTCGTCGCGGCTTGCGCGGGCCCGAGGGCCGCGATGAGCAGGATGGCAAGAACGAGGACGCTCGCGGCGACGACTTTCACGTGACGGACCTCCCAGGCGGCTGCAGGCGAGGCAGCCTTATACCCCAGGGGCCGACGCCCGCTTAGCGCCGACGCACGATACGTTTCTAGAGACCGACGTCGTATCGGCCGTCCGCGTCCCCTGCGTACCCGGCATCGGTCACGTGCCCGAGGAGGAGGTAGGTCCCGGGGAGCCCGTACGTCGTGCCGGGCTCGAACGCGAACGCGCCGTCCGCGCCCGTCACGCCCGCCATCTCCTCGTGCTCGGTGGCGCCAAGGACGGGGAGGACGCGGATCACGCGCACCGCGACGTGGACGCCCGCGAGGGGCGTGCCGTCGCCGGCGGTGAGGCGGTACGCGCCGCGCACGCCGCCCGTGAGGGCGTCGAGCGCGCCGTAGTGGGGCGCGTCCGCGGCGAGGGCCGCCACCACCCGGAACGTCACGGTGACCGTGAACGTGGTGGGCGTCGCGGCGTTCCCCGCCGCGTCGCTGGCCGTGCACGTGACGATCGTCGTGCCCAGCGCGAAGAGCGAGCCGCTCGCCGGCGCGCACTCCGCGACGCCCGCTCCGTCGACCGCGTCGCTCGTCGCGACGTCGAACTCGAGGGGCGCGCCCTCCGGCGAGGCCGCGTCCAGGGCGACGTCCTCATGCGCGGCGAGGAGAGGGGCGATCGTGTCGGCGACGGTCACGAGGAACGCCGCGCGCGCGGTGTTCCCCGCCGCGTCCGTCGCGGCGCAGGCGACCTCGGTCGTGCCGAGCGCGAAGAGCGCGCCGCTCGCCGGCGCGCACACGGGAGCGAGAGCGCCGTCCACGACGTCGCTCGCGGAAGCATCGTAGGCGACGAGCGCGCCGGCGGCCGACGCCGCTTCGGCGGCAAGGCCTCCGGGGATCGCGAGGGAGGGCGCCGTGGCGTCGACGACGCGCACGAGGAAGCTCGACTCCGCGGCATTGCCCGCGGCGTCGCTCGCGCTGCACGCGACGATCGTCTCGCCAAGCGCAAAGCTCGATCCGCTCGCGGGCGCGCACGTCGCGAGGCCGTCGCCATCCACCGCGTCGTGGAAGGCCGGCGCGTCGTACCCGACGTCGGCGCCCGCGGCGGAGGTCGCTTCGGCCACGACGTCCTCGTGGGCGGCGAGCACGGGAGGCGTCGCGTCGCCCACGAGCACGGAGAAGCTCGCGCTCGCGGCGTTGCCGGCCGCGTCGCTCGCGTCGCAGTGGACGCTCGTCGCGCCGATCGGGAAGAGGCTGCCGGAGGCCGGCGCGCAGGATGCGATGCCTTCGCCGTCCACGAGGTCGTGCGTCGCGGGCGCCTCGTACTCGACGAGGGCGCCGGAAGCATCCGTGGGGTCGGCGGGCACGTCGGCGTGGGCATCGATCGCGGGCGGCGTCGTGTCGACGACGCGGACGACGAAGCCCGACGAGGCGGCGTTCCCGGCGGCGTCCGTCGCGACGCACGAGACGCTCGTCTCGCCTAGGGGGAAGACGCTCTGCGGCGCGGGCGCGCAGGCGGCGGCCCCCTCGCCGTCGACAAGGTCGCTCGTCGCCGGCGCGCCGTAGTCGACCGTCGCGCCCGAGGCGCCCGTGGCCTCGGCGAGAAGGTCCTCGTGCCCTTGCATCGTGGGCGGGGTCGAGTCGACGACGCGCACGTCGAAGACGCCCGTCGCCGCGTTCCCGTGCGCGTCGCTCGCGCTGCACGACACCACGGTGAGCCCCAGCGCGAACGTCGCGCCGCTCGCGGGCGCGCAGACGGGCGCGACGGCGCCATCGACCGCGTCGAGCGCGCTCGCCGCGTAGCTCGCGACTGCGCCGCTGGGCCCTTCCGCCTCGAGCGTGATCGGCCCAGGGAGCGCGAGCGCGGGCGGCGTCGAGTCCACCACGATCACGCGGAACGAGCGGCTCGCGCTGTTGCCATGCGCGTCCGTCGCCGTGCACGTGACGAGCGTCGAGCCCAACGGGAACGTCCCGCCGCTCGCAGGCATGCAGCTCGCGAGCCCGTCACCATCGACCGCATCGTGCGTCTCCGGCGTCGCATAGCTCACGACGTCGCCTGCGGGCGACGTCGCTTCAGCGACCCGGTCGCCCAGCGCGCCGATGGTCGGAGGCGTCGTGTCGACGACGTGCACGAGGAACGTCGTCTGGGCGGCCCGGTTGCCCGAGGAGTCCCTGCCTTCGCAGGTGACGGTCGAGTCGCCAAGCGGGAAGACGGCGCCGCTCGCGGGCGCGCAGAGGGCGACGCCGTCGCCATCGACCGCGTCATGCGTCGCCGGCGCCGCGTACGCGACGGGCGCGCCCGAAGCGGCTTGCGCTTCCGCAGTGACATCGTCGTGGGCCTCGAGGATGGGCCCAGTCGTGTCGCGGACGTCCACCGCGAAGCCCGTCGAGGCGACGTTGCCGGCGAGGTCGACGGCCGAGCACGTGACCTGCGAGGCTCCCGTCGGGAAGACGGATCCAGACGCGGGGCTGCACTCGACAGAAGCGATCCCGCTCGTCGCGTCCGACGCAGACGCGGGTCCGTACGCGACAAAAGCGCCTGAGGGCGAGGTGGCCTCCGCGATGACGGTGGCGTGCGGCGTGAGCGAGGGCGGCGTCCGATCGACGTTCACAGGCCCCGACGAGGCCGTCGCCGTGAGCCCGGCGGCATCCGTGCACGCCGCGCTCGCGCTCTGGCCCGCGCCGTCGTCGGAGAGGATCGTGTCGGCGGGGGCGATGGCGACGCCGGAGAGCGCATCCGTGCAGGGGAAATGCACCGTGACCGGCGCGTTGGACCATCCGTTCGCGTTCGGGCCGGGGCTTGCGATCGGAGTCCCGATGACCGGCGCAGTGAGGTCGATCGAGATCCCGCCGAAGGGCCGCGTGAAGACGTTCCCCGCGAGGTCTGTGCACGAGAGGACGCCGGTCATCTCGCGCCCTTCGTCCGTGAAGGTGACCGGCTCCGCCTGGGCATCGAGCCCCGAAAGGTCGTCGGCGCAGGTCATGGAGACCGTGACCGGCGTGCTCCACCAGCCGTTGCTCGTGGGCGGCGACACCGCGTAGGAGACGAGGCGCGGCGGGGTGGTGTCCACGTCGATGTCCGTTAGCGCGGCGCTTGCGACGTTCCCTGCGGCGTCCGTGCAGCTTGCGGACGCGACCTGATCGGCCCCGTCGTCCGAGAGCAGGACATCCGTCGGCGCCACTGCGACGCCCGAGAGCGCGTCCTCGCAGGCGAAGCCCACGGTCGTCACGGGGGCGTTGCTCCACCCGTTCGCGTTGGGCGCGGGAGTCACGCCCGTCACGAGGATCGCCGGAGGCGTGCGGTCGATGCGCACCGGTTGGCTCGTGAAGGTGGCGGCGTTGCCGGCGAGGTCCTCGCACGTGCCGCTCGCGCTCGTGCCGGCGGTCTCGCCGCCGAGGACGACCGGCGCCGGGTCCTCGTCAGGCCCGGAGAGGGCGTCGGCACAGGAGAAGCTGACGGTGACGTCCGTCGTCCACCAGCCGTTCGCGTTGGGGGTCGCGGAGAAGCTCGCGCTGACGCTGGGCGCGGTGAGGTCCACGTCGATGCCAGCGAGCGAGGCCGTCGCGACGTTGCCTGCGACATCCGCGCAGGATCCGGCGCTGCTCTGGCCGGCTCCTTCGGAGGCGTGCACGTCATCCGGCGTGAGGGCGCCGACGCCGCTCGACGCGTCCGTGCACGCGTAGTGCACCGTGACGGGCGCGTTGGCCCAGCCGTGCGCGTTCGCGTCGGGCGCGCGCGTGGCGACGAGCGCGGGCGCGACGTTGTCGAGGGAGAGCGTCCTGCACGCGGTCGCGCTGTTGCCCGCGTCGTCGGTCGCGGTGTCGCACGCCGTGTGCGCGCCCTGGCCCACCGCGATGGTGCCGCACGCGACGCCCGCGCCATCGAGCGCGCACGCTTCCGCGGCGAGGCCGGAGGTCGCGTCGGAGGCGGCCGTGGCGACGGTGGCGGTCGCATCGCGGCACCATCCGGCGGCGCCCGTGACGACGCAGGCGCCGGTGGCGCTCACGCTGGGGGCGACGTTGTCGAGCTTGATGGATGCGCACGTGGTGGCGCCGAGGTTCCCCGCGAGGTCGGTGGGCGTGTCGCACACGCTGTGGGCGCCTTGGCCGCTCACCGCGACGGATCCGCACGTGACGGCCAAGCCGTCGCGCGTGCACGCCTGCGAGGCGATGCCGGAGGTCGCGTCCGTCGCGCTCGTGGTGACGGTGCGGCTCGCGTCGCGGCACCAGCCGTTCGTGCCGGCGACGCCGCACGTGAAGGTCTCCGTCGCGATGGGCGCGAGGGTGTCGATCTTCACGGTGCCAGCGCTCGTGTTGCCGCCGACGTTGCCCGCGTTGTCGGTGATCTGGCAGGTGATCGGGTGCTGGCCCTCCGCGACGATGCCGAAGGGGCCCGTGTAGGGCGACGTGACGCCGTCCACGGTGTACGTGAAGCTCGCGACTCCGGAGCCGGGGCTGCTGTCGCTCGCGGTGAGCGTCTGCGTCCCGGAGCTGCGGAACCAGCCGTTCGTGCCCGACGTGCCGGCGAAGCTGCCGCTGCACGAGACGGGCGGCGTGGCGTCGTTCTTCACCGTGAGGCTCGCGACGCGCACGTTGCCCGCGTTGTCGGTCGCCGTCACGTTCACCGTGTGCGTGCCTTGGCCGGCGGTGACGTTGCCGCACGTGACGGTGCTGCCATCGAGCGTGCACGCCGTCGACGCGAGCCCGCTCGTGGCGTCGCTCGCGCTCGTGGCGATCGTCTGGAAGCTCACCTTGCACCAGCCGTTCGTGCCGGGATTGGCGCACGCGGCCGTCGTGGCGCCAGCGCTTGGCTGCGTCGCGTCGATCTTGAACGTGAGCGTCTTCGCGGACTCGATGCCGCCCGCGGAGGACGTGGAGTTGTAGAGGAGCGTGTGCGTGCCGTCGGTCGCGACGGCGAACGCGCCCGCGTAGCTCGTGAGCGGGCCGCCGTCGAGCGCGTACCACGTGCTCGCGCAGGTCGCGTTCGCGGGCGGCGCGCAGGTGAGCGTCACCGTCGCGGCCGAGACGAGCCAGCCGTTGTTGCCGCTCGTGCCGGTCGCGAGCCCGGTCGTCACGGGGGGCGCGAGGCCGCTGACGCTCCCGGAGAGCGACGTGAGGAGCACGTGTCCGGCGGCCGTGTTGTCGCCGATGCTGAGCGTCGCGCTCTCGGCATTGAACGTGGACGCGTTGTAGCGCACGGCGAGCGTGCACGAGGCGCCCGCGGCGAGCGCGACGCCCTTGCAGCCGTCGCTCGTGACGCTGAAGTCGGCGGCGTTCGCGCCCGCGATCCGGGCGCCCTGGAGCACGAGGGGGCCGGTGCCGCCGTTGGTGACGACCACGTTCTGCGTGGACGTCGGAGCGCCCGGGGACGAGCCGACGAAGGAGAGCGACGCGGTGCTCGAGCCGCTGTAGGTGAGCGGCGTGCAGCTTGGGTACGCGGTCGAGGCGATCTGCGTCGTCCACTGCCACGCGTTGCCGGTCTGACGGTACACCTCGCCGATGAACCAGAAGGTGCAGCCGTCGACGTCGATGAAGTTCGACCCATAGTCTCCCCAGCGCGAGCAGGTGCCGCTGCACGTTCCCGAGTAGCCCAAGCCGCGGTAGGCGATCGTCTCGGTCTGGCCGAGCGTGTTCGCGGGATCCGTCGCGAGGCGGCCTGCGTACGCGAGGGCGGGCGCCTGCGTGCTCGATGCCTGCGTGTACGCGAGGAGGATGTCGCCGTTGCGGTCGAAGGCGCCCGCGGCGTCGAGGCGGTTCGTGGCGTCCGGGTTCCAGATGCCCTGGTTCGCGACCGTGCCGCCCGCCGCGTTGTTCACGACCTTGAGCTGGTACCACGCGACCGCGGAGAGCGTCGCCGAGCTGCCCTGCACGGTCTGCGCGGCGAGGAGGTACTCGTTGCCGCTGCCGTCCTTGTAGTACGTGGCGGGCGGCATGAGCTCGAGGCGCAGCGTGTCCATCTTGTTGGCGCCGCTGTTCGACACGCTCGCGGGCGCGAGGCCCGTCGTCTGCACCGTGAGCGAGCCCTTCGTGAGGAGCGTGTTCGCGCTGTTGGTCCAGTTCACGCGCAGCGTGTCGACGAAGAGCGCATTGTTGAGGCAGTAGTCCATCACGAGGAACTCGGGCTCGCCCGCCGCGGGGATCCCCGTGTTCACGTTGTACGTCGCGGGGCGCGGCGCCTGGTGGCCATTCGACGTGCCGCAGCCGTAGTTCGTCTTCGACGTGTCGCTCGCGAGCGTGACGCTCTGCGTGCGGATGGTGGGGGTGCAGCTCTCGAGGTCGTCGGTGTTCACGACGACGACGTGGTGGATCGTGGACGAGCCGACGCCGTTGTCCTGCGTGCCGATGTAGAGGCCGTCGGTCCAGAGCCCGATCTTCTCGTAGTCGGGGATCGTGGAGACGGGCGAGGAGACGCTCGCGACGCACCAGCCGCCCCAGATCGGGTCGTTCGTGAGCGACGAGGCCACGCAGATCTTGTACGGGCTCGAGGTCGTGATGTCGACGATCAGGTAGCGGTCCTTCGCGCTGTCGTAGACGATCTGCGGGTCGGTGTGCTGCGTCGCGCTGCTGCAGCCGCCGGCGACGCCGGTGTAGAGGTCGCTGATGTAGAACGCGCCCTTCACCTGCCCGACGGCGGTGCAGTTGCCGACGATCGCCTTGCAGAAGAACTGGACGTTCCCCGTGCCCGGCGCCGTCGCGCACTTGTTGTAGTTGTTCGTGAAGCCTACGTAGTAGGTGGGACCGACGGCGCCGTCCGAATCGGGCGGCACGGTGCAGTCCACCGCGTTGTGCGGCCCTTCGAAGCTCGCGATGGGCGCAGGCGCCTGCACGCGCGGCATCATCTCGCCGGCGCCAGAGAGCGGCGCGGGGAAGGGAGCGCCGATCGCGGGCACGCCCGCGCCGTGCGAGCTCGCGCCGTCCATCTCGACAAAGCGCGGCGCGCCCGGGTTCGCCTGGGCGAGCATGGATCCAGGCGACGGGGCGAGGGTCGCGATGCCGGTGCCTTCCACGGCGCCGTAGTACGTCTCGACGTCCGAGCCTTCAGCGCGGGCGAGGGAGGGGCCCAACACGGCCACGGCGGCGAGAAGCACGATGGCGGGCGCGAGGAGCGCAAGGATCGATGGACGGAACACGGACTAGGGCCTCCCTGATGCACCCACATGGCTGCGCGAGACGGGATGGATTGCTCACGGTTCGTGAGTCGGCTCGTCGATCCTCGCGATGCCGTATGCGCCCCACGCCGAGACGGCGCGCGCGAGCGCATCGGCGCGAGCAAGGCTCGGGTCGTACGCGACGACGAGCCGCGCGCCCGCAGGAGAGGCGATCGCGTCGAGCACGGCGGCGGAGCCCCACGTCGCGGCCGCGACCCCTCCCTCGATCGCGCCGAGCGGGTTGTAGCGATGCTCCCCCTCGGCCGCGTCCAGGACAAGCGGCAGCGTCGCGAGCTCGCCCCCCAGCGCCCCAGCGACGAGGTCGCTCGCGACGAGGACGAGGTTGGGCGAGCGCGTCATGTTCTCCACGGCCGTCGCGACATCGGGCCACGCGCCCCCCGCGACGATCGCGCCGGGGAGCGCGCCTGCCGCCGGCAGCGCGAGCCCGCGCGGCGCGCGGGCGCCACCGTCGAGGCCCGCGTGCGCCCCCGGCGGCATCGACGCTTCGAAGGTGAGCGCGGGCGATCCGAGTCCCGGGACCGGGGGAAGCGCCGCGACGTCGAGCCCGGCGGGGGCGCGCATCACGAGCGCTCCCTCGTCGGGCGCCGCGACGGGCGCGCGCTCCGGCCGCTCGCGCAGCGCATGGAGGCGGGGGTCCGTCGCGTTGGCGAACGCGCGCGCGAGGGGTTCGCCGGCCGCGCGCGGCGCGACGAGGAGCGCGGCCTCGTCGTCGCGCGCGCGAAGGAGCGCAGCGGCGTCGGCGCGCGCGAGCAGGATCCCCGCGCCAAGCGGCGCGTCGGGCACGATCGCGGCGACGAGGAGCCGCGCGCGGTGCGTCGTCGCGTTCGCGAGCACGGCGCGCGTCTGCGCCGCTGCGTCCTGGAGGTCGAAGAGACGCGGGTCGTAGTCGTCGAATCCGGGCGCACGCGTCTCGAGGAGCCCGCCCGGGGGCGGATCGTAGAGGAGCCCCGGGCGCGTCCGGGAAGTGCCGTTCGTCTCGAGGCTGAACTGGATCGTCCAGTCTCCAGGCGGGATCTCGTCGGCCACGAGGATCCCGGGAGGATCGATGGCGATGGGCGAGTCGACGCGCGTCGCGAAAGGGGCCGCATCGCCTGCGGGCGAGGTGAACGTGCCGTTCCAGAAGGCCGGGTAGTCGCCCGGCCCGAGCTCGTTCACGTCCGCATGGAACGCGAGCTCCGTCGTCCGCGGCGGGATCCAGAGGCGGAGCCGCACCTCGCCGTCGTCGGCTGGCGGCAGCGCGCACGGGAGCGCGCTTCGCGCCTCGGAACCGCATGCGCGCACGAACTCCATCTCGAACCATCGCGCGACGCGCGACTCGGGCCACGCGTCCGCCTCGAGCGCGAGCGCGTCGCCGGCGCGAAGATGGAGCGCGCTCGCGACGCGCGCGCTCACGAGCGCCTCGCCGCGCGCGGGCGGCGCAGGCGCTCCGAGGAGGCGCGCGCCTTGTGCATCCAACGCGAGCGCGCGCAACGCGAGGCTCGCGCCATCGGGCCCGGTCGCGAGCGCCTCGCCCGCGAGGCCGGCGCCAAGCGCGTCGGGCGCGACCCCGAGCGCTGCGGCGACGAGGGCGCGTGCCGGCGCCTCGTCGAAGGCCCAGCGGCCGTCGATCGCGACGAGGGAGGCGTTCTGGGGAGGAGCGAAGTGGGTGGGCGAGGGCGAGGGCGAGGGCGAGGGCGAGGGCGAGGGCGAGGGGCGAGCGCACCCCGCGAGCACGAGCGCGAGCAGGAGGATCGCCGCGCGCGCTCGCACTTGACCGCATCCCGCGCGCGGCCTCATGAAGCCAGCCTATCGGCTGGACTTGGAGAGAGAAGAGAAGAATGGGGCGCGCTTGGCGCCCTTGGCCGTTCTTGGCGCCCTTGGCGAGCGCAACTACAGTTGCGCTTCGAAGTCGTCGACCGTGAGCGTGAAGCCCGCGTCGTCGGCGATCTTGCCCTGGTTCTTGAGGACCTCGCGCGTGAGGATCCAATAGACGAGGGCGAGGCTGCGGCGACCCTTGTTGTTCGTGGGGATCACGAGGTCGACGTTGCGCGTCTCGTTGTTCGTGTCGGCGAGCGCGATGATCGGGATGCCGACGTTCAGGGCCTCGCGCATCGATTGCGCGTCGCCGGCGGGGTCGGTGAGCACGATGAGCTCGGGCTCCATGAACTGGCTCGTCTGCGGGTTCGTGAGCGTGCCGGGCATGAAGCGGCCCGCGATGGCGGTCGCGCCGACGTGCTTCGCGAGCATGCGGATCGGCTTCTGGCCGTACTGGCGCGCCGAGACGAAGAGGACCTTCTCCGCCGGGTACTTCGAGATGACCTTCGCCGCGGCACGCAGGCGCTCGTCCGTCTTCTTGACGTCGAGGACGAAGAGGCCGTCGTTCCTGACGCGGTAGATGAACTCCTTCATGTCCGCGTTCTTCTGCTGCGTGCCGATGTGCACGCCGCAGCTGAGGTACTGGTCCTCGGGGACCAGGGCGTCGTATCCGGCGAGGCTCTGCTCGACTTCCTGTTGGGGCATGGTTGGGTCTGACCTCATTCCCGCGCGCCGCGGCGCGCAGGGGGTTCGCCTGGGGACCAGGCTTGGATGAGCCGCGCGACGGCGGGGCCCCACATAAACCCTGGCTCGCTGGGCGTGGACGCGGACGGGGGCTCGGGGCGGGCCCGCGCCCGGGCGGGGGAGGGCGCGCGCGTGGGCGCCCCGCCCGTTGCCCCAGACCGCGCGCCCCCGCGCCCACGCCCTCGCGCTCCCCGAGCCCGAGTCCAAGCCCAAGCCCATCGTGGCGGCGCCGCAAGCCACAAGCGAAGCGCGTGGCTTGCGGCGTCGTCATGCCACGCACGAAGCGCACGATGGCCCTGCAGTGTCCGCGCGACCGCGCGGCCCTCGTCGAAGAGGAACACGAGATCCCCGGCTTCAACGTCTGGGCCGACCATTGTCCGAAGTGCGCAGGCGTCTTCCTCGACAAGGACGAGCTCGCGCGCCTCACGGGCGCGTCCAACATCAACCGCCAGGTGACGAAGGCGCTCGGCATCGACGCCGACTCCCAGCTCGTGTGCCCCGCGTGCGGGGGCCTCATGGACGAGGAGACGTTCGCGAACGTCACGATCGACGTGTGCCTCACGTGCCAGGGCATCTGGCTCGATGCCGGCGAGCTCGACGCGATCGGCGCGCTCGACGACAAGGCGTTCAAGGCGCTCTCGCCCGCGAAGCAGGCCGAGCTCTTCGATCAGAAGCGGAGCGCGCTGCGATCTCCCTTGTTCGGCGGCCTCGGGATGTTCTCGCGCGGGCGAAAGCGGTAGGACGTTCGAGTGCGAGTCCCGAGGGCGAGGGCGAGGGTCTCGAACGTGCCCTCGAACCCGAACTTGGACCCGGGCAGTGACCACCGGAAGTGAGATGGAACGGTTCTTGTCCACTTTCTCGTGGGATTCAACGGTGGTCGGCAAACCGCATAGACTCTCACGAACCACGTCGGTCTCGTCCCCGCGATGCCCGCGGGGGAGAGTTGCCCCCCCATGAACCGCCTCCTCCTTTCCGTCGCCTCGCTGCTGATGCTTGCCGGATCCGCCCTCGCCGGCGGCGCCATCCACGCCGAGCTTGCGCTACCCACCGGCGAGACCCACACGCTCGACGTCAGCGCCGACGAGAGCACCCAGAGCGCCACCGCCCTCCTCGACGGCCAGGACGTCACGCAGCCCCCCGCCGAGATCCCCGCGCTCCCCTCGACGCCCGCCGTCCCCGGCGCGCCCGCGCTCCCTGAGGTCCCCGGCGCCCCGGCGCTCCCCGCGACGCCCGCGCTCCCGGAGGTCCCCGGCGCCCCGGCGCTCCCGGCGACGCCCGCCCTCCCCGGCGCGCCCGCCCTGCCCGCGACGCCCGGCGTCCCCGCGCCCACCGCGCCCGGCCTGCCGATCGACCCGATGAACCCCGCGGTCCCGAGCATCCCGGCCCTGCCGCCCGAGATCCCCGCGACGCCCGCCCTCCCCGGCGCGCCGGCCCTCCCCGCCACGCCCGGCGTCCCGACCTCGCCCGGCGTCCCCGAGGCGCCCGCGATCCCCGACGCGCCCGCGCTCCCGATCGACCCGATGAGCCCGGCGCTCCCGACCGCGCCCGGCGCCCCCGCGACGCCCGAGGCGCCCGCCGTCCCGGACACGTCGGAAGCCAACGAGGTCGCTCAGCAGATCGTCGACCAGATCATGGGCCTGCGCCCGTAGGAAAAAAAAAGGAAGCCTCCCCCGCCCGGGTCCGCAAGCCCCGGGCGGGACGAGGGGCTCACAGCTCTTCTTCGATGCGGATCAGCTCATTGAGCTTCGCGATGCGCTCGCCGCCGACGGCGCCGGTCTTGATGCCGAAGCAACCGAACGCCGCGCCGATGTGCGCGATCGCGTCGTCGGTCGTCTCGCCCGAGCGGTGCGAGATGACGGTCTTGAAGCCGTTCTCGTGCGCGAGCTGGATCGTCTCGACCGTGCGCGAGAGCGTGCCGATCTGGTTTGGCTTGATGAGGACCGCGTTCCCGGCGCGCCGCTCGATGCCGGAGCGCACGCGCTCGGGGTTCGTCGTGAAGAGGTCGTCGCCCACGATCAGCACCTTGTCTCCGATCCGCTTCGTGAGGGCGATCCAGCCGTCCCAGTCGTCCTCGGCAAGGCCGTCCTCGATGCTGAGGAGCCCGAAGCGGCTCGCGAGGTCCGCGAGGAACTCGACCTGGTCCGCGCTCGTGCGCTTTCCATCCTTGTAGTTGTAGACCTTGCCGTCCCACAGCTCGGTCGCCGCGACGTCGAGCGCGGGCCGGATCTCGAACCCGGCTTCGTCGCCGACGACGTCGCACACGCCCGCGACGAGCTCGAGCGCCTCGACGTTCCCGATAGGGGCGTTCCACGCGCCCTCGTCCCCCTTCCCGAGGGAGATGCCCGGATAGCGCTTCTTGAGCTCGTCCTTCACGAGCTTGTGCACCTTCGCGTTGGCGAAGACGCTCTCGACGACCGTGGGGCCCAGCGCGACGGCCATGTACTCCTGGATGTCGGTGCCGCCGACGGCGTGCGCGCCGCCGCCGAGCACGTTGCCGAACGGCCGCGGCAGGCGCGACACGAACGTGCCGCCCAGGTAGGCGTAGAGAGGGATGCCAAGCGACGCCGCGGCGCAGCGCGCGACCGCGAGGGACGTCGCCACCGCGAGGTTGCCGCCGATGCGCGAGAGATCGTCCGTTCCGTCGAGGGTCACGATGGCCTCGTCGATCTCGCGCTGCAGCAGCACGTCCACGCCGGAGATCTCCTCGAGGAGCTCGGCGCGCGCGACGGCCAGCGAATCGTCGACGCCACCCTTCGCCCACGCGGCCACCTCGTGCGCGCCCGTCGATGCGCCCGAAGGCGCGGCGGCGCGGCCGATGCTGCCGTCCTCGTCGAACACCTCGACCTCGACCGTCGCGTTGCCGCGGCTGTCCAGGATCTTGCGGAAGAAGACTTGCTCGATCGCACCCATGCTCGCGCGCACGCGCGCTCGCATGTGTTAAGCCTTCGGCACCACGAC
>DATLCC010000114.1:0-37003 GCA_035526585.1 Thermoplasmatota archaeon | reverse complement strand
GCTCGGGCTTGGACTGGGGCTCGGGGCAGTCGCGGGCCAGGGCGCGGGCGGTCGCGGGCCAGGGCGCGGGCGGTCGCGGGCCAGGGCGCGGGCGGTCGCGGGCCAGGGCGCGGGCGGTCGCGGGCTCGGGAGGGGGGCGGTCGCGGGAGCAGGCAAGGGGCACATCCACGCCCGGGCCCTCCCCCAGCCCGAGTCCCAGCCCAGTCCGTGACGGGGATATCAACGCGGACCGCTGCGCTCGGGGCGCAACAGGGGGTCCGGCGAAAAGGGGGTCGGAGGCCCCGTGCGGGCGGGGCCCCGAGGTTCGTCTTCAGGAGGTTTCGCTCTCGAGCGCGAAGTCGGCCGCGAGCGCGTGCCCCATGGGGTGGGACACGAAGTACGCTTCGAGCGCTTCGGTCACGGTGTCGCTGATGGGCTTCCCGGTCAGCACTTTCATCGAGTGCAGGCGGATGTGGAAGCTCATCGGGATCTTCACCTTGACCTCCTTCGCACGGCTAGGGTCCGTCTTGGGTTCATTGATCAGCATGGCTCCTCCCCCGAGGAACGACTGCACCGACGCCATGGCAACCGGCAGCGGCGAGCCGAGCCGTTCCCGTGCCGAAGGATAAAGATATCGAATCCGGGACTTCGCGCCCGTCATTTGTCCGCTCAGATGCCGGCCGCGAGGTACGCATGGATGAGTTTCGACTCAGCAAGGACCAGGTTCTTGTGGACGGCGTTCGCGCTCACGCCCAGCGTGTTCGCGACGGCCTCGAGCGTGCACTCGCGCGGCGTGCGGTAGTATCCGAGCGCTTGCGCCACCTTCAGCACCTCGAGCTGGCGCTGCGTGAGCGGCTCGGGCCACACGGGGGGAGGTCCCTCGCGGTCGAGGCTTCGCAGCGACTCGACCTCCCACTCCGTCCAGCCCGCGGCGCGCGCGCAGCTCTCCAGCTTCTCCTCGAAGCGCTCCCGGGTGAAGGGGCGCGTGACGAGCGCGCGCACGTGCGCTTCTCCCCCCTGGAAGACGACGGAGCGCAACGGCGCATCGTGCCCCCACGCGTCGTTCCACCAGGTGAACGCGTACGTGCCTCGCTCGCGCGTGTCGAGCCGGCACGAGAGATGGTGCGCGCTCTTGTCGATGGTCGACGCCGAGGCGATCTCGGGTCGGTCCTCCAGCCCGGAGAGGAGCTTGCGCTGCGCGTCGTCGGGCGCGACGACGACGAGGAGGGAGGACTGCGCGCGGGCGCCATCGCCGCTGAGGACGTGGAGCGAGGCGCGCGCGTCGGGCAGGTCCTTCAGGACGTTCACGGGGCCGAAGTCGCCGCGCACGCGAAGCTGGAGCTCCCACGGGCTCGTGGGCTCGATGCGCGTCGGCCGACGGGGGCGCCGCTTCATCTCGGGCCGGGCGTGGGCCACGTGCTGCGTGACGATCGACTCTTCGGCCGCCTTCAGGCGCTTGTGGACGGGCGAGATCGAGAGCCCGACCGAGCGCGCGATCTGCTCCAGCGTCACGGCCTTGGGCGTGTCGTAATACCCCATGGAAGCGGCGAGCGCGAGGACGGCCTCCTGCTCGGGGGAGAGGGGGCGACGCGCCGTCTCGACGCAGCCGCTCGGAGAGGCGGGCGCGATCCGGAGGATGCGGAAGTCGGCGAACCCCGCGAGGCGTTGCACCTCCTGCAGCGCGCGGAGCACTTCCTGCGCATCCGCCTCGCGGGGGACGACGAGACGCACGTGGATGCGCCCTTCGTGGGCGACGAGCGGATCCAGGATCGCGTCGATGCCGTGGCGCGCGAAGACGCTCCCCACCGCGGCGAGCCCGGCGGGCGCCTCGTCGATGAGCGGCGCGTCGACCGCGAGGCTGCTGCGGTCCTGCCCCTGGTAGAGGACCTCGACCGAGCCGTCCGGCCGCAGCGCGCGCAGCTCGGTCACGAGCTCCTGCGCCGCCTCCGGCCGCGCGTGGACGCTCACGTGCGCGCGGTGCCGCCCCGACGCGCCGCCGAGGTCGGTGACGCGGTAGATGACGTGCGCCGCGAAGGGCGCGCGGGTCATCCTGCAGAAGGGGTGGCGCGGGTCGCCCAGCTCGAAGGCGACCTCGGTGAATGTCAAGGCGCGGCCTCCGCGCCCCAGGCTCTGGGCTCCAACGGACTCTTCTCCCCGGAGCGGCATAGCGCGCCGGGCTCCCTAAACCTATCCTGACCCTGTCCGGGTTCGCCACGAATGCTCTAGGATTCCTCCCGCATCTCGCAGCCCCCGGCCGCGCCGTCGGAACCTTTTAGAGGGGGGTTGCATTCTCGTGGCCGTCCGCCCCCGTGGCGGCGCTCGTTGTGCCACCTTAGCTCAGTCGGTAGAGCAGCTGATTCGTAATCAGCAGGTCCAGGGTTCGAGTCCCTGAGGTGGCTTCCCTTGGCTGCGCTTCGCGCGGCCTCAGAAGTGGCGCGAAGCGCCGGATGGGGCGGAATCCTTAAGGCGCTCCCGGCCGACTGGTTTCCCCATGGAGCCCGCCGCCCGCCCGACCCTCGCCGCTCGCTGGAAGGGGCTTTCCTCCACGAACCGGCGCCGCATCGTGCTGGGCTCGCTCTTCGCGGTCGCCCTGGCGGCTCGCGACCTGATGCTCTTCGTGGCCGCCTCGAGCCTCTTTGCGGTCTCGGAGCTTACGGCCTCTTCTCGAGCGCATCCAGCCGCGTCCTGAGCTCGTCGAGGCTCTCGAGCACGCGCTGCTCGAACGGCGTGAACTCGCGGTTCGCCAGGATCCGGTGGGCCAGGAGCATGCCCACGAACGCGCCGCCGATCACTCCGAACACGAGTAGGATCAGCACGCTCGCGACGTTCACACCCAGGAACACGGCCGTGTTGTTGAAGGGCGGCACGCCCAGGTAGGCGAGCGCCGGGATGATGGCGAGCACCGCCAGGAAGGCGATCGCGCCAAGATAGCGTTTCGAGAGCGCCATCAGGCCTCGGCCCTCCGCTCGAGAAGGTGCTCGAAGGGGAGGCGTTGGCTTTCGGCTTCGCGCGGCCAGGCGCCGTCATGGTCCACGAGCGATACGGACACGTGGTCCTCCGGAACGAACACGTCGAAGCGCCCCCGGAGCGTGTACACGACCTCGCCGAGGCCGGCCTCGGCCTCGAGGTAGAAGCCGGGCGCCAGCACCTCCTCCACCGAGAACGAGGCGGTGCGGTTGAGCCGCGTCTCGTTGTCGATCCGCAGCGTGACCCAGTCGTAGGCGCGCTCGCCGAACGCGCTGTGGATGAAGAGAGTGGCGTTGCCATCGGGCCGCGGAGCGACGACGAGCTTGGGCGCCGCGAGGTTCGGGTTCGCCGTGTCTCCCGTCGTGCAGCCGCTGAGGGCCGCGGCGGCCAGGAGCGCGACGAAGAACCCCGCCTTCACCAGGGCCGCACGTGGCCGGCGGTTCATAGCCGTTCGCTTTGGAGCCCGTCCAAGAACGCACGCGGCACTGCGGCGGACGATGGGGGGGCCGTCTGCTTCGTTGCGCGACCGCTCAAAGGAGCGCTGCTACGACTTCGGGATCGCGCGCCTCGCATCCGACCCCTCCCCGTCCGCCTCGCCTGCCGCGTGCGTTTCCGCCGAGGCTCTACGGTCTGACGATCTCGACCTCTGCGTGGTCCGCGTGCGCGCCGGGGATCGGGGGGCTCGGCTTGCGCACGCGCACGATCGTCTCCGTCGCGCCCAGCGGCTCGAGGGCGGCCGCGACCTTCTCGGCGACGGTCTCGAGCAGGTTCGCCTCGATCCCCTGCACGGCGTCGCGCGCGAGCGTCGCCGCGCGCGCGTAGTCGATGCTCGCGCCGATGCGGTCGGTCGTGCCCGCCTCGCGCAGCGGGAGACGCAACTCGATGTCGAGCTCCAGATGCTGCCCGACGCGGCGCTCCTCCGCGGTGCAGCCGACGTGCGTGTACATGCGGAGGTTCTTGAGGGTCACTCGGTCCATTCAATCACGTCCGATCGCGTCCGCGACGGCGAACGCGCGCCTGTGCGCCCGCACGTCGTGCGCGCGGATGACGTCGGCGCCACGCTCGCGCGCCACGAGATGCGCCGCGAGCGTCCCTTCCAGCCGATCCACGGGCGAAGGGACCTCGGCCCCCTCCTTCGTGAGGAGCCCGATGAACATCTTGCGCGACGCCCCCACGAGCACCGGGTGACCGAGGCGCGCGATGTCGCGCAGGCCGCGCACGAGCGCGAGGTTGTGCTCCGGCGCCTTGCCGAACCCGATCCCCGGATCGAGGGCGATGCGCTCGCGCGCGATGCCCGCGGCCTTGGCGGCCCGGGCGCGCTCGACGAGGAACGAGGCGACCTCCTTCACGACGTCGTCGTAGCGGGGCGCGTGCTGCATCGTGCGCGGCTCGCCCTGCATGTGCATCAGCACGAGCCCGGCGCCGGCGCGCGCGACGACGTCGAACATCGCGGGGTCGCGCCCAGCCGTCACGTCGTTCACGACGTGCGCGCCGGCCTCGAGGCACTCGCGCGCGACGCTCGCCTTCCACGTGTCCACGCTCACGCGCGCGCCCGCCGCCGCGAGACGCTTGACCACGGGGAGCACGCGCCGCAGCTCGTCCTCCGCGGACACGGGCGCGGCGCCGGGGCGCGTGGATTCGCCTCCGACGTCGAGGATGTCGGCGCCCTCGCGCAGGAGCGCGAGACCGTGCGCGACCGCGGTGCCTTCGCTCGGGTGCTTCCCGCCGTCGCTGAAGGAGTCGGGCGTCACGTTCACGACGCCCATGATCATGGTGCGTGGCCCGAGCGGCAGCTCGCCGTCGCGGATGCGCCAGGCGCGGGTCACGAGCGGGCCAGTCGCGAGGGGCTAGATATCGCTTGCCCGCGCGCCCCGGCTTCGCCTAGCGCGACCGACCCGACGACGCGACCAACGCGACCATCCAGGAATGCGTAACTGAACGGTTACATATCGCGTCAGTCGCGTGGATCGCGTCCGTCGCGCTCAGCGAAGCTGCCCATCGAGCCGGGCGAGCATGTCGCCCACGAGATACAAGGAGCCTGTCACAAGCACGAGCCCCTCCTTCCCGGCGATCCCCTCGGCCGTCCGCAGCGCATGCGCGGGATCGTCGACGACCATGCCGAAGACGCCCATCTGGCTGAACATGCGCGCGACCTCCTGCGGGTCGCAGGCGCGCGGCGAGGGCACGCGCGTCACGATGGCGTCGCGGCAGCACGGGGCGAGCGCCTCCACCATCGCGCGCCAGTCCTTGTCGGCGAGGGCGCCGAAGACCATCACGGGGCGAAGCTTCGCGCTCGCAAGGTAGGCGGCGAGCGCCTGCGCGCCGGCAGGGTTGTGCGCGCCATCCAGGAGGAGCGTCGGCGTGCCTTCGATGCGCTCCAGGCGGCCAGGCCACCGGGTGCGCGCGAGCCCTTCGCGCACCGAGATCTCGGGCACCTTCACGCCCGCCGCGTCGAGAAGGTCGAGCGCGGCTACAGCGAGCGCGGCGTTCTCCACCTGGTGCGCGCCCAGGAACGGGATGCGCACGTCGGCGTGATCGCGCAGGCCGACGACGTCGAAGCTCTGCCCGTGGGCGTCCGTCGCATCTGGCATCGGGACGATCTCGTCGCCAAGGACGGAGAGCGGCGCGCCGCGCTCGGCGGCGATCGCGCGGATGACGCCGAGCGCGGCGTCGGTCGCGCCCGTGACGAGGGGCGCGCCGGCCTTCACGATGCCGGCCTTCTCGCGCGCGATCTCCTCCTCCGTCTTCCCGAGGACGTCCGTGTGCTCGAGCGAGATGTTGGTGATCACCGTCACGAGCGGGTGATCGAGCACGTTCGTCGCGTCGAGGCGGCCGCCGAGGCCCACCTC
Organism: Thermoplasmatota archaeon; assembly: GCA_035526585.1. Classification (GTDB taxonomy): domain Archaea; phylum Thermoplasmatota; class SW-10-69-26; order JACQPN01; family JAJPHT01; genus JAJPHT01. The sequence goes on along the minus strand of DATLCC010000114.1, from coordinate 31,208 downwards.
CAGCACGACGATGTCGCAACCCGCGTCCACGAAGTGCCGCAGCGCCGCAAGCGTCGCGACCTCGAAGTACGTCGCCTCGGGATATGCCTCCAGCGCGGGCCTCACGCGCTCGATCGCGCGCGCGAGATCGGCGCCCGCGATCTCCCGACCGTCGACCACGATGCGTTCGGTGAAGCGGACGAGGTGGGGGCTCGTGTACAGGCCGACCTTGTGCCCCGCGTGCTGCAGCGCGCTCGCGACCATCGCGCACACGCTCCCCTTCCCGTTCGTGCCCGCGACGTGGACGACGCGGAGCGCGCGGTGGAAGTCGCCGCACGCGGCGAGCATGCCGCGCATCGTGTCGAGGCCAAGGCGCTGCCCGAAGCGCGCGCGCCCATCGAGGAGCGCCATCGCCTCCATTTCGGTGAGCGGGACGGTCACGACGGGCCCCCGAGGAGCGCGGCGGGCCAGTCGATGACGACGCGCTCGCCCTCGAGGCGCGCCTGGCCGCTCGCGAGCATCTGGATCGTCATCGGGTAGAGCTCGTGCTCGAGCTCCAGGATGCGCGCGCGCAGCTCGTCGACGCTCCAGCCGGGGTCCACCGCGAGCGCGGCCTGCGCGATGATGGGGCCCGCGTCCACCTCGGCGGTGACGAAGTGCGTCGTGCAGCCCGCGACGCGCACGCCGCGCGCGTGCGCCTGCGCGGGCGCGTCGAGCCCCGTGAACGCGGGCAGGAGCGACGGATGGATGTTGATCAGCCGGCCGTGATAGCGCCGCACGAGCTCCGCGTCGAGGACGCGCATGTACCCCGCGAGGACGACGAGGTCGGGCTTCGCGGCGTCGATCGCGTCCGCGAGGCGCGCGTCGTGCTGCTCGCGGCTCACCCCTGCGGAGGGCACCGCGAGCGCCTCGATGCCGGCCTCGCGGGCGATCGCGAGCGCGGGCGCGTCCTCCTTGTTCGACACGACGCGCACGACGTCGGCCGCCATGCGATGGTCGAGCGAAGCGTCGAGCAGGTTCTCCAGATTGCTGCCGCGCCCGGAGACCAGGACGACAAGCCGCAGGCGCTTCACGGCCGCGCGAGACGTGGGTCCACCAAAAGGATTTGCCTCAGACGAGCGGCTCCGCGACGACGGTCTCGACCGGCTTCGCGAGAAGGGGCTTCATCGCCTCGGAGAAGGCCTTGTGCCACGCCGTCTTCTCGTGGTACTGTTCGGCGCTCGCGACGCGGAAGGTCATGATGTGGAGGAAGCGCGTGCCGTCGCCCGCCTCGTGGAACACGTCGTAGCGCGCGGTCCCGCCCTCCTTCCGGCGCACCTCGTCCGCGAACGTCTTCGTCGCGCTCACGGCTTTCTCGACGCCTTCGCGGCGCACCTCGTAGCGCGCGAGCTTCGTGATCATGTCGCCGCCAGTCGCTGCTGCACGTTTGAATCATCCGCCCACGCTGCAGACGGATCCGTGGCTTCGTCGTCAGCGCGTGGAAGAGCGTGCGAGCGGTCCGAGCCCGAAGACGACGAGCACGACACCTGCGGCGCCGACGATCGCGGCCGGCACGGGGCTGCGCCCGAGCTGCAGCGCCGGCGTGTACAGGAAGAGCGCGGCGATGAGGAGCGCGGGCGCCCAACGCTGCCAGCGGACGCCGCGCGCGGTGCCGGGGAGGAGGATCGGCGCCGCCGCGAGGAGCGCTCCGGCGACGAGGACGATCGCGAGCGCGAGGAACGCGTACAGGGCGACGGGGAGGAGCGCGTTGGGCGCGCCGTAGAGCGTCGCAAGCAGGAGCGCGAGCGCGCTCAGAACCTCGAGCGCGAGCGCCGCGGCCGCGAGCGGCGGGCGGCGCGGCGCGCGCAGGAGCGCGACGATCGCGAGCGCGAAGGCGAGCGCGACGCCGGCGACGGGGCCGCGCAGGTCGCTCGCGAGGGGGAAGACGAGGCCCCCCGCAAGGGCGGCGCCTGCGAGGACGAGGAACGCGCCGCTCGCCCAGGCGAGGGTCGCGGCCTTGAGCGGCGCGCGCGCCTGCCGCGGGAGCGTGAAGAGGAGCGCGGCGAGCGCGGCGAGCGGGATGGCGACGACGAGGAGCGCGACGAACGCCGCGCTCGGAAGCCCGCGCGGCAGAGCGACGAGAAGGATCCCGCCCGCGAGCGTCGCCCCGAGCGACGTCGCGAGGGCCGCGAGCGCGACGCGGTCGGTCGCGCGGTGCTCGTCCGCCTCCTGGGGCGCCGCCCAGCGGGGCGACGCGAGGAGCGCGAGGGGTTGGAGCGCGCCGACCACGAGCGATGCGCCCAGGAGCGCATCGAAGGCGCGCTCGTTGCGCAGGAGCGGGAGCGCGAGTGCGCCAAGGAGGAGCGCAGGCATCGCGTAGAGCGGCGAGGGCCAATCACGTCGCGCGAACGCGGGCAGGAGCCCGAGCGCGAGCGCGAGCGCGAGCCACCCGACGCCGACGACCGCGAGCGCGGCGTGCGCGCCCTCCCGCGCGAGCATCATGGGGATCGAGAGGATGAGCGCCGCAAGGCCGCCGACGAACCAGACCCGGACGTAACGCGCGTGCATGTGCGGCTCAGACGGTCTCGACGATCTGCACTTCGGGCACGAGCTGCTTGAGGACGCGCTCCACGCCGAGGACCATCGTGCTCGTGAGATCGCTGCACCCCGAGCACGCGCCGCTGAGGCTCACGCGCACGAGCCCTTCCGCGGGCTCCCAGGCGACGAGCGCGATGTCTCCGCCGTCCATCTGCATCGCGGGACGGATCCGATCGAGCGCGGCGGAAAGGCGCGCCTCGACGCTCACGGGAACCACGCCCGCATGAGGTCCAGGTCCGTCACGATGCCCGTGAGGCGCCCTTCGTCCACGACGGGGAGCTGGCTCACGCGCGCCTTCACCATGCGCTGCGCGGCCTCTTCCACGCTGTCGTGCGACGCGGCGGTGATCACCGCGCGCACCATGATGTCGCGCACCGGGCGGCGCGGCAGCGCCTGGCCGCGCTGCTCCGCGACGGGGATCTCGCCGAAGATGTCGCTCTCGGCGAGCACGCCGACGAGGCGCGCATCGTCGTCGAGGACCGGGAGCGCGTCCTGCTTCGCGCGGCGCATCGTCTCCCACGCCGCCGCGAGGGTCGCGTCCTGGTGCAGCGGGACCGCCGGCTGCGTGAGGAGGCGCGCGATCGGCCCCGCGTCCTGCGTCTCCCGCAGGAGGTCGAGCGGGGTGAGGACGCCGACGAGCTCCCTGCCGCGCACGACGGGCAGCGTGTGGACGCGCTGGCGGTGGAACACGCGCGCCGCCTCGATCGCCTCGACGTCCGCGCCGAGGGTGGGCGGCTGGAGCGTCATGAGCGCCTCGATGCGCTCCTCGTCCGGGTCGCGCTGGAGATCGGCGCGCGTGAGGAGGCCGACGAGCTCGCGCGTGCCGGCGCGCACGACGGGCAGGCCGCTCGCGGGGTGCTTGGAGAAGAGGCGCAGCGCGTCCCGGCGCGCGCCGGGGACCTCCGCGACGACGGGCGCGGGATCCATGAGGTCGATGACCCTCATCGGGCGACCGAGGAAGGGGCGCGACTTGAAGATTGCTCAGACGAGCGCGCAGAGTGTCCGCGGTCGGTGCGGGGCGAACAACGCCTCCACGTCGTCGGCCTCGACCACCAGGAGGCCGGCATCGTCGCCCTTGCGCAGCCACGCGCGCGGCACGGCGCCGTCGACCACGCGCGCGCCGCCCGCGATCGCCGCGTCGAGCCAGGCGTGGACAGGTACGGCCGGGTAGAGCCGGGCGAGGAGGCGCGCGTCCTCGAGCACGTCCAACCGATGGAACATCGCGTTGTCGCTCCCCAGCGCGAGCGCGATCCCCGCGTCGAGCATCGCGGGCGCATCCGGCGCGCGTCCGAAGCGCGCGTTCGAGCGCGGGCAGAGGACGACCGGGACGCGCGCGGCGGCGATGCGCGCGAGGTCGTCATGCTCGTATGCGCATACGTGCACAAGGAAGTCCGGGCGCAGCGCCAGCGCGCGGGGCACGTCCTCGCGCCGCGCCTCGCTCAGGTGCAGCGCGAAGCGTTTCTTCCTCCTGCTTGCGACCGCGGCGGCTCGCTCGGGGACGTCCGAGGGCACGTCGCCCAGCCCGGACAACCCGATGCCGTCCGCCTCGCGCAGCACCGCCTCGGCCTCGGCATCGTCCCACGCGCCCGCGCAGCGCGCCATCGACACCGCGCGCGGCGCGTCGCCCGCCTCGCGCAGCATGCGCGCGCCGTCGAGCCCGCCCTCGCGGAAGTCGACGAACGCGCGCGTGCCCGCGGCCCGCAGCTCCGCGCGCGCCTCGCGCATGCCCGCGACAAGCGCGGCGCGGGGCGTCTCGCGCAGGAGGCGATGCTTGAGGCCGTCGGGCGGCTTCACGAGCGCGTCGAGGGAGAGGCCCGGAGGAAGGGTGCCGCGCCCGACGCGGTCGCCCACGTGCGTGTGCGCGTCCACGAGCGCGGGGAGCACGAGGCCGCGCGCCTCGGGCGTCTGCGGCGGCCGCCCCTGCCCTGCATCGACGACGCGGCGGCCGTCGATCAGGATCCACCCGTCCTCGACGCCTTCGCCTGGCCGGTAGATCGGGCCCGCCACGCACCGCATGCGCGGGCAGCATGCTCAAGTGCTATGAAGGACCGGTATGCAGCGTGGCTCCGAGGGACCGCACCAAGGATCGATCGTTCGCCGCCCGGATCCCGGGCGTGCGCGCGTTGGCCGCGCTCTTCGAGCGCATCGCGAGCGTGCGCGTGGGCCGCGTGCCGATGGGGCTCCTCGCGCTCCTTCCCGTGTCCCTCTTCATCGACCTCTTCGACGTCGCGGACGAGCTCGCGGCGGGCCCGGTCGGCATGACGCTGTCGTTCTTCGTCGAGTCCGCGTTCCTCCTCGGGCTCACCGGAAGCGCGGGCTACTCGCTGGGCGCCGCCGCGTTCGACTTCCTGCCGGGGCTCGACGTGGTCCCGTTCGCGACGATCACGCTCGTGCGCGAGATCATGCGCGCGTGGGGCGAGCCCGGGCACGCGCCGGCCCGTGGGGCGACGGGCCCGATCATCGATGTCTGAATCCGATCGTCTCTGACGACGTTTCAACGAGCGGTCCACCGGCGCACGCAGGTCCCAGGCTCACTCGAAAAGACGTCTACACGAACGGCCTTAAGATGGCCGCGGCGGTGCATCCTTCGTGGTCGTCGAAGGGAGGATCCGCATCCGGCACCGAGGATGCTTCACGGAACGTCTGGTCGGCTCGTCGCAGGGGGCGCAGCTCGCCGCCGAGCGCGAGGGCGACGTCGTCGTGCTGCATGGGCCCGATGTCGCGTCGCTGGAGGCGCTCCTGCGGGCGCCGATGGTGCTCAGCCGCACGCCGACGTCCATCGTCGCGCGGGTGCGCGGCGCTGCGCACGGCCCGGTCGCGACCATCGCGGGCGCGGGATGCACGATCGTGTGGCCGGCGCTCTTCGTGGGGGGCGAGGAGAGCTACACGATCCTCGCGCCCACGCGCGAGCGCTTCGACTCGCTCATGGTCGACCTGCGCGCGCACGGGGACGTCTCGGTCGAGCGCGTGGGCGAGGCGGCGCCGTCGCAGCTCCACGTGAACGTGCCCCTCACGGACATCACGACCAACCTCACCGAGCGCCAGCTCGTCGTGCTGCAGAAGGCGATCGCGGAAGGCTACTACGACTCGCCGCGCCGCACGTCCACGGAGGCGCTCGCGGCGACCTTCGGCGTGACGCGCAGCACGCTCGAGGAGCACCTGCGCAAGGCCGAGCGGCGCGTGCTGGAGGGATTCGCGGGCGTGCTCCTCGCGCAGCCCGTGCTCGCGCGCGCGGCCGCGCGGCGTCCCGGGCGCCCAGCGGCCAAGCCGCTCGCGCGATGAGCGAGCAAGCGCGACGCCTTATCCGAGGCGAGCGCATGGCGCGCCTATGGACGTGACGGATCGCTTCGCGAAGCTCTGGGAACGCTGGGACGGAGACGTCGGGGAGCGATCGCAGATCCCGGCGTACCTCGCGAGGGCGACGGACGAGGACCTTGTCGAGCTCCTGGCGGCAGCGTCCGCGAAGGACCGCAAGTACGAGCGGGACGTCATCGCGACCGAGGTCCTCAACCGGCTGCACCGGAGACAGAACGACCTGCCCGCCGCGGCGGCCGAGGTCCTTCGTTCCGCGCACGCGGCCTACGAGGCCGCGACGAAAGGGCAGCGCGCGATCCACACGGCCGAGGGGATCCTCAAGGCGCACGGCGACGAGGAGCTGGGCGCGGACGTCTCCGCGAGCGCGTACGCGAGCCTCGACACGACGCGGCTCGCCTTCGAGGCCGCGCAGCAGAACAGCGCGGACGTCGAGGCGGCCATCTCGCGCTCGCGCATCGCGCAAGAGCTCGCGCAGGACGCCGCGAAGACCGCGGAGCGAACAGGCGAAGCCACGCGCGAGGCCGCCGGCTCGCTCGCCGCCTCCGGACACAAGCATGAGGCGAAGCAGGCCCAGAAGGCCGCCGACGAGATCACCGACGCGGCGAACGCGACCGTCGAGGCGCTGGCGCGCGAGCGGGAAGCCGAAGGCGACGACGGTCAGCGCGGCTTGACGCCCATCTCGACGCGGCGCGAGTTCCAGAGCACGAGGGACGCGTAGCTGCAGTACGGCGACCACGCGGGCCGCATCTTCTGGATCCTCTTCGCAGCGAGCTTGCGCGAGACGCCGTAGTGCTGCGCGACCGCGATCTGGAGACCAAGATCCTCGTGCGGCAGCACGTCCGGCCGCTGCAGATGGAAGAGGAGGAACATCTTCGCGGTCCACACGCCGATGCCCTTGACGCTCGTGAGCTGCTCGATCACCTGCTCGTCGGGCATCGTGGAGATGTGGTCGAGATCGACCACCTTCGTCACCGCCTTGTCCGCAAGATCGAGCACGTACGCGACCTTGGGGCGCGAGAGCCCCGCGGCGCGCAGCTTCTCCGGCCCGGCCTTGAGGAGCGCCTCCGGCGTCGGGCCCAGCTCGCCCACGCGGCGGAAGATGCTCTGCCCCGCCTGAAGGCTCACCTGCTGGTGCGCGATCGACTGCACGAGCGCCTCGAACGGGTGCCCCTGCCCGTACGCGGGCGCGGGCGGCGGCACCGCGCGGGCGATGGCGTGGAGCTTGGGATCGCTCTCGCGCCACCGGCGCAGGGCCTTCGCGCGCAGCGGATGGACCGGCATGACCGGCCGAGCGCTGGCGTGCCGGATGAAGCTGGGCCCGAGGGCTCGCCCAGAGACCATGGAAACCCGAGTCACCCGGGGGCCCGAGGCGACGCGAACGCCCGACCGCTCGGGCCCCTCGGCGTCTGGGGTTTCGCGTCGACGGGGGAGCGTGGCAAACCATTATGTAGGGCACCCAGGGTTGGCGACTCGATGGCGAAGCAGAAGAACACGGGCTTCCAGCAGTCGGCGGGTCTCATCCGCTATTTCGACGCGGAAGAAGAGACCGCCATCCACATCGACCCGCGCATCGTCCTCGTCGCGGCGTTCGGCACGGCCGTCATCGTGCTCGCCATCTCGCTGATCTGGCCCCTCCGCTAAGGCGAAGGGAGTGGGGGGCGCTTCGCGCCCCGAAGAACGACTTTTCTACGCGCCGACCGAGTAGCGGTCGCTTCCGGCCGTCGCGCCCTGGAACGCGATGACAGTGTACGAGCCTGGGAGGCCCGAGAGTTGGGGCGCGGCGACGGTGACGATGCCGTCCTCGCCCGTCTGCGCGAGGACGGTCTCGTTCGCGACGTAGCCGACGCCGGGGAGCTGGCGAAGGAACACGACGCGCACCGTGGCGCCCGCGACGCCGGCGCCCTCGCCGTCAAGCACGGAGACGGTCGCAAGGGGCGCGGCGCCGGTGAGCGTGCTCGCGACGCTGTACGTGTCGGCGTCCATCGCGACCGCGACGGAGCCCGCGTCCGCGGAGGCGGAGGACAGGGCAAGTGGCGCGAGCAGAAGAAGCGTGAGGGTGAACGTCTTGAGATGCATGGGTCTCCCGACGACGCGAGCGACGCCAGGGATTTAAGCAACATGGAGCCAACGTTGAATCTCATTCTCTAGAAGAGTCCTTGTCGGGGATGACCGCCCGCGCACGCGGGCATATCCGTCCATGGGCGACGCCATGACGGGCGACGAAGGGCGTGGCGCCGGCGTGCCTGAGGCACGCCTTGTCCTCGGCGCGCTGCGGCGCACCTCGGGACGGCGCCGCGGAGCGCGCCAGCCGTACGAAGGGCGCAAGGCGAGCGCGAAGCGCGGGTTTGTGCCCCTACATCGGCTTCCCGGATCCCTTGTTGGTCGCCCGATCGATCGGCACGTTGATCACGGCGGCCTTCTTCGAGGCGAACGCTCGCTCGATCGCGCGTCCGACCTCCTTGGGCTCCGTGACGTGCTCGCCGCGCGCGCCCATCGCCTGCGCCATGAGATCGTAGCGCGCGTTCGCGTTCAACGCGGTCGCCGGGGAACGATCGTCCCCATACAGGGTGACCTGCGGGTCGCGGATCTGGTTCCATGCGCCGTCGTTCGCGACGACGCAGACGATCGGGATGTCCTGCCGCGCGCAGCTTTCGATCTCCATGCCGTTGAGGCCGAAGGCGCCGTCGCCCGAGAGGACGAGGACCTTCTTCGCCGGGCGCGCGAGCTTCGCCGCCATCGCGAAGGGGAGCCCGACGCCCAGCGTGCCGTACGGGCCAGGGTCGAGCCAATGGCCAGGCTGCGCGACCTCGAGGATCTTGCCTGCGAGCGCCACGATGTTGCCGCCGTCGCCCACGACGATCGTGTCGTCGTCGATCGCGTCGTTCACCTCGCGAAGGAAGCGCAGCGCGTGCATGGGCGACTGGTCGCTCCTTGCGCCCTCGGTGTTCTCCCCGATCTTCTTGTGGTCGTGCGCGCGCAGGCGCTCGATCCAGGCGGAGCGGTCGGGCATCGGTCGACCGCGCAGCCGAGCGTGCAGCTCGACGAGCGTCACGCGCAGGTCGCCCACGAGCGCGACGTCGGCGGGGTGGCGGCCGATCTGCGCGGCCGTGGGCTCCGCATGGATGACCTTCGCGTCCTTGCTGAGCCCTTCGCCGAAGTTGAGCCGGAAGTCGAACGGCGTTCCGAGGTCGAGGATGACGTCGGCGTCGGCGAGCGCCTTGCCGCGCGAGTGCACGAGCCAGCCCGCGTGCCCGCGCGGGAGCATGCCGCGCGCGAGCGAGTTCAGGTAGATGGGCGCGCCGTACGCCTCTGCGAACGCGCGCAGCTGCGCCTCGCCCTGGCTCCACCAGACGTTGGCGCCCGCGAGGACCACGGGGCGCTGCGCGTCCGCGAGGAGGCGCGCCGCTGCGTCGAGCGCGTGCGCCGGCGCGCTCGTCGTCGCGTCGACCCGCGTGGGCTTCGCGCGCTCGCCTTCGTCGGCCTCCGCGAACAGGATGTCCCACGGCACTTCGAGGAACGCGGGGCCCATGCGGGGCGCGCTCGCCTCGCGGAAGGCCGTGTGCACGAAGTCTGGAAGAAGGCGCGCTTCGTAGCAGCTCGCGGACCACTTCGTGAGCGGCGCGAGGACGGGGACCTGTGGGCCCTCCTGCAGCGCGCCCTGGCCGAAGCGCACGAAATCGCTCTGCCCGCCGATGCACACGACGGGCGAGTCGGCCGCGCGCGCGTTCGCGATGCCGGTCACGCCGTTCATGACGCCCGGCCCGGCGGTGACCACGGCGACTCCAGGGTTGCGCGTCACACGCGACATGCCGTCCGCGGCCATGACGGCGGCCTGCTCGTGGCGGACGTCCACGACGCGGATCCCCTCGTCGAGGCAGCCGTCGTAGATGCTCATCACGTGGCCGCCGCAGAGCGTGAAGATCGTGTCGACTCCCTCGCGCTTCAGGGCGCGCGCGACGAGGCGCCCGCCGTGGTATTCCGCCATGGGCGCGCCAGCCGCGAGGCGAGGCTTATGCGTTTGTGCCTGGGTGGGCGCGCCATGGCGATCGACCTTACCCTCCCGGCGACCGTCGCCGGTGTCGTCGCGATCCTTTGCGCCGTGGTCGCCGTCGCGGCTTGGCGCGCGATGGTGCGCACGGGCAATCGCGGCATCACGCTCGTAAGCCTCGCGTTCGCGCTCCTTGCTCTCAAAGGCGGTCTCAAGGCCTGGAACCTTGCCTTCCGCGGGCCCGAATCCCCGACGATCGAGCTCGTGTTCAGCCTCGTGGACCTCACGGCCGTCGGGCTCATCGCATGGCCCATCCTTCGCAGCCGAGGCTGACCGATGGCGGGCGTCCGCGAGCGCGTCCTCCGCATGGTGGACGAGTACCCCGGCGTGCACGCGCGCGAGGTCGAGCGCCAGCTCGGGCTTGTGAGTCGCCTCGCCCAGTATCACCTCGACGCGCTCGAAAAGGAGGGGGCGATCCTTCGGATCGAGGAGCGCGGCTTCGCACGGTACGCGAGCCCATCGCTGCGGATCTCGTCGCCCGACCTCGCGCTTCTCTGCAGGCTGCGCCGCGCCCCGGTCCTTGAGATCGTGCTTTTTCTTCTGCGACAAGGGGAGGCGACACCCACGCAGATCAGCGAGCGGATCGCGCTCGCGAAGCCCAGCACGAGCCATCATCTGCGCGAGCTTCTGAACGATGGGATCGTGGTCGCGCGCCGGGCAGGGCGGGAGCGCTGGTACGGACTGCGGGACGAAGCGCAGGCGCGCCGGATCCTCGACGACTTCGAGCCGCTGCCCGGCGAGCTCGACTCCTTCGCGCGCATCTGGGAGGACCTCACCGGCTGAGGCCGAGGCACTTTCCTCAGAATCGAAACCTTCACACCCCGGCGCCCGCTTCGATGCGCGAATGAAAGCTTGGCTCAAGCGCACCCTCCTTGTCGTCGCCGTCGTCGCCGTGCTGTACGGCGCCTTCATCGGCTTCGCATCCTACTCCAACGGCCACAAGGTGACGGTGGACTTCAGCCTGGGGACGAACGCGGACGGCTCGATGTATCTCCGGTGCACGAGCGCGAGCGAGCCTGGCGTGTGCGGGGGGGACCGGCCTGATCAGGCGACGGTCACCGTCCACAAGCGTGACCGCGTGACGTTCCGCATCCACAACGACGATTCGGGCGATCACTCGCACGACTTCAAGCTGGAAGGGTGGCAGTACGCGCTGCCGCCCCTCAGCCCCGAGAGCGAGCTGCACAAGGCCGACGAGTCGTGGACCTTCACGGCGTGGGCGCCGGGCTCTTTCCGCCTGTGGTGCGAGCTCAAGGGGCACGCGTCGCGCGGGATGGAAGGGACGTTCTTCGTCGACGAGTGATCGGCATCGTCCACGCGCGTGCCATCGCGCGGAGGCTCCAAGTACGAGAGGTCGCCTCCGCGCAGCGTGGCCGCCGCGAACGTCGCCGACGCGAAGGGGCTCACGTTCGCCTGCAAGCCCGGTTGCGGGTTCTGCTGCACCGCGTCTCCGCTCGTGCTGGAGCATGAGCGATCCGCCACGTTCCCGATGCTCGTGCGCGCCGACGATGGCACGCACCACATCCCGCTCGCCGGCGTCGCCTGCTCCGCGCTGCAGGCGGACCGGCGCTGCGGCGTGTACGAGACACGCCCGTCGGTGTGCCATCTCTATCCGTACTCGGTGCACGCGGGCCGCCGCATCCAGGTCACGGTGAGCCTGGCCTGTCCAGGCATCGAGCAGTGGCATCCACTGAGCGGACCCGTGGGCCCCTTCGGCGCCGACGCGAGCGCCGAGGAGGGAGCCGCCCGCGCGGTCGAGCTCGCGCTCGCGCAGCCGGGCGCTCAGCAGGGCGCCGCTCGCGCCAAGGAGACGTTCGCCGAGTACGATCGGCGCATGAAGGAATGGGGCGTCGCCGCGACGCCCGACCGGCTGCGCGCGGGGTTCCTGCCGCACCTCGCGACGATCGCGCAGCCAGCGAACCTGCCCGCGTTCTTCGCGGGGCTCGAGACGGGCGAGCTCGTGCTCGCGGGCGACGCCGCGCGCGCGGTCGGGGCCCTCTTCGACGAGGAGCCGGAAGCCGACCTCCTCGACCTCTTCCGCCAGGGCGCGACGGACGCGTTCGACGAGCCCGAGACGGTGATCTGGGTGGAGCCGGACCTCACGTGGACGCGCGCGAAGGCGGAGGGCGAGCGCGTCAAGCTCGTGCGGGCGCGCGAGGAGGAGATCGCGATCGAGGACGTGCCCGCCGACTGGGACGAGGGCGCGATCCACGTCCTGCAGGCGTACCTCACGCGCCTCGCGCACCGCGACCACCTGGAGGCCGCGTCGGCGTGGCTCGTGGACGCGTCGGGCTATCAGGTGACGCCGGCCGCGGCGTTCGGCCGCGTCGTGGGCGAAGCGGCGCTCCAGGTGGCCTTGCGCGCCGGGCTCCTGGCGCGCGCGGAGGCGCGGGACGTCATCGACATCGCGTACGCAAGGCGCGGCGTGATGGCGTACGAGACGGCGTTCCATTCCTTGCCCACCTTGGGCGCCATCCTCTAAGGCCACGAGGACGGGACGACCGGACGTTCCCGCAGCGCCGAACCATCCGGACGTCGGGCAGCCTCCGGCGCTCCAATCCTCTTGGCCCCGAGGTCGTCCGAAGCCCTAAATCCAAGCGCGCCGTAGGCGCGCGCATGGAAGTCCAAGGCGGCTACAAGCTGAAGACGGGGGAACATGCGCCGCCGTTCGACCTCGTGAACGTCGACGGGAAGCGCGTGTCGCTCGACAGCTTCGCGGGCGCGAAGGCGCTCGTCGTCGCGTTCTGGTGCAACCATTGCCCCTATGTGCGCGCGTACGAGGCGCGCTTCGTGCAGTGGGCCGAGGCGGCGAGGACGCGCGGCGTCGGCGTCGTCGCGATCAACAGCAACGACGAGACGAACTATCCTGAGGACTCCTTCGAGCACATGGTCGCCCGCGCGAGGGAGCATGGGTACAACTTCCCGTACCTGCGCGACGGTGACCAGCGCGTGGCGACGCTCTTCGGCGCCCAGTGCACGCCCCACTTCCTCGTCTTCGGCCCCGATCTGCGCCTCGCGTACCAGGGGCGCTTCGACGACAACAAGGACCACCCGGACCGGGTGGAAGAACGCTATCTCCCCGACGCCGTGGACGCGCTCCTCGCCGGCCATGCGCCGGCGCGCGACATGACGTGGGCGATCGGATGCAGCGTGAAGTGGACGCCGGCATGAGGCGCGGATCCCTCGCCCTCGCGCTCGCCCTCTTCCTCGCCCTTCCTGTGGCGGCGGCCGATCACGTGTTCAGCCACCGCGTCTACGTCGTGGGCCGCGTGCTCGACCCCGAGGGTCGGCCCGCGGCGGGGGTCGAGGTGAACCTGACCTTCGAAGGGATCCGCGCGTCGGTGGGCTGCTTCGACAACAGGCCCGAGCGCACCGGGCCGCGCGGCGACTACGAGATCTGTCGGCACACGCACTCGATCCCCGCGAACGCGACCGTGACGGTGCGCGTCGGCGAGCTCTCGCGCACGGTGCCCATCGACCCGGACCTGCGCCACGCCGTCGCGAGCTTCCAGCTCAACATGTCGAGCGCGCACGACGTCAGCGGCGAGCGCCAGTTCGCGCGGACGTTCACCGTCACGGGCCGCGCGTTCGCGCTCCTTGCGAAGCCGATCCAGGCCGAAGCGGTCGAGGTGAACGCGACGCCGCTCATCGAGAACGTGACGGTGGAGCTGCGCGTGCTCGATCGCGTGCTCGCGTCGAAGGTCGCGCCGCCCAACGAGCATGGGCTCTTCATGGCGGACCTGGAGGTCACGGACATCCCCGCCGCAGCGATCGTCCGCGCGAGCGCCGGGCGCGACTTCACCGAGGAGCCTGCCTCTGCGCTCTTCCGCCGCGCCGACGTGAACGTGCTGCGCGACGTGCGGCTGCTGCAGGGCCCGGGCGACGACGCGCCGGGCTCCGCGCCGACGCCGTCGGGAGCATGGCCCTCGCTCCTCGCGGTGGCGCTCACGGCCTGGGCCGCAGGATCGCGCGCGTCCCGACGACGCCCCCCGTGACGAGGAGCGACACGACGCCGATCGCGAGGCCCACGTAGACCGGGAGCTTGCCTTCGCGGACGGCCCTCTCGTACTCGAATGCCATGCGGTCCGCGAACGACTCCTTCGGAGGCTCCGGAAGCGTCCTCAGCACGCTTGCGAACTGCGGCGATCCCAGGAGCGTGGGATCGTCGGCCACCTGCGTGGCGGCGATCGCGTTCACGAACCCATACCCGGTGTCGCCATCGGGTCCCTTCACGCTCATGTCCTGAGCCGTCGCCACGAGGATCTGCTTGACCTCGAAGGGCCCGAGCTCGGGGTTCACCTGCAACATGAGCGCGATGACGCCGGCCACGTGCGGCGCGGCCATGCTCGTGCCCGAGAGGGCGCCGTAATACACCTCGCCGCGGCCACCGCGAAGGAGGCTGAGCGCGCTCGTGGTGGACGCGGGGGGCACGGTGCTCGTGATCGCGGTGCCGGGCGCCACGACCTCGGGCTTGATCCGGCCATCGGAGAGCGGGCCGCGGCTCGAGTAGGGCGCGATGCGCTTGCTCTTGTCCACCGCGCCGACGGTGATCGCCTTCTCGGCCGCGCCCGGGCTCGACACGGTGCCGGGCCCGGGGCCTGCGTTCCCCGCCGCCGCGACGACGATGATGCCGTCGTCCACCGCGACGTTCACCGCGCGCGAGAGCGCATCCTTGCCGTCGGAGACGCGCCCGCCGAGGCTCATGGTCGCGACTCGGATGTGCAGCCGATCCGCGTTCGAGATCACCCAGTCCAGCCCGCGCAGCACGACGTCGCTCGACGTCTGGTTCGGACCCGAGAAGACCTTCACGTCGACGAACTTCGCATCCGGCGCCACGCCGCGGTATGTGCCGCCGCTCTGGCCCCCGTCGCTCACGATCGTGCCTGCGACATGCGTGCCGTGGCCATCGAGGCCTGCCGGCAGGACCGGGAGCGAAGCGGGCATCGCGCCTACGACGCCCCCGTTCCCCGAGAGCGCCGCATCGAAGCTCCCGGCGACCTTCGGGGTCAGATCCGGGTGCTGCTCGTAGGCGCCGTCGTCGATCACGGCGACCACGATCCCCTTCCCGGTCGACCCGTACGTCCTCCAGACCTGGGGGGCGCCGATGAGAGGGACGCTGTCCTTGAGGAGCGTCGTCACCGTGTCGGAGCGCTCGACGAACACGACGCCGGGAACGTCGAGGAGCCGGGGCACGGTCTCCGGCAGCGCCCGCACCGCGACCACGTCGAAGTGCTCGTAGGCGTGCACGATCGTGTAGCCTGCGTCCACGATGGCGGCGCGATCCGCGGCCGTCGGCGTCGTGGCGAAGGCCACGAGAACGACGAGAGGCTCACCCAGGGCGAGGTCGAGCTCCAGCGCGTCGTCCAAGCCGTTGCCATCGAGGTCGAGCGAGGTGGATCGCCACCACGGCGCCCCGGCGGTCCCGAGGGCCGCGAGGCCGAAGCTGGGCGCCAGCACGCAGAACGCCAGAAGGGCCCCACGCAGCATGCCAAAGACGTGCTCTGGGGGCTATAGAAAGATTGTCGAGAAGCAGGAAAGTGGGGGCAGGGTGCCCCCGGAACGAAGGAACCGAGAGGCTTCAGCGGCGCTTGCCCTTGACCTTCTTGGCCTTGGCGGGCTTGCCCTTCTTGGCCTTCGCGGGCTTCGCCTTCGCCTTGACCTTCTTCGCGACGACCTTCTTGGCCTTGCCCTTCTTGGGCGCGACCTTCTTCGCGACCTTGGTCGTCTTCTTGGCCTTCTTCATCTTGGCGGCCTCGCGGCGGGCCGCGGCGCGCGCCTTGCGCTCCTCCATCATGGCCTTGCGCTTCGCCTCGCGCTTCGCCTTGCGCTCGGTGGCGCGCTTCTTGGCTTCCGCGCGCATCTCGCGCCACTTGCTGCCGCCCTTGCGGCGCAGGATGGGCAGGCCCGTGCGGGTCGTCGTCGCGACCTCGTAGCCGTTGGGAAGCTCGGCGGGAGCGCCGCTCTTGGGCTTGCCCTTGGCGAAGAAGTAGATCGTCTGCTGGCGGCCGCCCTTCAGGGTGACCGTGCGGCTGTAAAGCGTGTATCCATCCTTGGTGAACGGCATGGAGTAGGTTCTCCTGATATCATGACGTGGCGGAAGGAAGCATAAGGTTGCCTTTTTGTTTCGCACGCGCTCACACCGGATTCCCGCCTGAGAGAATGGAACCTGTCCAAGTCGTGTTGACGCGTACAGAATCCCCGAGAAGAATCGTCCAAAGGAAGCACACGAGCGCCCTGGAGCGATTCCGATGGAGATCGTATGGGGGAACGCCTATTCCGCCGCTGCGCATCTCGCGCCGCGTGTCGGACCACGAGCTCATCACGCGGCGCCTCTGCCTCATCAAGGACACCGGACACGCCGGCGTCCTCTGGGGCGGGAACATGATGGCGTGGGTCGACGAAGCCGGCGCCATCTACGCCGGACGCCAGGTCAAGAACCGCTTCATGGTCACGAAAGCCTTCACCGAGATCGACTTCCAGAGCCGCGTCGTCCCCGGCGACATGGTCAGTTTCTATGGGAAGGTCTCGCGATGGGGCAGGACCTCGCTCGCCATCGACCTCCGCGTCACCGCCACGCACCCCTCCGAGGACGACGAGCGCGAAGTGCTCCGCGTCACAGGCGTCTTCGTCGCGATCGGAGACGATGGAGCCAAGGAGCCCCTGGCGCGCGCCCGATAAAGCGGCCCCGCAGCTAACCATGCGCCACAGGGCGTTCATCCGATGGGCGCACGAGGAGCGCTCGCCGCGCGACCGCGCGGCGGTGAACGACATGGCAGAGAACGAAGAAGAAAACCGACGCGGATTCGCGTCCATGGACGAAGAAGAGCAGCGCGAGATCGCCAGCAAGGGCGGCGAGGCCAGCGGCGGGAACCCCGAGAACCTGGAGAACGTCGACCGCAGCGAAGCCGGACGCATGGGAGGCGAAGCGGTCGTCGACAAATACGGCCCCGACCACATGGCGGAGATCGGCAAGAAGGGCGGCGAGAACAGCCGCGGCCGCCAAAACGAGTGAGCAGCCGCGCCAGCGACGGGGCGGCCACAAGAAGGCCGTTCCGACGCCCGCCAGACGCCCCCATGCGCGCGCTCGTATGGCTCGCCCGCACCCAGGCAGCCTACTTCACCTCCACGGGCGCCTGGGCGCTCGTCCACATCGAGAGCTTCATGGCCGTCACAGGCCCCAAGACCGACGTCTGGCTCGTGAAGACCGTCGCCGCGCTCCTCCTCGCGACCGGCCTCACCCTCTTCGCCGCCGCACTGCGCCTCCGCATCCCCTTCGAGATCGCCCTCCTCGCCATCCTCACCGCGCTCGCACTCGCCGCGATCGACCTCGGCTACACCGCCGCCGGCACCATCCGCTGGGTCTACGCGCTCGACGGCATCACCGAGACCGCACTCGCGCTCGCATGGGTCGCAGCGCTGTGGCGCGCACGCCACGACGCGAGGACGTGGGGACGAAGCGCGCCGGGAAATGAGTGACCGAAGGGTCACGGGAGGGGGGGGCCTGGCCTGCGCCCGCACGCATGTGCCACGCACATGCACTGCACATGTACCCCACATGCACCGCACATGCACCGCACATGCGCCGCACATGCATCCCACATGCAGGGCACATGCATCCCACATGCCGGGCACATGCAGGGCAGCCCCCCGCCCCCCTCGCCCCGCCCCTCGGAGAACGACTGTTCAAGAACAGGCTTAGGGAACGACAGTTGCCCGCCCGACCTTCAGGAGCCTTTTTGGGGCCGCGGGAGGTCCCCGCTCCCATGAGCGCCACGCCGCCCAAGCGCTTCCCGGCCGCTTCCCGCCTGCGTCACATGGAGGCGCCCATCCGCGACGTGCTGGCGCCTGCCCGCGAGCTCGAGAAGCTGGGGCACAAGGTGCTGAAGCTCAACATCGGGGATCCGGACGTCTACGACTTCGAGCCGCCCGAGCCCCTCTCGGCCGCCCTTCGCGCTGCCTCGAACCTCGGTCGCTATGCGGATTCGGAGGGCATGCCGGACATCCGGCAGACGATCGCGAAGTACGAGAAGGAGATGCGGGGGATCACGCTCGCGCCGGAGGACATCGTCTTCACGGCGGGCGTGTCCGAGGCGCTGTCGTTCCTCTTTGGCGCGATCTGCGAGCCGGGAGACGAGGTGCTCGTCCCGGGGCCCGCGTATCCGCAGTACCTGGGCGTGACGAGCTTCTACGGCGCGGTGCCCGTCGAGTACCCGTCGCTGCCGGAGAACGGCTGGATCCCGCGCATCGAGGACATCGAGGCGCGCATCAGCATCCGGACGAAGGCGATCGCGGTCATCTCGCCCAACAACCCGACCGGCGCCGTGTACCCGAAGGCCACCGTGAAGGCGATCGCGGAGCTGGCGCACCGCCGCGGCCTCATCCTCATCTCGGACGACATCTACAGCGAGCTCGTCTTCGCAGGGGATGCCGTCGCGCCCTCGCCCGCGCAGGAGCCGGGCCCCTGCATCATCCTGAATGGCTTCAGCAAGAATTGGCTCGTGCCGGGCTGGCGCGCGGGCTACGTCGCGTTCAAGCACGACAACGGCGAGCTCGTGGACATCAAGGAGGGCGTCATGCGCCAGGCGCGCTCCCGCCTCTCGGCGAGCTACCCGATCCAGATCGCCCTCGCCAAGGCCCTGCAGGCGCGCGCGCCGCACGTGCCCGAGCTGCGTCGGAAGCTGCGCGAGCGCGCGGAGATCGTCGTGAAGCGCGTCTCGGAGACGGAGAACCTCACGCTCTCCCCGCCAGGCGGCGCGTTCTACGCGCTCGTGGGGATGCCGAGCAACCCTTGGTCGACGGACAAGGAGTGGGTGCTCAATCTCCTGAAGGAGGAGAAGGTGCTCGTGGTGCACGGGAGCGGCTTCGGCCGCAGCGCGATGGGCCACTTCCGCACGGTCATCCTGCCGCCGCCGGACGTGCTGAACGACGCGTTCGACCGGATCGTGCGCTTCGCGGACAAGGTCGCGAAGAAGTGAGAACGGAGAAGGAGGAGGGCCGCGCCGTAGCGCGGCCTCATTCCTGACGAACCTCCCGAGGGAGGTTCGTCGGGTTCAGAGGTTCAGCCGGCGTTCCAGCTCAGCGGCGCGCTGCTCTGTGATGGCGCCGTGGTTGATCTGGTAGCGGATGCGCGACTTGTCGGCCGTGAGCCAGTCGACGTGGGGCTTGCGTTCGCCTTCGAACGAGACGCCGCCGCGGCCGTGTCCGCGGCGCAGGTTGTCGCCGCGGCGCAGCTGCAGGTCCTTGTCATTCGCGTCGAGGAACAACTCGGGATCGAAGACACGTACGCGCATCCAACTCTTGATGGCCTTCGTGAACCGGTTCCTGCGCTCGGTCCGGGCGCTGTGCCAGTGGTGCCGCTTGTAGGGTTCGTTGCTTCGTCGTGTCTTCGGCATGTTCACCACTCGTGTCCGGCAGGAAGGGGGCCCAGGTCCGCGTGACCAGGGTGCTTCGCCTTTCAGCCGACGACCTATGTTGGTCTCACGATACTAAAAGACCACGCCCGTTGCCCTGAGGGGCACCGGATGCGTGACGGGCGAGCGAGCCTGGCCTTGCGACAGCTTCATCGGTGACGGGGCCATGCGGGGAAGCCCCTCGAAGGATCCCTATCGCGAGGGGAGCTCGACGGGCGACATGACGTAGCGCTCCTCCACCTCGGTGCTGTAGTAGAAACCCAGTCCGGTCGTCGCGGGCGGCGCGCCCGGAAGCGCGCCCGACGAGAGGGCCTGCCCTTGGACTCCGGGCGCGTCGGTCCACGCGATGTCGTAGGCCGCCGTGACCCGGTCCCCTTCGACCACGAAGAAGCGCGCGGCGTTCGCGACATCGGGAGAGTCCGGGCCCGCGTTCACCCGGATGTCGATGTCCAGAGGCCCCGCCGCGGCGGCGAGCCGCCCGCTCCCGCCCCTGGGCGCCGCCTGCCACTCGAATGCGACATCGGTGAGCGCGGCGGGGATGCCCCAAGCCTCGTAGGTGGTCGCGGAGAGGTTCGAGCTCGTGCCAAGCCCCAGCAGGATGGCGTGCCCGTAGGCGCCCTCGAGCCGATATTCCTCGGGGACGACCACTCCGTAGCCGGCGAAGACCTCTGTGACGGGGTCCGATGCGTTCGCGTCGAGGTCCGTCGTGGCGGCGGCGCAGCGCCAGCCGATGACGAAGACGTTCGAGGCGGGCCCGGGCGCGACGAAGGGCGCCGGCGCGAAGCCTTCGGGAAGCGCGACGGCGTCGGGCGCCACGGGGAACGCGCCGAGCATCTCGTCGCAAAGGCCGCCGTATACGAGTCGCGTGGGCGCGTCGAGCGGCACGTCGCCTGTGCCGTCGTCCGCAGGAGGCCGGGTGACGCAACCCGTGAGGAGGACGAGAAGGACGAGCGGGGCAGGTCGCATGGTGGCGGGCAACCCCGACCCTCTGCGTGAACGTTGCTTCCGCTATTCCTCGTTGCCGATCTGCGTATAGAAGTATTAGCCGATCGCGCGTGCTCGAGGTTGAGGCGCGAGGTGGGCGGGCGGGGTCAATGGCGCCCTCAGTGTGTCTCGATTCCCAACATTGCGACCGAAAATGCGTCTCCGCGAGGAAGCCTTATCGACACCGAAGATGTTGGCCCGAAGGGGAGTCTTTCGTGGGTCTACTTCGAGAGTCCTGGCAATCTTACTTGTGGCGACGGCCTTGCCACCTCCGAGCGCTATCGGTGACGACGGACTAAGTTGGATGATCATTGGGTTCTCTGAGCTGCCCGCAGTCGAGAAAGGCGACGCATACCTTGGAGGAATCGTGGTCCGCGTCGACCCGGCGGTCAAGTTCTTGGTGCTTGAGACTGCAAGTCCACTCCTCACCGAGACTCAGGCACGGTTCACTCCGAACATCCGATATATCGAGATGGACGAGATCGCTGAGACTACCACATGGACCCCAAACGATCCTATCTTCGCTTCTCAAGACAACCTCGTTGAGATGGGTGCAGTCGATGCATGGCAGAACGAAATCGGTTCACGATCTGTGTCGATATGCAACATCGACACTGGGTTTGATTATCGCCATGGAGATCTTGCTGATGGCTATCTCGGCGGGTATGACTTTTACGACGACGATGCAAACCCGCTGAACACCGTTTCCGGGACGCACGGGATGATGATGATTGGCATCTCGGCCGCCACGATCAACAACGGCCGCAACATTTCCGGCGTGGCAAACGTCAGCTTCTACGGACTGAAGACGAACTCGGACAGCTCTGGCGGAGGTGTTGATGCGGCGGCTGCGGCAAGTTCGATGAGCTGGTGTGCAAACCAATCGGCTCGAGTATTCTCGATGAGCTTTGGCAGCCAGACCGAACACACAGATTGGAATACATCTCTTCAGTTCGCGTTTTATCATCGGAACGCCGTCTTGGTCGCGTCCGCAGGAAATTCCCTAAACAGTCCGATTCTTTTCCCCGGTAGGCACCCGATCTCCCTCACCGTTACCTGTGTGACGGCATCAAACGTAGTATGCGGAAATCCATTCCCCTCGATGAGTCGGGGCCCTGCGCTTGACATTTCCGCGCCCGGAAACAATGTCTGGAAACTCGATAGTGGAAACCGCACTACAGTTCCAACGGGCGGCGCTACGAGTGAGGCTGCAGCTCACGTTGCTGGAGCGGCGGCCATTCTCATCAGTCATCAGCCTTCTCTCGTTAACCAAGTTGTGAAAGACCTTCTAGAAGAGACGGCGACAGATATTGCAGTCTATGGCAGTGGCCGCGACGACGATTCCGGCTGGGGTATGGTCAACGTGGGCGCGGCGCTTGACGAGCTGCTCCCGGACTGGCTTCCAACGTGCCGTTTCGTGCTGCCGCTCAAAACGACGACTCTCTCTGGTGTCGCGAATATCTCCGCTTATGCATACAGTCCCGGGAACAACATAGCATATGTCAACTTGACTGTGGACTCAACATTCATAGGTGGCATGACGCACCATACTTCCGACATTGTGAATGACGCGTACTACCTCGGTAACGACACGTACTACCGTGGATTCGATACGACGACGCTCACGGACGGAGCTCATACCTTCGAAGTCAAGTGCAGGGAGAGTGATGGTGGTGAACGCGCAATCACAAGGACTTACACAGTTGATAACTAGTATCCTTCTACTGCTGGCAACTCCGGGTTCGAGTGCAGGAGAATGCGAGAGCTACGGCGAGGCAGATGCCCAGATAGGGCAATTCTATCTCGACATCGACCGAGATAGTTCCGTCGGCGAACCTTCTGGGCTCGCCGTCTACGAGGAATCAAACGGAATTCCTGGTCTACAGCGACATGACCCCTCTTTCGACGGGACGTGCAACGGTGCCATTCCCAGCGACAACCTCATTCTGTTGTCTCGGCGACCGTGACCCGGTAAGGAGGCTCATTCCTCGTTCCCGATCTGCGTGTAGAAGAATTCGCCGATCGCGCGTTGCTCGCGGTCGAGGCGGGAGCCGGGCTTGTTCACGCGGGGCCGCAGGGTCTCGCGGTCGCGGCGGAACGTGATGTCGACGTTGTGGAGGAAGCGGTTCATGCCTTCGCGCAGGTCGAACGGGCCTTCGCCGGTGCCGCTCTTGCCGGGCGCGCCGCCGAAGACCATGAGCGAGTCGCACATGACGTCGATCATGTAGACGTCGTGGTCGACGACGAGCGCGCTTCGGCCGCGGTTCTCCATGACGCGGCGGATCACGTGCGCGGCGATCATGCGCTGGTCGACGTCGAGATATGCCGAGGGCTCGTCGATGAGGTAGAGCTCGGCGTCCTTCCCGAGGCAGAGCGCGAGTGCCACGCGCTGCAGCTCGCCGCCGGAAAGCTCGTTCACCTTCTTCTGCTCGAGGCGCTTGATCCCCAGCGGGCGCACGATCTCGTTGGCGAAGAAGCTCGTCGTGTACTGCGCGCCCAGCTGCCCGTAGAAGAGCGACTCGACGGTCTCGTCGATGTCCGCCTTCACGTACTGTGGCTTGTAGGCGACGCGCACCATGTTCTGGATCTGGCCCGTGTCGGGCTTCTCGACGCCCGCGAGCATCTTGACGAAGGTCGTCTTGCCGGTGGCGTTGGGACCGACGATCCCGACGACCTCGCCCTGCTTGATCTCGCCCGCGCCGGTGGACAGGTGGAAGTCGCCCATTCGTTTCGTGAGCGCGGGAAAGTCGACGATGGTCGCGCCGCTCCACTGGTGGCGCGGCGGGTGCTCCTCGAACTCGATGCGCGTGTCGCGGAAGCGGATGTTCTCCTCGCGCATCTCGCCCGAGAGGAACACGTTGATCGACGTGCGCACGGGGCGCGGCAGCGCGACGATGCCGTACGCGCCTTCGCGTCCGTAGAGGAGGTGCACCTGATCCGCGAGGAAGTCCAGGACCGCGAGGTCGTGCTCGATCACGAGCACTGCTTTGCCGTGTTGGTCCGCCAACTCGCGGATCGCGCGCGCGACGTTCAGTCGCTGATGGATGTCGAGGTAGGAGGAGGGCTCGTCGATGAAGTAGACGTCCGCCTCGCGCGCGATGCACGCAGCGATCGCGAGTCGTTGAAGCTCGCCGCCGCTCAACTTGTCGATGTCGCGGTCGACGACCTGCTGCATCTCGAACTTCTGCACGATGTCGTCGAAGATGCCGCGCTCGTCGGCCTTCTTCAGCAGGTCGCGCACCGTGCCCTTCACGGCCTTGCCGAGCTTGTCGACGTATTGCGGCTTCACGACGGACTTGACCTTGCCGTCGCGCACGCGCGCCAGGTAGTCGCCAAGCTCCGTCCCAGCGTAGCGCGCCATCACGGCTTCCCACGAGGCTTTCTTCTCGAACTCGCCCAGGTTCGGGATCTCGGCGCCCGAGAGCATGCGGATGGCGCTCGTCTTCCCGATGCCGTTCGGGCCCAGGAGGCCCACGACGCGCCCGGCCTTGGGCACGGGCAGGCGGAACAGGGTGAACTGGTTCTCGCCGTAGCGGTGCATCAGGTCCTCGTCGAGCTGCTCGGGGAGGTTCGTGATGTAGATCGCGTCGAAGGGGCACTTGTTGATGCAGATGCCGCAACCGATGCACAGCTCCTCGGAGATGATCGCCTTCCCCTGGTCGGGGCCCGGCTGGATGCACTCCGTGATGCCTTGGCGCACGACGGGACAGAACGTCACGCACTCGTACTGGCACTTCTTGGGCTGGCAGCGATCCTTCTCCACGACCGCGATGCGCATTGGGACAGCGCGCGATGCGGCCCGCCCCGTTAAATACTCTGGTCCAAATGCACGGCCGGCCCCGCCCTTTTTCAACCCTCGGGACTTGCACGAATGACCTTGGGTATCGTGGCTGGGGCTACACGTTCCTCTCTCACGTTCGGCGTTAGCCTCGTGACCGCCATGTCCGTAAAACTCGTGGAGTCCTTACCGGGGCCGAGGTGCGCTCGCCACAGGCAGCGCGCCGAGCGCCCCGACGAGGGCCGGTCTTGACCTCGGGCATCGTGGCAGGGGCTACACACTCTCACGAGACTACTCAAGAGCGCGGCGCGCTTCGACAGGTCGAGGCTTCATCCCATGCGGAGCATCCTGTTCCTTCTGGTCGCGACGCTCGTGCTCGCGGGCACTCCCCCTGCCCTCGCGTGCGGCCCGACGACCTCGCCCGCCCCCGCCAACACCTGCGCCATCCAGAGCAGCTGTTTCTACGTCGTCGTCGACGTGTGCACGGACTGCGTGAGCATCTGGGTCTACCAGGAGTCGAACGGCCGCTCCGGGCTCCAGCGCCACGACTCCTTCGACGACGACACGTGCAGCGGCGCCTACACCGGCGACACGCGCATCCTCTGAGTCAGCGCGACAGCGTGAAGAGCACGTCGTCCTGCCCGACATCCCATAGGCCCAGCCGCGCGCCCGCATCCAGCCACCCGTGTGCGTAATTGACGCACGCGAACGCGTTGACGTGGTCGCCCTGCGCCGCGAAGTGCTTCGCGTCGCGGAAGTATGCGGTCGCCATGCCGAGGAAGTCGTCGGCGATCGTCTTCAGGTGGCTGGGCGTGGGCGGCGCGATCGCGAGCTTGTCGAGCGCGCGCTGCGTCGTGTCCAGATACTTCACGATCTTCTCGTCGGTGAGATGCTTCACGGTCTCAGCCACCGCGCGAAGAACCCCTTCTTCGTTGACCCGAGGAGCCCGTGCACGCGAACGAGCTGCGCGTTGAGCTGCGCCAGAAGCTCCTCGCCGCGCGGCCCCAGCTCGTGCACGTCGTGCGAAAGCGTCTGCGCGCGCTCGGAGAGCTCGCTCTCGAGCGCCGAGAGCCGCGCGCGATCCAGCGACGCGAGGTCGGAGGAAGAGACGAAGCGCACCTCCTGGGCGAGCTCGTCGAGCCACGTCGCGTGGAGCCGTCGGTTGGGGGCCGGTCCAGGGGCCCGAGCGGGGGCCGGGAGGGGGCGGGGCGGGGGCTCGGGCGCCGCTTCCGTCTCGGGCTCGGGATCGGGGAGGCGCTTCTGCTGCGCGCGCTTCGGGGTGGCGTCGGCCCCCTTCGCCTTCGCCCTCGTCTTCTCCCTCCCCTCGTCCTTGTCCTCGTCCTCGTCCTCGTCCGCAGCGGCGGGGATCCCGAGCTCCTTCTCGACCGCCGCGATCGCCTCCTCCTCTTCGGCTTCTTCCGCGTCGCGGACGGCCGCCATCACGTCGACGCTTTCGCCGCCGTGCGCGGTCTCGCGCGGGCGCACCTCCACGAGCACGGGGATGCTGATGCGGGGGTGCGAGACGAACGCGACGCCGACCGGGAGGCGCTGGATCTCGTCCTCGCTGTCGCCGGTCAAGCCTTCGACCGACGAGGCGAGCGCCTTCAGGTCATTGGGATTGGTCACCTTCAGGATGATCTGGGTGTTGCACTGCGAAAGCACGTTCTTGTCGACCTTCGCGGGCCGTTGCGAGACGACCATCAGGCCCATGCCGAACTTTCGGCCTTCGGATGCGATGGTGCGCAGCGCCATCCCGCTCGCGGTCGTCGCCATGCCTTTCTCGGGCGCGAAGTTGTGGCACTCCTCCATCACGAGCATGAAAGGGGGGACCTTGCCGAGCTTGCGCGCCTCGAAGAGGCGACGCGACATGAGCGTCACGACCGTCTGCTGGACCTCGGGCGAGACGCCCTTGAGGTTCAGGATGCTCACCTTCTTCGGCTGCACCAGGCTCTCGATCGAGGTCCCGACGCCGGTGAAGATGCCCAGCGAGACGAGCGACTCAAGCGCGGAGACGAGCGTCCACTTCGCGTTCGACGCGGACTCGCGGACCGTGTCGAGGAGGACGGTGAGGTCGTAGTCCTTCCCCTTGTCCTTGAGCTCGCGCACCGCGGCGTGCAGGATGCCCATCTGCGAGTTCGTGACCTCGCCGCCGAGGAGCTCGACCACGTCGCGCACCTCGAGGTTCTTGCTCTCCAGCACGAAGGGCGCCGCGTCCGGGTTCGCGACCGTGTCGGGCGAATACTCCACGATGTGCTCGCCATAGTTGCGCGGCGTCACGCCGAATCGCCGGCGCGCCGCCTGGTCGTGCGGCGAGTTGTTGGGCTTCGCGAGCGAGCCGTGCTCGCCGTGGGGATCGACCACGACGACGGGCACGTGGCGCTTGATCAGCTCCTCCATGAGCACGCCCACGACGTACGATTTGCCCGAGCCCGTCTTCGCGAGGATCGAGACGTGCTTCTGCACGAGCGTGTTGATGTCGAGGACGACGCGCAGGTCGTACCCCTTGACGACGCCCAGGTACGCGCCCTCGGTGTCGCGCAGGCCGAACACCTGCGCGAGGAGCGCGCTGTCGACGCGCCGCACCTCGGCGCCCGCCGGCACGGGCGTGCGCGGCGCCTGCAGCCGCCCCGCGAGGTCGCGGAACCCGATGACGCGGGCGCGGCCGATGAGCTGGTCGCGAAGAGGCTGGTCGCCATAGCGCCGACCCGCCTCCTCGAAACCCATGTTGGTCTCGCGCGTGACCTCGGTCACCTGCGCGACGAGCGCGCCGTCGGTCGGGTGCTCCACCTGCACGTAGTCGAGCCGCTTGAGCGTCGCGTCGCGGACGGCGAAGCGGAACTCCGTGGTGGAGACGTTCCCGAACACCGCGCCGACGATAGGGGTGTCCACGCCGAGAAAAGGCGGCGCCTGCGTTCATAAGGGTATGGAAGTGCGACTGGCCGAACGCGGACAGAACGCGAAAGGGAACGTCACTGCTCGGTGAACGATCCAGGCAAGCATGCGCGCTCTGCCCCTCTTTCTGGGGTCCGGGGCGTCCGCCCGCAGGCGGCGCGCGCGAAGCGCGAGCCCCGGACCCCAGAACGAGTGCGCAGGACCGCCTGGGGGCGCGCCGCAGCGCGCCCCGACCGCGAGGCCGCGAAGCGGCCTGCGCGACGTGTCGCCTGAATGGCGCGCTGCGCGCGCCGTTCAGGCGCCGAAGGTCCGTATGAGCTTGTCATACAGCTGGTCGAGGTTCTCCCCCGTCTTCGCGGAGATCCCGACGACCGGGTGCCGCTGGAACATCTTCTGGATCCGTCCGACGTCGGCGTCGGGAAGGTCGATCTTGTTGGCGACGATGAGCATCGGGAGCTTCCGCGCCTGCACGTGCGTGAGGAGCACCTGGTTCACCTGCTGGAGGGGGTCGTCGGCGGCGTCGAGGACGAGGAGCATCGCGTCGAGCGTGTCGAGCGCTTCGATCGCTTCGACGATCCCGATGCGGGCCTCCTCGGCGCGCTTCGCGGCGACCTCCGAGTCCATGTTGTACATGAGCTCGAAGTCCATCGCGTTGACCTTCGAGGCGAGGCCGGGCGTGTCCATCACGTCGACGATCAGCGTGCCTTGCTCGGTCTGCATGATGACCTGCTGCTTGGTGAGCACGCGGCGCGTCTCGTGCGGCACCTCGCTCACGGTGCCCATCACGTCGCCCGTGTAGTCGCGGCACATGGCGTTCGCGAGCGTGGTCTTGCCCGCGTTCGGAGAGCCGTAGATCCCCATTCGGAAGCCCTTCTTCTTGCGGAAGAGGCCCGCGAAGCTGAGCTTCTTCTTGAGCCAGTCGAAGACGCCCACCTTAGAGCACCCGGGTGAGGAGGACGTAGAGCGCGGCGAGGCCGCCCACGATGCCGACGCCGGTCGCGACGCCCCGCCAGCCTTCGCCGAACAGGAACTCGCCCGGACCGACGGGCGTCACGCGGATGAGCTGGAGCATGTCGTCGTAGGCGCGTCCGCAGCGGTGGCACGAGATGGTCTCGCCTTGCATCCAGACGTCCATGTGCTTGCAGCCCGTGCAGAGCACCGAGAGCTTGCGAGCGCCGGGACCCGATGCGACGTGCGCATCGCCCACGGCCTCGGGCGTCACTTCGACCCGCACGGTGCGAGCCTGCTGCATCTGGCTCGGGCCCGAGGGACCTGCCCGCGCCGAGCCCTTCTCGAGCGAGGCTTGGACGTGCATCGATCCCCACGTGCGCCCGAACTCGACGCGCAGGCGCTCCTTGCGCGAATCGTCGGAGCCCACCCAGGACCTGATCCGCTCTTCCTGCAGGAAGCCGTCGAACGCGTCCTTCTCGGAGAGGCCGGGATGACGGCGGATGTAGTTCTCGATGACCTCGGACACGTCTACCCTCCGACGCGGCGCGCGCTGCCGGAGAAGAGCCGGTAGACGACCCACGCGAAGCCGAGCATGACGATCGCCGTCTCGATGATCATGAACACGAACGTCTTGTCGCGCGCGTAGACGTCACCGGTGCGTGCCGCTTCGCTCGCGCTGTAGCCGATCGTGTACATCTGGAAGAGGAGCGCCCCGCCGACGACGAGGATGATGCCGAGCGCGATCACGTCGCCGATGCGGGCGCGCGCTTCGAAACGGGTGTCGTCGAGCACGCGGGTCGCGGTGGCCATGGTCATCGGTGAGGGGCGCCCCTTTTAGAAGGTTTTTGAAAGTGAGCGCGCGGCCGCGAGACGCTACCGGCCCCGAGCCGGCACCGCGCTCGTGAGAGCGACAAGGCACCCCATGCACAGGACGATGCTGAATGCGACGAGCGGCGCGCGGCCGATCGCGCCCACCGCGCTGAGGCCGAAGACCGCGAGCCCGGAGGAGACGGCGACAAGGGGAACGGTGGCGCCCACGGCCGAGGGTTTGCGCGGGGGTCCTTCATGTGCCCTCTGGGCGGGCGCCCCAGCCCCTGGTCCCCTCGGACGTCTGCCACGCAGTGACAGGCGTCCGCTGAGGCGTCGGGCTTAAATAGAACCGCTCGTATGGCCCGGCCAATCAGAGGTGTGCAAAATGATGGGCAACAACCCGAATCAGCAGGTCATCATCCTGAAGGAAGGCACCCGCCGCGAGAAGGGCCGCGGCGCGCAGTCCAACAACATCATGGCGGCCAAGGCCGTCGCAGAGGCCGTGCGCTCGACGCTCGGCCCGAAGGGCATGGACAAGATGCTCGTCGACTCGATGGGCGACGTCGTCATCACGAACGACGGCGTGACGATCCTCAAGGAGATCGACATCGAGCACCCCGCAGCGAAGATGATCGTCGAGGTCGCGAAGACCCAGGACCAGCAGTGCGGCGACGGCACGACCTCCGCGGTCATCATCGCCGGCGAGCTCCTGCGCCGCGCCGAGGAGCTCATCGACGACGTCCACCCGACGCTCATCAACCAGGGCTACCGCCTCGCGCACAAGAAGGCGCTCGAGATCCTCGAGAGCATCGCGCAGCCCGTCCACGACAACCGCGACCTCCTCGTCAAGATCGCGACGACCGCGATGACCGGCAAGAGCGCGCAGTTCTCGAAGAGCAACCTCTCCTCGATCGCCGTCGACGCCGTCCACGCCGTCAAGGAGACCGTGAACGGCAAGACGAAGGCCGACACGGACAACGTCCAGGTCGTGAAGAAGAGCGGCGGCAGCGTCGACGACACGCAGCTCCTCCACGGGATCATCGTGGACAAGGAGCGCGTGCACGCCGGCATGCCCAAGCAGGTGAAGGACGCGAAGGTCGCGCTCCTCGACGTCGCCCTCGAGATCAAGAAGACCGAGATCGACGCCAAGATCAAGATCACGACGCCGGGCAGCTTCCAGAGCTTCCTCGACGAGGAAGAGCGCGTCCTCCGCGCGAAGGTCGACAAGGTCGTGAAGAGCGGCGCCAACGTCGTCTTCGCCCAGAAGGGCATCGACGACCTCGCGCAGCACTTCCTCGCCAAGGCCGGCATCTACGCCGTCCGCCGCGTCAAGAAGAGCGACATGGAGAAGCTCGAGAAGGCCACCGGCGCGACGATCGTCAGCAACCTCGACGACCTCCGCCCGACCGACCTCGGCAAGGCGGGCCTCGTCGAAGAGCGCAAGATCGGCTCCGACGACCTCACCTTCGTCACCGAGTGCGCGAACCCGAAGGCCGTCTCCGTCCTCCTGCGCGGCTCCACCGAGCACGTGGCGGACGAGATCGAGCGCGCCCTCGAGGACGCGCTGCGCGTGGTCGCGGTCGCCGTCGAGGACGGCAAGATCGTGGCCGGCGGCGGCAGCCCCGAGATCGAGCTCGCGCTCCAGCTGCGCAAGTACGCCGCGAGCGTCGGCGGCCGCCAGCAGCTCGCCATCGAGGCGTTCGCGAACGCGCTCGAGATCATCCCCCGCACGCTCGCCGAGAACGCGGGCCTCGACGCGATCAACAGCCTCGTCGACCTCCGCAGCGCCCACGAGCAGGGCAAGAAGACCTTCGGCCTCAACGTCTACACCGGCAAGGTCGAGGACATGGTCAAGGACGGCGTCGTCGAGCCGCTGCGCGTCAAGGTGCAGGCCATCGGCTCCGCGACCGAAGCCGCGACGATGATCCTCCGCATCGACGACGTCATCGCCGCGAAGGAGCTCAAGGGCGGCGAAGGCGGCCCCGGCGCGGGCGGCATGCCCGGCGGCATGGGCGGCATGGGCGGAATGCCCGGCATGATGTGAGCGCGCTTCGCGCGCTCCCATCATAAGGGCGAGGGCTCGGGCTGGGGCTCGGGCTCGGGACGCTTGTCCCTTCTCTTCTTTTCGCATCCCTTTCTTTGCGCCTCAGCAACGCCCATGCATCGGTCGTGCGGTGTTGCCTCGATGCGCGTCCTCATGCTCGCCTTCATCGGCCTCTTCGTCCTCGCCTTCGCCGCCGCGCCCACGGCGAGCGCCGGGTTCGACTCGTGCGACAGCTTGCCCAAGCACAACGTCTGCACCTACCCCGACGAGCCCTCCTCCATCATCTGCGTGAGCGACAACGGGCGCCAGGTCGCGTGCGTCGTCGACCCGTGCGGGACGACGGCGTGCTTTTGACCAGTCCACGTACTTTGCTTTCCCGGACGCGATTCCCTCCAATGGGTGACAGCTAAGGGCCTATCC
>DATLCC010000113.1:0-4182 GCA_035526585.1 Thermoplasmatota archaeon | reverse complement strand
ACGGCCTCCCGCACGCCGGGCGTGTCGAGCGTGCCCCACGACGCGCCCGCGTCGCGCGAGACCCACACCGGCGGCGATCCACCGACGCAGCACGTGGCGCTCGCATACACGACCCCGTTGGGCGCGTTCTCGAGCACGGGCTCGGAGAGGCCGCACGTGTTCCGCAGGGAGCATGCCGCTTGAGGACCGAAGACGTAGGGGTCGAACTCGTGCGGCGGGAGCATGCGCAGGGTCGGCGTCGCGTCCAACGGATCGATGCTCCCGGCGCGCGCGAGCGCGACCGTGGGCGCGCCGAGGTCCGCGCGCGACAAGGCGCGCGCTTCGAAGCCGGTCGCGGAGAGGACGATCGTGTCCCAGGCGAGGACGGGGAGCCACAGCGCGCCGTCGAGCCCGGCCGAGCCGCGCGCGACGGGCGCGCCCGCGGCGAGGAGCGCGTAGGTGGCGTAGGGGATGGGCGCGCCGTCCTCCCCGACGACGTGCGTGGCCGCTGCCGACTGAGGCGCGAGCGTTGCGCCCTGTGTGCCCAGGCAGCCGGCTGCGAGCGTGGCGGCGGCGAGGAGGAGGGCGAGAGCGCGCATGCGCGCGCACCGGCTGGCGCACTCATAGCCGTTCTTGCACCCGAGCGCCCCGAGCACCCCAGGTGGTGGTAGGGCGAGGGACAAGCACGCGCTGCGAGGTGGCCGCGCCATGCGACTCCGCGTCCTTTGCGCCCGCTGCGGCACCGCCCTCGCCCCCACGATGTCCGGCCTCCGTTGCCCGCGGATGTCCGCCTGCGGCTTCGGCGGGATGGTCGAGACGATCCAGTTCCAGCCATTGGCGGCGCTCGCCAGCTCGGCGACCGATGCCGAGGCGTAGTTCCGTCATTCCTCCGGGCTTTCGACCAGATTTCACGCAAAAAGGTTAAAACCTCCCCGAGGCTCGCCACGCCCCATGGCCGAGGCACGAGGCGCCTGTCCCGAATGCGGGTCCCCGATGGTCCCTTCCCTCAGGGGCATGCGCTGCCCTAAGCTCGGGAGCTGCGGGCGCGGCGGCATCGAAGAGCGCCGCGGCGCAAGCGGCGCGGGCATGCGCGCCTGACGGGCCTAGCTTCTTCCGGCGCGCCGTCTTGCGCGCGCCCATGAGCGCCCAGATCGTCGTCTTCCTTGAGAACCGTCCCGGAGCCCTCTCGGAGCTCGCGGACGTCCTCGCTTCGGCCGAGGTCAACATCGAAGCGCTCCTCCTGGAAGGCAGCGTCGACTTCGGCAGCCTCCGCCTCCACGTGAGCGCGCCAAGGAAGGCCGAGAAGGCGCTGCGCGAAGCGGGCTATCAATTCCGCGTGGCGGAGGCGCTCACGTTGAAGCTCAGCAACGAGCCGGGCGCGCTGGCGGACGCGACGAAGAGGCTCGCGAAGGCCAAGATCAACATCGAGGCGCTCTTTGGCACGACCGCTCCTGGCTCCGAAGAGGCTGAGTTCGTGCTCATGGTCTCGGACGTCGAGAAGGCGCGCAAGGCGCTCGGACTCGACAAGCAGGCCTGAAGCGGATCCTGGGGTCTACCCCGAGCGTTGCATCGTGGTCCGCAGGATCTTCCGATGCGCTGTCCCGAGCGCCATGAGCTCGGGGTCGCGCCACTCGCCTCTCCTGCCGCTCGTCGTCACCTGATACGCCGTCATGCGCCACCGCACGTGCGAGTACACGTGGGTGCCACGCGTCACGCCGTGTGGCTCCACCTGCGCCGGCGCGCCCGCGAGCGCCTCGACGCGCGCCACGAGCTCGCGCGGGCCGCCCTCGACCCACGGCAGCCCCCACGTGCCCGCGAGGAGGCCGGCCTCGCGCTTCTCGAGGAGGAGCTTCCCGCCGCTCCAGCACATCGCGAGCGCGACCTCCGCCTCTCGCGGCGCGGGCTTCGCGCCTTTGCGCGGCAGCTCCGTGCGGCCGCGGCCCCTGCACGCGCTCGCGAGCGGGCACGCGTCGCAGCGCGGCGCGCTCGGCGCGCAGACGGTGGCGCCGAGCTCCATCAGCGCCTCGTTGAACGCGCCCGCGAGCCCGCGCGGTTGATGCGCGAGCACCCATGCCTCGGCCGCGCGCTTCGCAGCGGGCGTGGCGACGTCGCGCGCGTCCCCCGTCACGCGCGCCCACACGCGCAGCACGTTGCCGTCCACTGCCGCGACGGGCTCCTGATGGCAAAGGCTCGCGATCGCGCCCGCCGTGTAAGGGCCGACGCCTGGCACGGCGAGCCACTCGTCGCGCGTGCGCGGCATGCCGTGCTCCGCGACGTGTCGGGCGCCGCGTCGCAGCAGGCGAGCGCGCCGGTAGTAGCCCAGACCTTCCCACGCCTTCATGACATCGTCCTCAAGCGCCCCGGCGAGCGCGCGCGCGTCGGGGAAGCGCGCGAGGAACGCCGCGTAGTAGCGCAGCACCGTCTCGACGCGCGTCTGCTGCAGCATCACCTCGCTCACCCACACGCGATACGGATCCCTTGGCGCCTCGCGCCACGGGAGGATACGCGCTTCGCGAGCGAACCACGGCAAGAGGGCCCTCACGGCGCGCGTCTCCCGGAGAGCCAGATGCCCCCAGCGAGGAGCGCGGCGATGCCGGCGAGGGCGGCAAGCGGCGCCGCAAGCTCCGGCAGCGTGCTGCCGCGCAGCATCGCGCCGCGAAGCGCATCCGTCGCGAGCGTCACGGGGAGCACGCTCGCCACGGCGCGCGCGGGCGCGGGCATGTACGCCACCGGGTAGAACAGGCCCCCGAGGAGAAGCATCGGCAGCAGCGCGAGCACCGCGAGGAGCGCGGCGCCGCCGGTGCTGCGCGCGAGCGCCGCGGCGAGGCCGCCGAGCGCAGCGGCCGCGAGGGCCGCGATCGCAAGGGCGACGACGGCCATCGCCGGATCCGCCACGCTTGCGCCAAGCGCGCCGATCCCGAGCACGAGCACGATCCCGGCCGGCACGAGCGCCGCGAGGAGCGCGACGATCGCCTTCGACGCGCCCTGAGCAAGGCGCGCGTGGGGCGCAGCCGCGATCCGACGGTCCGCTCCCGTCTCGCGCTCGCGCGCCGAGAGCAGCGCCGCAGCGAGCGCGCCCGTCCAAAAGACGCCGAGCACGAGCGCGCCGGGAATCGCGATGCTCGCAAGGCTCGCGGGCTTCGCCGCCAGTCCTTCCGCCTGGACCGAGAGCGGCACGGCCGTGGTCGTCAGGTACTGCTCGGAATTCCCGAGGAACGTGCGCGCGAACTCGAGGAACGCCACCACCTCGTCCACCTTGCGCATCTCGGCGCTTCCGTTCGCGAGCGACCCCCTCACCTCCTGCAGCCGCGCGATGCTGCCGTCGATGCCGAGCACGTCGACCGGCGCGAAGAGGATCGTCGTCTGGCCCCCCTCCGCCGTCAAGCGCAGGAGCTCGACCACGTCGTCGATCTTCTTCTGGACGACCGACCTCACGAACGCATCGACCGCGCCTTCGACGGCGTTCCGCGCGACGCCCGCGCGCACGGGATCCGACTCGTCCACGATCACGCGCAGCGTCGCGTTCCCGCCGAAGCGCTGCAGATCCCCGATGAATCCCGGCGGCACGACCAGCACCGCGTCCACGTCTCCGGCCCGCAGCAGGCGCAGCGCGGCGTCCTCGCTTGCGGGGCGCTGCACCCGCGCGAACCCGCCCGCGGACGCGAGGAGATCCTCGACGCCGATCGTCTCTCCGCCCACGTCGATCGTCTCGCCGCTCTTGTCCAGGTCGACCACGGCGAGATCGAGCGTCGAGGGCGGCTCTTGGAACGCGGCGCCCAGCACGAGCGCGAGGAGAAAGGGATAGAGGAGGAGCGCGGCGAGGAGCGGCCGATTGCGCAGCACGAGGCGCGCGTCCTTCCCGAGGAACGCGAGAAGGCGCATCAGGGCGCCTCCAGGCGGCGGAACGTCTCGGCAAGGCGCGTCGGATCGCCGGAAGGCATCGACGCCGCGACCTTCCCCTGCGAAAGGAACACGACGCGGCTCGCGAGCGCGGCTGCATCCTCCAAGTTGTGCGTCGAGAAGAGGATCGACCTCGTCCCGCCCGAGAGCGCGCGCAGCGATGCCGAGAGCCGCGCGCGCGCCGGCGGGTCGAGCCCTGTCGCGGGCTCGTCCAGCAGGAGCACCGCCGGGTCGTGCATGAGGCTCGCGGCCACCGCGACCCGCTGCCGGAGCCCGCCCGAGAGCGCGCCCACGCGCGAGCCC
>DATLCC010000112.1:0-9396 GCA_035526585.1 Thermoplasmatota archaeon | reverse complement strand
GGTTTCAAGTGCAACGTTGGCGGGGATTGCGCCGGCAATACGAACAGCACGCTCGCCACGAACTTCGAATGGAACCTGACGGTCCCATGGACGTCGACCCCGACGCAGATGTGCCTGCGCGGCACGTCGACCGCGGACACGCGCGTCGTCTTCGTCACCCCCACATCGGCCGACGAGAACCGCCACGGCGAGAACGTCGCCTTCCAGCCAGCCGACGTGTGCCAGATCTACGCGCCCGGTCAGCACTACTTCGTGAACTTCACGCCATACCGCGCCGCCGGGGCCTTCCTCCAAGGGAGCGTCCAGGCAGCAGCGCCTCTCTCGGTGGATCCCGACGTCGACCCTGACGGCTTGCAGCCCTCGGCGGTCGGTGGGCCGGTCCTTTCGGCGCGGGCCGAGCGCTTCGAAGCGTGTGGGATCGTCCCGACGGGTCTCACGGTGGCAGACGTCGACCCGAGTGCACAACTCCCCTGCGCGTCCACCTTCGAGTGCGATCCGATCGCCCCGAACGCGACGCCGGGGGTCGGATTCCCCGACTGCGACACGGGCGCGGTGGACGAGGACGGACTCTTCTCGCTCACGCTGCCCGCGATGGGCGTGAACAGCACGTGGGCCGTAAGCGCGACGGCGCCCGGCTACTACGTCGAGACGTACACCCGCTGGCCGGCCGTCTTGCCGATCACGCCTACGTTCCTCCTCTACCCCCGCGCGTTCGATGCGGTGATCCGCATCATCGACCTTCAGAACGGAGTGGCGCACGACTGCGACACCGAGGACGAAGATTTCCCGCTCACGCTCGGTCTGCGTGACCTGCAGGACCAGAACGGGGACGTGAATATCGACACCTGGACCGCGACAGCTCCCATCACGGTGCAGGAGGACCACTCGTGCATCGCGGTCGTCCACGTCGGGGACTGGCACCGTGACCCGCAGCCGGTCCCGGCGCTCGTGGGCTCCAGTTGGCCCAAGACAGCGGAGCCGTTCCTCGTCCGCCCGCAGCAAAGTGGCCACGCCGGCGCGGTCGTCGCATCGCTCGGCCCGCTCGGGTCCGACCGATTCACGAACGTGACGATGGTCCACGGCGCCTCCGCGCCGCGCGTCCCCGCCGACCAGGTCGGCGCGATCGCGGACTGCATCCAGCTCGACCTGACGCCTGAACGCGAGCCTGCGCGCACCATCTGCGCCGAGTTCCGCGCCTTGAACGCGATCGCCACACGACTCGTCG
The DNA here is from genome assembly GCA_035526585.1 of Thermoplasmatota archaeon. Lineage (GTDB taxonomy): Archaea > Thermoplasmatota > SW-10-69-26 > JACQPN01 > JAJPHT01 > JAJPHT01. Next base: position 8,171 of record DATLCC010000112.1, on the reverse strand, counting down.
AGACGCTCACCGACGGCCCTGGTGGCGTGCTTCCCATCGTGACCGGGGCGGGCGACGCCGCCGCGGAGATCGCGGCGTGTGTCCAGGCCGACGAGACGCCAACGGACGACAACGCCGCGGCGATCTGCGAGCAGTGGCGCGCGGCCAACGACGCCGTGGCCGACCCTCCCAGCGCCGACGATGCGCCTGACGCCCAAGAGAACGCCACGGCGATCCAGGCGTGCGTCCAAGCCAATGCGACGCCGAGCCAGGCCCCCGCCACCACGGTGTGCGATGCGTTCCGCACCGTGAGATCAGGTCCGCTCGCGGTCGCGAACGAGATCGTCGCGTGCATCAATGAGGATCAGACGCCCAAGGATGCGAACGCCGCGGCCGTGTGCGACCTCTTCCGTGCGGTCGCTGGCAGCGCGCCCGAGGTCGTGACGCCATTCACGATCACGGGCCGCGTCTTCGACGGCGATGCCATCGCGACCACGAACGCGCAGCTCGGCGTGCCGTCCACAGTGACGGCGACGCCGGCAGCCGGATCCTCGTGCACCGAGGTCGTCACTGCGAACACGATGCCCAACGGCAGCTACTCGCTGGGTATCCCATGCGCCGGCGCCTACACCGTCATGGCGAAGCCGCTCGACCAGCTCGCGACGCACTGGTCCGCGAATACGACCAGCACGACGGTGAGCGCGGCGGCGCCCACGGCCACCAAAGACGTGCCCCTCGAGCGCAAAGACGTCACGATCACGGTGACCGTCCGCAGGCCACCGACGACGGCCGTCTCCGGTGTCACCGTAACGCCCGTCGGCGTCGACGTCATCGGCACGCACGCGTCCAAGGTCAGCAACGGCGGCATTCTGCAGTGGACCCTGCCTTGGGGCGTGTACACGCTCAACGCGAGCAACCACGGCGCGGCCCCGTCGACGCCGATCGTGCCGATGCCCGGCCAGCCCCAGACGTGGAGCGCGACCGTGTGGGCGCCGGCCTGAGGCTCACCACTTCGCGCCGGTGATCCGTTCGTACAGGCTCACGTACAGCTTCGTCACGTCCGCCGTCACGTGGGGCGGCAGCGCGGGGATGGGCGGCTCGGTCTGCTTCGTGGCGCCGGCCTTGCGCGCGGCCATGAGCTGGTCGTGGTAGCCGGTGCTGCGGTAGTGCTGGCGCACCATCTCCTTCGAGAGGTCGATCTGCGAGCCGTCCTTCTCGTAGGCGGCCTTGTCCCACCAGCGGTCCTCGTCGGGCGTGCCGAACGTGTCGACGAGCATGAGCTCGCGGCGGTGGTTCATGCCGAACTCCTTCTTGCCGTCGACGTGGATCAGCCCCTTCGGCTCGCACTTGGAGGAGATGAGCGCGTCGACGTCGAGGACCGTCTTCTTGAGCGCCTCGAACTCGCGCTCGTTGAGGCCGGAGAGCTTGAGCGCCTCGGCGTCCGGGAGCGGGCGGTCCGTCTCTTCGAGCTTGGTCGTGAATTCGATGAAGGGCTTGGGAAGCTTCTCGCCCTTCTTGGGGGCGCGCGTCATGCCGACGCGCTCGGGCTTCACCTCGCCGGAGGCAAGGCGGTCGAGGAGCGAGCCCGCCGCGTAGTGGCGGCAAACGACCTCGAGCGGGATGAAGAAGGAGACCTGGTTCGGGCCGATCGCCTGCTTCGCGGGATCGATGATCTGCAGGCGCTTCACGAGCATCTTGTCGTTGTCCTGAAGTCCGACGAAGTGCGTGTCGAGCCCGAGCTGCTTCTGGCACGCCTCGAACCAGAACGCGCTCGTGCGCGCGAGCGCCTCGCCCTTCTTCGGCACGAGCGTCGGGATGACCTTGTCGAAGACGCTGATCTGGTCCGTGAAGTTGAACAGCAGCTTGTCCTCGCCGAACTGGTAGACTTCCTTGACCTTGCCCTTGTGGAGGAGCTTCATGGCTGGCGGTCTCCCTCGATGTGCGAGGCCAAATCGGAGGGGGTGTTTGAGCCTTTCTCGTGACTGGACGAAGACGAGGACCAAGCCGAGGTCGAAGGGAGGGCGAAGACGAGGGCGAAGACGAGGTCGAAGGGAGGGCGAAAACGAGGTCGAAGGGAGGGCGAAGACGAGGTCGAGGGGAGGGCGAAGACGAGGTCGAAGGGAGGTCCGAGGGCTGAGGGAGGCCCGGCGTCGTCGTCCCTCGCCTCCGGACCTCGACCCTCCCCTCGCCTTCGTCTTCGTCCTCGTCTTGCGGCAGCATCATGCGGGCGCCCCGAGTTCGACGGCCCATGACGGGGCGCCTGGTGACGTGCGAGGGCATCGACGGCAGCGGCAAGTCCACCGCCGCCCGCTCGCTCGTCGACGAGCTGCGGGCGCAGGGCCGCGACGCGCGCCTCCACGTCGAGCCCACGAAGACGTGGCTGGGCGAGTCCGTGCGGCGCGCGATCCGCGAGGACGTCGCCCCGTGGACCGAGGCGCTCCTGTTCATGGCGGACCACGCGACGCACGTTGGGGCCGTGAAGGGCGAGATAGCGCAGGGCGCCCTGGTCGTCTCCGACCGCTGGTCGGATTCCACGTTCGCCTACCAGGGCGCGGCTTTGGGCGACATGGGCCTGCTCCAGCGCATGGAGGAGCCCTTCGACCTCCGCCCTGATATCACGCTCCTCTTCGACCTCGACCCGGTGGTCGCGATGGAGCGCGTCGGCCGCCGCGGCGCCGACCAGGAGAAGTTCGAGCGGGTCGACTTCCTGGCGCGCGTGCGCGCGAACTACCTGCGCCTCGCCAAGGCAGACCCGCAGCGCTTCGTCGTGCTGGACGCCGCGCGCCCCGCGGACGCGGTCCTCAAGGACGCGCTCGCGGCCGTCCTCAGCCGCGGCGCCTGAGCGCGAGCGCGACGAGGATCGCGCCCACGAGGGCCGCGGGGGCGAAGCCGGGCGCGCCCTTCTCGGGCTCGCTTCCGCCTTCCGGCGCGTCCGGGCCGCCGCCCGTGGGCGCGGCGCCATTGTCGTCGTCCTTGGCGTCCTCGTCGTCGGGCTCGGGGCACGCCTCGCCGGCGAGGGGCGTCGCATCGACGTAGTCCTTCCCGAGCGTCGCCTTCGCCACGAGCTGGAAGCACTCGGCGTCGGCGGGGACGACGCTCGCGCACCAGCGCAGCTCCCAGCCGGCGGGCTCGACGCGCTCTGCGCGCACGTGGAACGAGGGCGTCCTGTTCTCGCCGATGAGCGAGCCCGATGCGCTCGTGCCCATGAGCGACACGAGCACGCGCGCGCCGCGCTCGAACTGGCTCTTGTTCACTCGGTACTGCGCCTCGGTGGAGATCTCGACCTGGTCGCGCGGGGAAGCCTCCGCGAGCTTCACCGTCTGCACGACCCAGCCGTTGTCGAGGCGCTGGTCGAAGGAGAGGACGTCGAGCGTCGCGTTCTTGTGCGGCACGAGGTCGAGGTTGTCGCGCTTCCCGACGTCGTCGCGCGCGTCATCGACGCTCGCAGCCTTCACGCGCCGGCTCGCGGGCGCGGGGCAGGTGCCGTCGATGCCGTCCTCGCGCACGTCGTTCGTCGCGCACAGGTTGGGCGAGAGGTCCAGCTCGTCGTCCACTTGCGTGGAGCGGCCGTCGACCATCGTGCGCGAGAGCGTCGTCACGTGCGGCTGGAAGCAGGTCGCGCTGTCCGGGATCGTCGAGACGGGCCAGCGGAACGTGAGGCTCGTGTCGTCGCGCTCGAACGTGAAGTCGACGTGCTTCCCGGCGCGCGCGGCGTCCTTCGACTGGACGAGGGACGTGTTGTAGTCGGTGGGGTGCGGGTTCGATCCGCTCGAGTTCGTGCGCTCCACCTTGAGCGTCACGGACTCGCCGGTGCCGAAGCCGACGCGGACCTCGGTCCAGTAATCGTTCCCGGGCCACGGGCCCACGACCTCCACCTTCTGGACGACCATGTCGCCTTCGAGGCGCGAGGTGAAGCGCGCGATGTCGGACTGCGCAAGGCGGACGTCGGGGTACGCGCGCGCGTCGCCGTGCGCGTCCGTGACGTCGATCGTCGGGACTTCGAAGGGCGACTTGGCGGCGGCGTGCGGGACGAGCGCGACGAGGAGGGTCGCGACGAGGAAGAGCCTCATGCGCGGTCGAGGCGCGCGCGGGAGGTGAAGCATCGCCAACTCCCGACTTGGCGCTGCTTCAGCGGCGCCGGAACGCGACGGCGGAGAGCGCGACGGCGACGAGCGCCAGGCCGAGTCCAGGGCCGGGCGCGCCCTTCGTCGCGTCCGCGGCGGCACCATGGTCCGCCGCCCCCGGCTCGTCCGCCGGAGCGTCATCGAAGGAGCCGGGCGCGACGTCGAGCGTCGCGGTGCTCTCGATCGTGCAGTGCGCCTCGTCCGCGTGGCGCGACGGGTCGCCCAGGTCGCAGAGGCCCGCGAGTCCGCCGGCGCCGAAGCTCAACGACGTCGTGGATGTCTGCTCGCCGTACGTGAACGCCCCCTCGATGAGGCCGGAGCCAAGGACGGACTGGGCGCGATCGGCTGCGCTCCACGACGTCCAGTCCTCCTCCGTGTTCGCAAGGAAGAGCGCCACCGCGAGGGAGGCGGGGAACGCGCCTGAGGACGCGTCCTCGACGCGGCGCGCCGCGAACCCGTAGGTCGGCACGCTCGTTGGCCGCTCGCCGCTCGCGCTGCAGCGTGTCTGCGTGAGAGCGGGGTGGGTGCTCGTCATGGAGAGCTTCCCGTCGCGGATGGTGAGGTACGCCTGGGAAAGGACGTCGTCGTCGAAGTCGAGCGGGCACGTGTCGGTCGTCGTCTCGCCGCGATACGTGCGGGTCCTCTCGCTCGCGCCGTGGCCCTTGACGTGCACGTCTCCGTTGCTGAAGTACGTGCCAGGCGTCTGCGGCGAACGGAAGAACGTGTACGATCCCTCGACGGACCACGTGAAGTCGCCCTTCGTGTCGATGCGCTCGTCCCCCATCTCGTACGCCGCCGTCGTCGTGAGCGTCCCCGACTCGCGGAAGCTCACATCGAGCGTGTCGGCCCCATCGATGGGCGCGGCGGCGGTGGCGAGCGGGGCCAGCAGGACGACGAGCGCCGGGACGAAGAGATGCCTCATGCGCCACGGAACGGCCATCCAGGCGTCAACCAGCGCCAACCAGAGACTTGTCCAGCGCCACCCGCATCTCGTGGGCGCTCCCGAAGCGCTCCGAGGCGACCGGATGGAGGGCCCGCTCCCAGAAGGCGCGCGGGAGCGGCGCGGCTTGCGGGCGCTCGAACGGGCTCGCAGCGGCCGCGCGCAGCTGCAGCTCGACCGCGCTTTCGCCAGGTTGCGCCGCGAGGTACGGGGCCCCGGTCGCGGCCTCGTAGAGGGTGGCGGCGGCGCTGAACAGGTCGCTCCGCGCATCGACGCGCCGCCCGCGCGCGTGCTCGGGGCTCATGTAGCGGATGGTGCCCGCGACGGCGGCGCTGCCGGCGTTCGCGGCGGCGGTGGTCTCGAACCCCGGCAGGTGCGCGATGCCGAAGTCGGCGAGCTTCGCGCGGCCGTCGCGCGTGAGGAGCACGTTGGAGGGCTTCACGTCGCGGTGGACGAGGCCCGCCGCGTGGATCGCGCCAAGCGCCGCGAGCAGGTCGTCGCCCACCGTGCGCAGATCCGAGGGGGCGAGCGGCCCCTTTGCGAGCCGGTCCGCGAGCGAGCCGCCCTCCATGTGCTCCATGACGAGGTACGCCTCGTCGCCGACGCGCTCGACGTCGAGGAGCGTCACCACGCGCGCGTCCCGAACGCGGCTCATCGCGCGCGCCTCGTGCAGCACCGCGTCGAGCGCGTCGTCCGCGCGCCCGCGCAGCGCCTTGATGACGACGGTGCGCCCGAGGCGCTCGTCGCTGCACAGATAGGTGACGCCCGCTCCGCCCTCGGCGAGCGTGCGCTCGACGCGATAGCGCCCGAGCACCACGCGACCCTCGGCGACGCCATGCCCTCGGCGCGCGGCGCTGTCGCCGAAGAGCGCGTGCTCCATCACGGCGTGCTCGTGGTCCGTGACCCCGAGCGACGCGCGGATGCCGCGCAGGCGCTCCACGAGCGCGTCGCGTGGCGTGCCCGCCTCGCGCTCGCGCGCAAGGATCGCGCGGTAGGGCTCGAGCCGCGCGCGCGTGTCCTCGGGCGCGGCGGTGAGCGAGGCCAAGGCGCCGCGCGCGCGAGGGAGGACGAGCGCGAGCGTGGCGCCTGCGGCGACGAGCCCCACGAGGACGCCCACCGCGAGCACGAGCGGGTTCTCGGGCGCGAGGCTCAGCGCGAGCGCGTTCACGAGGAGGAAGACGCCCAGCGTCACGGACGCCGCGAGGAGCGCTGCGGCCCACCGGGGCGCGGTCGCTCCGCCGAGGACGCCGTAGCGCGCCATCGCGTACGGCGGGATCGCGACGGTGAGGATCGCGCCCGTCCACGCGACGGCGAGGCTCGTCGTCGCTCCGAGCGCGCCGAGGACGACGCCGAGGAGCGCGAACGCGAGGGGCAGCCGCGTGCGCAGGGCGAAGAGCGCGTAGAGGATCGCGGCGATCGGCACGCCGAGCCACGCGGCGCTCCAGAGCCACGCGGTCGCGCCGAGCGTGTCACCGGGGATGGTCTGGAGCGCGCTCGGTGCATACGCGGCGCCGCTCGCGCGCGCCACGGCCCACGCGGCGCCGATCGCGCCGGGCGCGAGCCACACCGGGAGGGCGACGCCGCTCGCGAGGACGATCGCGCCTCGGCGCTCGTCCGGGGGAAGCTCCCGGATGCGCACGAGGGCGCTCAGGATCGCGAGGCCGCCCAACACGCCGATCGCCTCGCCGTACGGGCCGAGCCAGTGCCACGCGAGCGTGAGGCGCGGCTCGGGCGCGCCAAGCACGGCGCCGCGCGCGAAGATCCACACGAGGGCGGTCGCGACGACGACGGCGGCGGCGAGCGCGAAGCCCACGCCGTGCGCTCTCCGCAGGGGCACGGGCCGCGGGAAGAGCGCGAAGAACGCGAGCGCCGCGAGCGTGGAGACGAGGCCGATGTCCGCAAGCGCGCCGAAGGCTCCGGGCCACAGCGTCGCGGTCGCGTGCGCGCTCGCGAAGCTGGCGCACGAGGAGAGCGCGACCATCGCGGCGAGCGCGCGGCGCGCGGGCGTTCCTCCGGGCGTGAACGCGAGGAACGCAGCGAGCGCCGCGAGGAGCGCCCCGGCTGCCGCGTAGTACGTCACGTTCGCGACGGTGACCGTGTCCACTCCGGGGCGCGAGTCGCCCTGCCCGCCATGAAGATTGTCTCCGCGTCATTCCGCCGCGAAGCAGAGGAGCGAGCGCCCGACGCCGAGGATGTCGGCGGAGCGCAGCAGGACCGAGCCGCCCTTCGGGAGGGGCTCCCAGTTGACGAAGGTGCCATTCTTGCTGTCGGCCGCGTCGGTGAGCGTGTACCCCTTGGGCCCGAGCGTGAGGTGCGCGTGCTCGGAGCTCACGTACGGGTCGTAGTCGAGGGAGACGGCGACGCCGCGCTGCCGCCCGATCGTCCAACGCCCTTCGCGCGCGGTCTCGGCGACGAGCGGGAACACCTTCGCCTCGTAGACGCCGTGCACGAGCGTGAGGCGCGGGCCGCGTGGCGCGCCGGTGGGCGCGGGGCTCCCGAGCGTGCCGGTCTGGTCGCCGACCGGCCCGCGCCCGGCGTAGCGCACGCAAAGGCGCCGCAGGTCCTCGACGATCGCGTAGAAGCGCTGCGAGTTCACGAGGAACTCGTTCACCTGGCGGCCCCCCCTCTCGGTCGTGGTCACGCGCACGAGGCCCGCGTCCACGAGCTTGTCGAGGTGCGCCTGCACCGCCTGCTTCGAGACGGCGCGCTCGGGGTTCTCGCCCGCGACGACGCGGTGCGGCGTGAGCTTCACCTCGGCCGCGGTGTGCGGGAAGCGCAGGATGTCGAGGAGCTCGAGGCGCGCCGGGTAGCTCAGCGCCTGCAGCGTCTCCGCGAGGTCGACGTAGTCGACGCGCGTCGGGCGAGGCTCGGGCATGCCGTCGGCAGGCGGGAGGGGCCACATCTGGCTTGCCTCACCCGCGTCGGCGCAGCGCAAGCGCGGCCGCGCCGACGGCGACGAGGCCGCCCAGGAGCGGCAGGCCCGGCGTCTGGGCGGCGCCATCGCCCGTGGGCGGCGTGTCGCCCGAGGAGCTGGAGACGGGGGTCACGACAGCACCCGAGCCCGCGCCCCCGCCCCCACCCCCGCCCGCGCCCCCGCCCCCACCCCCGCCCGCGCCCCCGCCCGCGCC
>DATLCC010000111.1:0-9329 GCA_035526585.1 Thermoplasmatota archaeon | reverse complement strand
ACTTGTCTTCCGCGGGCTTCGGCCCGCCGAAGACGCCGTCGCGTCCTTAGGGCCGCGACTTGTCTTCCGCGGGCTTCGGCCCGCGGAAGACCCCATCGTCCATGAGGACGGCGAGGTAGAAGCCCGCGACCATCTGCGTCTCGAAGCTCTTCGCAAGGACGGCCTCGCCTTCGGCCTGCTCGGTCGTGTTGAGCGGCGCGTCGAGATCCGCGTCGGGGCCGCGCAGGGCGAACTTCGTCATGTTCTCCGTCGTGTCCCGCTCGCTGTGGATGAGGGCGAACGCGTCGCCCGTTCGCGCGGTGAACTGGAAGAGGACCGGGATGCCGCGCGCAAGGAACGAGGTGTGGTCGCTCTGCGCGTTCACGCCGGCGCCGTTGGCCTGCCCCTGCGCCACGGGCTCGTAGACGAAGGGCGCGTCCACCTGCATCCAGTCGGCGACGATCGCCTGATGCGCCGCGGCGAGCGCGTCGCCCATCGGCCCGTCGGGGCCGGTTGTCGCGACGACGGGCGCGGGGTCCGGAGCGGGCGCAGGCCACGCGAGGCTCGTGACGTCGAAATTGACGTAGAGGTCGAGGAAAGGCACGAGCTCCGGATGTCCCGCGAGCCACGCCTGCGAGCCGAGGATCCCGTCCTCCTCGCCGCCCCAGACGCCAAAGATCAGCGAATGGCTCGTGTTCACCTGCGCGAACGCCTTCGCCATCGCAAGGGTCGCCACCGTGCCCGCGGTGTTGTCGAACGCGCCCTCCGTCGTCTGCTCGACGACGTCGAAGTGGCCGCCGAACGCGAGATAGCGATCCGCCTGCGTCGTGCCGCGCTTCGTGGCGACGACGGAGACGAGGCTCTGCGGCGCGAGAGGCGCGTCGAGCGGAAGCGGGAGCTCGGGGACAGGCGGGCGGAAGACCTCGACCTTGTAGCCCAGCGCCTCGAAGTAGTCCGCGAAGTACGAGACGCTCGCCTCGAAGTTGGGCATGTGCGGCGTGCGATGCGGGAAACGCTCGCGCTGCACCTTCAGGAGCTCGACCGCGAGCTGGCCGTCCACGAACGCGCGCCCCGCGGCCAGAGGCAGCGTCACGGGGGCGCCGTCCACCTGCACGACGAGCTCCGAGGCGCCATAGGGGGCCAGATACTGCACGAGCTCGCCGCGCGCGATGGTCACGGGCCCGTCGGGCGGCACGAGGCGCCCGTCCCTGTCGAGCACAAGGACGCCGTCCGGGAACGCGACCGAGGCGGGGCCCCCTTCGCCCAGGTGCAGGAGCGAAAGGCCCCCCTGCACGCCGCCGTTGTGAAGGACGGCGCTGCCCACACGAAGCTCGCCCGGGCGCTCAACGAGGGCGGCGGGCGCGGGCGCGCTCGTGCAGCCGGCGAGGAGCAGGACGACGAGCACGAGAGCGAGGCGACGCACGAGCGCGTGAAGGGCGCCGGGCTCTAAAGGGTGAGGAAAGGACCGTGCAGGAACCCTTTTAAAAGGCCCTCGGACTAGGCGCGCGTGGGACGCCGAGCGCTCGCCATCGCCGCCCTTTTCCTGCTGCCGCTCGCGGCCGCGCCCCTCGCGGACGCGTGCGCGGTGCCCTGCGGCCGCATCTACCCCCTCATCCTCATCCAGGTCGACGGCGACGCCACCATGTGGAACCTCACGCACGAGGCGCCCGTCACGATCGACGCGACGCTCACATACAAGTTCGACATGGTGAACGAAGGCTACACGGTCGCGACGCCCAACGAGCCCGTCGAGATCCGCTTCGAATACCCGCGCCTGCCGGACTGGGCGCAGATCCGCGTCGAGCCCGAGGTCATCCCGGTCGACGTCAACAATCCCACCTATGCGCAGCCGGAAACGTCGGAGCCGACGAACCCGCAGGCGCAGTACGTCTACACCGTCCCCATCCAGATCACGCTGACGCTCCTCGGCCAGCCCGTCCTCAAGGACGGCTACGACTACGCGAAGCTCCTCGTCTTCGCGAAATCGAGCGAGAGCGGCCTCTACCAGAGCGGCTACGGCATCAAGGAGCTGCGCACCGCCCCGGAGGGCGCACTCCACGAATCCGACGTCGCCGGGCAGAAGGACGTCTTCACCGCAGCGCCGCTGCCGACCATCGCGCTTTCCCCCGTCGAGACGAGCTTCGACGGCACGAGCGTCACGCTCACGCCCCCCGAAGGCGCGAAGTTCTGGGAGCCCAGCACGTTCACCGCGACCGTGTCGCCCGCGCCCGCGGGCCGCATGGTCTTCGCCGTGCACGACGAAGCGGGCGCCCTCGTCGCGAGCACGCCACCCCTCGACGCGTCCTCGGGAGAGGCGCGCCTGAACGTCACCCTCGCCCACCCGGGCCGGCACACCGCGACCGTGACCCTCCTCCCCGACGCAGGGAGCGCGACGCCGCCCATCACCTACCCGCTCGACTTCGACGTCGGGACGTTGGGCGCCGAAGGGTACGCGTATCCCAAGTCCTACGTCGTCCAGACGACCGAGGACGTGCCGCTCCCGCTCGCAAGCACCGCGGATCCCCTCGCCCAGTTCCAGCGCGACATCCCCTTCTTCCTCTTCGAAACGGCCCAGAGCGCCGCCGCGCAGGTGACGCTCGTGACGCCAGGCACGCCCGTCGATCTCGGGCGCAGCCTCGCCAACCTGCAGTTCAGCGTGCACGATCCCGACGGCAACATGCTCCAGGCAGGAAGCGTCGACCCGACGAAGCCCACGTGGAGCGTGCGCGTCGGAAGCGTCCCCGTCGACGGCTGGTACGTGCTCCGCATCAAAGGCGTCGGCGCGCCCATCCAGACGCGCTATGACGCGCGCATCGAGGTCAACTACGCTGCCGCGCACCAGGCGCGCAGCCGCGCAGACGGCGCTCCCGACCTCACCGGCGGCGTGCGCCCGATCAGTGGCGCGAACCTCACGCTCCCCGTGGACACGCTCGCCCCGTGGTCCCCGAGCGACCTCACCCCCTCCCTCGACGACGGCAGCCCGATGACCTACAGCGTCACCGTCTACGACCCCAACGGCACGCTCGCGTACGCCTCGGGCCTCCGCGAAGGCGCCGCCTCCTTCAGCGCGCCGGAGCCGGGCACCTACCGTGCCTACGTGTACGCGCAGCCGACGCGGGGCGCGGTGCCGTTCTCGCCGCAGACGCGCGCGTTCACGTTCGACGTAGGCCGTGGCAACGTCACGATCGCCACGACCTTCGCCATCGAGGACGCGTTCGAGGCGCCCGTCGCAGCCGCCGACACGGTGCTGGGGTATCATGCGATCCACGTGCTGCCGGGCGCAGGCGCGCCGACCGTCGCGGGCGGCGAGATCGTCGACGCTGACGGCGCGAGCGCCGCGGGCGACGCGCCCGGCGTCTACTTCGTCCGCGTGGCCGGCCGGGGCGCGCCCCCGTCGGGCTCGGCCATCTCCGTCACGCTCGAGCAGACCTACACCACCGCCGTCTCGCTCGTCGGCCCCGGTCGTGGCGACGACGCGACCTCCGGCCTCCCGATCCCCGGGCTCGCGGTCGGGCTCGTGCTGGCGGCGATCGGGGCGCTTGCCGTCGGCATCGCGCTCGTGCGGCGCTGAGGCGCCGGACGAAAAAGGGCGCTGCGCGCACATGCTACCCAACGCCGCGGGTGACGCGTCACCTGCGGCGCGGAGTAGGCATCATGAGCATTGTCCCCGGAGGCTTGCCGGCCACCCGACCCGCACCTGACGCGTCACCTGCGGCGCGGAGTAGACATCATGAGTATTGTCCCCCGGAAGCTTGCCAGCTACCCGCCCCCGCGCCTGACGCGTCACCTGCGGCGCGGAGTAGGCATCATGAGTATTGTCCCCCGATGCCTGCCAACTACCCGATCCCCCGCTTGAAGCGCCACCTGAGGTGTCCACGCGCGGACGAGCAGCCGCGCGCGCTCCCGTCGTCCCCCCGCGCCCGCGGCCCTCGAGCGCGCCCTTGCCCGAGATCGAAATCGCGCGCTTCAAGTATCACGAGCCCTCAGCTTGGCGCGAAGTGATGGGATGCCCCTCAGCCTCGGTTCGCTCTTCCTCGGATTCGTGCTCGGTGTCGTCGCGTCCGCGATCGCGTGGGCGTTGACGGTCAAGACCGCCCGTCCCAACGAGAAGGCGAAGGTGACCGCGCTCTGGGACGTCAAGGATCTGCTCTCGGGTCCTGGCGACCGCGCCGCCGTCATCGCGGAGCACTTCACCGAAGGCGTGCAGCTCCCCCCCAATAGCAAGGTCGTCGTGCCCGCGAGTGGCATCGCGCACGTTCCCGCCGCGATCCTCGCCGGCTGCGAGGTGCGCATGCACCCCGACGTGCGCATGAACGCGGCGATCGGCAAGGACCGGGCGCTTCTGTTCAGCGGTCACGTGAGCCCGAAGGCGCACGCCATCGTCACGACCGAGCCGACCGCCGTGCGCCGCCTGCAGAACGACTTCGAGCGTATGTGGGGCGAGTCGAGCCCTTACGTCGAGCGTGCGGAAGTCCACGATCTCGCAGGGAAGGCCGGCCGCTACGTCGACGTCACGGGCCGCGCCCTCGACATCCTCGAATATCGCGGGCGCAAGATGCTGCGTCTCACCGACGACAAGGCCCAGGTCGGGGTCGTGACGAGCCAGCAGGACGTCGCGCAGTACGCGGGCACGACGATCCGCGTCGTCGGCCGCATGCATCGCGACGGCGGCCACGCCTACATCGAGGCCGACCGGGTCACCCCCGCGTCCGCCCCCGCGTAGGGCTTTTTAGCGCCCCGTGCTCATCCGGCTTCGTTGTCGTCGCTTCTCATCCGCGATGCTATCATCCTCACGATGGACGCGAAGCAGCGTACGCTTCGCGGCGATGTCCGCATCGAGGACGGCATCATTTCCGCCGTCGGCGAGGCGCCCCAGCACGCCGACCAGACGATCGACGCGCACGGTGGCATCCTCATCCCGGGACTCGTCAACGCGCACACGCACAGCGCCATGACGCTCCTGCGCGGCCTCGGCGACGACCTCCCGCTCGAGGAATGGCTCCGCACGCGCATCTGGCCCGCTGAGCAAAACCTCACCGCCGACGACGTCACCGCCGGCACGCGCCATGCCATCCTCGAGATGCTCGCCTCAGGCACCACGGCCTTCAACGACATGTACTTCTTCGCGGAGTCGACCGCTGCGACCGTCGTATCTGTGGGGATGAGGGCGCACGTCGGCGCCACATTGATCGACTTCGATACGCCCGAGCTGAAGCAGGAGCAGCAGGAGGAGCACGCGCGCCGCTTCGCGAAGCGTTGGCTGGGGCACCCGCTCGTCACGCCCACGGTCGCGCCGCACGCCGTCTACACGTGCTCCGACGCGACGCTTGAGCGCGTGCGCGCGATCCGCGACGAATGCGGCGTGCGCCTCCACACCCACTGCAGCGAGACGCGTTTCGAAGTGCAGGACGTGCTCGGGAAGCGCGGCGCGCGCCCGGTCGAGGTGCTGCGCCGCCACGGCCTCCTCGAAGGCGCGATCCTCGCCCACTGCGGCTGGTGCACCAAGGATGAAGTGCGCCAGCTCGGGAGCGCCGGCGCCCACGTCGCGCACTGCCCGGTGTCGAACATGAAGCTCGCCACGGGCGGAACGATGCCGCTCCTCGAGATGTGGGACGCGGGAGTGAACGTCGCGATCGGGACCGACGGCGCCGCAAGCAACAACACGCTCGACGTGCTAGAGAGCGCGAAGTATGCGGCGCTCGTCCAGAAGCAGCACCGCTGGGACGCCCGCGCCGCTCCCGCCGCGCGCGTGCTGGAGGCCGCGACGCTCGGCGGCCGCCGCGCGCTCGGCCTCCCGGCGGGCGGCATCGCCGTCGGAGAGCCCGCCGACCTCGCGCTCGTGTCGGCCCAGGGCGCGCACATGCGGCCCCTCCACGACGCCGCGAGCGCGCTCGTGTACTGCGCGCGCGGCGGCGACGTGCGCGCCACGATCGTCGCGGGGCGTGTGCTCTACCTCGATGGCGCGTGGCCGACGATGGATGCACGCGCAACGCTCCGGGACGCGGACGAGGCCGGCGCGCGGCTGGCGAAAGCCGTGCAGGACGCGGCCCCAGGCAAGCGCTGACCTACGCCCCATGATAGCTCGCGCTCGCGGCGGGCGGGATGCCGCGCAGGCGCAGCGTCTCGCGGCGCCCGTCCCAGTCGCGGTGGAGCAACCCCTGCTCCGCGAGCTCATTGAGCGCGTGGTTGCGCGTGCGCGTGGGCATGTCGGTGAGGATCTCGTTGAGGCGATCGCGAGGCAGCAGGCCGCCCGCGCTGCGGACCGTGCGCAGGATGACATCCTGCGCGCGGGCCGCGGCGGTGGGCACCGCTTTGGCGGGGTCCTGGCCTGGGAGGCTCACGACGAGGTGCTGGCCGATGCGGGCGGTGCGGATGTCGGTCGTGCGTTGGAGCACCTGGATGTGATGGTCGACGCTCGTGCGGTCGATGCCCACTTCTCTCGCGAGGTTGGCGAGGGTGGTGGGGCCGCGGTGGAGGACCTCGAGGATCTTCGCTCGGCGCTGGGACAGGAGGGCGTCGTTGCCTTTGATCCTGGCGTAGAGGGCCGCTGCGACGAGGATGAGGGCGACGCCGGCGGCGAGAGGGGTGAGGGTTGCGGGGTTGGGTTCCTGGTTCTTCGGGAAGGCTGGTGGTTGTCTTGAGGCTCCTGGCGCGGGTTGTGGGCGAAGCTGCTCGCTTTCTCGTCGCTGTGCTACGGGTGCGGCGTTGTCGTTGAGGGGAAACGGCGCCGGTGATGGAAGTGGGAGTGTGCTTGCCATGAGGGGCCGAGTCCGAGCAAGTGGGGCAGGCCCGGCGCGCTCTCGGACGCCGTGTTCGTCGGTGCGTGCCGGAGGTCGAAGTGCAAGCGTTGCTTCGCGGACCTCGAACCCTGTCTCGATGGAGGGCGTCATGGACTCGATCCACGTGTCGGGTATGGACAGCGCGTCGGGGCAGAGATCGGGCTGGATCGCACCTCCGCACTGTCGGAAACTCTCGAGCTCGTCGTCGCTATTGGAATGCGTGTGGTTCCACGTGGGAAATGGTCCCACGCGCTCGTAGCCCACCCATGTTCCGCCATAGGAGTTCGTCAGGTCGATCGGCTCGACGACCACGTCGGTGCCGTGGCGCGTGGGCCAGACCGTCTCCGCGCCGTATCGCTCGCGTGTCACAACAAGTCGCGTTGGGGCTGGTTCCGACGTGAGCTCGAGCGTGCCGATCTGCTGCGAGAGGATGACAAAGAGGGGATGCTCACGGTAGAGCGTCCTCGAGTCGAGGACGAGGCCACCGTCCGGGAGGAGCCACAGTTCGAACGGCGCCGCCGGGGAGGATTCGTTTTGATGGATCGCTATCATGTCGATGCGCTGGTCGGCTGCGATCACAGTTTCGCCCGGCGATCCCCCATACGCGCTTGCAAGGCAGGTGCCCGTGATGGACTCGAGGCAGTCGCTTGTGTGCCCGTTCTCGATCGCCACGTCAACGATGGGCGTTTCCACGACGCCCGACGCGGAACTGATGGGCGGCAGGAGAAGAAACGCGAGCAGGCAGCACGAGAATGCCCTCACGGCAGCACCTCGGTCGGGCTCGGGGGAGCGGCCAAGGGTGGCACACATTGGGTGGCGTAGTCAAGATCCCGACACTTGTCGGGAATCTCTACGTTAGCGATGCAACAGGCACCGCCGATTTCTTCTACCGCAAGCGCCGGTTCCACGTGGGCGTTGGCGAGAAGGATCCATCCGATCATCATGATGGAAGCGCGTAGCACTGTGTGCGTCATCGACTCTCCCAACTCGGAACAATCTGTCTGCCATACTTAGCCATTGTCCCCATCGACTTGCCAGATCAGGCGCGCGCAACAAGATTGATAACTGGCCGTCATGCTGTTTTCTTTACTTGCGCTTGGCGATCACGGTTGTCGCTGCGTGTATCCTCCTGAGCGGATGCATCCAGCCGGACCTGGCCGTCCAGAGCGGGAGCGTCGCTCTTCGCGCGCCGGTCGTCATCGCGGTCATCGACACGGGTGCGAACTTCTACCTACCCACATTCGCGAAGCCTGGACCGGCTTACGAACCACCCGTTCCCGCGCGGGTGCTCCAGCTCTCCCAGTCGGGGAGCTACGAGCAGCGCGTGGAGCAGGACGCGGACCTGTGGGCGAGCGTGGAAAAGGGGCGACTCTACGAGTTCTCAGGGACACGATTGCTGGGGATCACGTTCGCTGAGGGGGGTGCGCATATCCTCGATCAGAACGGACACGGGACAGCTACGACGTATGTTGCAGCGCGAGACGCGCCTGACGCTGTAATCGTGGTCGTCCAAGCACTGGGCTTTGCTCAGCCGTCCGCGTGTGGAACTCCGACCTCATGTCTTCTGCACCCCAGCTATTGGCAAGCCATAGAGTGGGCCGCAAACCAGACATGGATCGACATCATCAGCTTCAGCTTCGGCCCCGCGTTCAGCATGCCCGACTCGGGGCTTGTCCACGAGGAAGCTGTCCGTATCTTGGCTGCGACCCGAGCAGCGGCCTCTTCAGGCAAGCTCGTCGTCACTGCTGGGGGGAATGGCGGCATCCCAACAACGCAGCAATACTCCGCGGGACCCCCCTGGGTCATCTGTGTCGGGGGCGCAGAGCCGGAACGGGCCGGCGAGGCCGTTGAGAATCCCAAGGGGGGGATCGACGTACTATCGAACATGAGCGTCGAATCACCTCGTCACGATAGCCTCGACGGGACCTTCTGGATGGGAGGCACGAGCTTTGCGGCGCCCTCGGTCGCGGGGACTCTTGCGACGGCGCTGAAGGAGATCCGCGAGCAGGCACCCACCGAGAAGACCGATGCCGAGGAGCTTCGGAACGCACTCAACGCCACTGCGAAGACGTTCTCGGCGACGTCATGGGACCCTTCGCCGCTTATGGGGCGCAGCGGACTGCCGCACGATCTTGTCTCATGGGCGAATATGCCCATCCTCGTCCAGCCCCAGATGGGCTGGGGCTACGTCAACGCCAGCCTCGCGCCCGAGATCGCGCGCCGCGTCCTCGAGCAGGACTTCGCCATTCCTGCGGAGAAGAATGAGGCGTCGGTGTTCCAGCCCGCGTGGCAGCGCGCGCGTGAGGAATACTGGGCGAACTGGCGATAGCGCCGCCGCGGTGGGCTAGCGACCCGCGTCGTGTCGCCTGAGAACCTTTAAGATGCCTCGGGCGAGCTTCGCGGCGAGGCGGGAGTCAGCTTGCGCGCCATCGTGCTCATCGTGATCGCGATCTTGTGCGCTCCGCTCGCGAGCGCGCTCCTCGTCCCCGCGCCCTCGATGCCTCCGGCAGAGCAGGTGACCACGGAGCTTCGCGATGGCGACGTGCTCATGCTCCTCGCTGCGCGCCAAGG
>DATLCC010000110.1:0-2479 GCA_035526585.1 Thermoplasmatota archaeon | reverse complement strand
TCGGCCTGGGTGAGCTTCGACTTCGACGCGATCCGGTCGGCGATCTCCAGCCGGGCGAGGCGGTCCTCGAGGGCCTGCGCGACGATGCCGCTCCAGTTCACGCCCTTCTGCTTCTTCAGGCGCTTCTTCAGGGAGGCCGGGATGCTGAACGTCACGCGCTCGGTCGCCATGCTGCGAGATGTGACACTTTGCATACTAATACGTATCCGTGCGTACCGATGCTCAGAGGTCGGCCGCCGTGAGGACGATGGAGCGCCGCATGCGCACCATGTTCCCGAGGCGTGCGCTCACCTGCGGCTCCTTGGCCAGGTAGCGCGCGAGGCCGGGTCCCTGCAGGATGGCGACGTCGGCGAGCTTGCCCATGCGCTGCAGCTCGCGCGCGACGTTCGCGCGGTCGAAGACGCACGTCGCCTGCAGGCGCGCGGCGATCGCGCCGCCCTGGCCGACGAAGCGCGCGCGGGGCGCGCCGTCGTTCAGGGCGGCGGCGGCGAAGAGCTCGAGCTCGGCGCGCACGAAGCCGAGACGCTCGTCGACGGCGCGCCGCTCGGCCACGAGGGCGAGGTACTCCTCGATGAGTTCGCTCGGGCCTTCGAGGACCGGCAGGTGCGTGGAGTCGGTCGGCGTGGTGGCGGGGATGACGGTCGCGGTCACGAGCCCCCAGGAATGCGCTCCTGGACATGGTTCTTTTGCGGGCGTCACCCCGAGCAGGGGAAGCCGAAAGCACTCGGCGCCCCCGGCCCTGGGCCGCGACCGGGCCCGGGCCCGGACCAGGCCCCGGGCGCGGGAATGTTGGCGGCGCTTTGTCTGCGCACAGCGAGCGTTCAAACGCGCGCCCTGCGCTCGCGGCCGCATGCAGCGCCCGCACATCACGCTCCACTACGAGCGCGAGTTCCCCTATCCCGTCGAGGTCGCGTACGCGTGGCTCACGGACTACGCGGACGACGACCACGCGCGCGCAGGCGCGATCATCAAGCGGCGCATCGTGGTGCGCAAGGAGCTCGACAAGGATGGGCGCCCCGTCGAGTTCGAGCTCGAAGGCGAGCTGGAGACCCTGGGCTACAAGACGGGCATCGGGCGCGCGATCGTGAAGCTCTGGCCCGACCAGAAGCGTTGGCAGGCCGACATCTCGGGCGGCCGCTGGCTCTACGACTACCTGCTCGTGCCGAAGGGCCAGCACGCCTGCGTGCTCAAGATCGACTACCGCTTCGGCTCGAAGCGCTGGACGCGCCGCGCGCTCCTGTGGCTCAACAAGCCGCGCATCCGCCGCGAGCTCGACACGATGTGGGACGGCTTCGCCGAGGCCATGAAGAAGGAGATCAAGTAAGTGGTCCGCCGCCGGACGACGCTGTTCCTGCGCGAGTCGGTCATCCTGTTCGGGTTCCTGAACGGGCTCTTCCTCGCCCTCGGCGTGGATCCGGGCGGGACGCTCCTCTCCGTGCTCGGAGAGATCCTGGACTCGCTCACGGGCGGGAACGGCTGGGTGCGCCTCGTGCTCACCGTGCTGCCGCTCGCGCTCCTTGCCTTCGCGCTCTACACGATCCACAAGCGCGCCGGCTGGCTCGGGTTCGTCCCCGTGGGGCTCGCGTTCCTCTCGGGGTTGTGGTTGCTCGCGCAGCCCGTGACGGCGTTCGCGCTGCTGGCGGCGGCGCTCGGCATCGGGTATCTCGCCTCAAGATGAATCTCGGCATGTCCCGGTGTGGCAAGGATCTGCGGGTCCGCTGCGCCGCGACGTCCGCGGCGGACAAAATACTACTTTGCGGACATCGCGGCCTCGCGGATCCGCGGATGCTTGCTGCCCCAGCAGGCCCCAGCAAGAACGTTCGCACCTGGCATCGGCAAAGGGTTCAAGCCGTCCTCCAGGTGATGGCTCGCCGATGAGCGTGATCGGCTCCCCCTTCTGCGAGCACAAGAAGCTGCGAACGGGCTGCGCCATCTGCAAGGCGTCGGTGAAGGTCGAGCCCACGCTCCAGGCGACGCCGTACGTTCCGCAGGACGAGCGCGAGAAGGTGGCCGAGAAGCGGGAAGCGCGCGCCCGCGCGGCCGAGCGCGGCGAGCCGGTACCGACCGAGTCGAAGGCGCTCGGCCCGCGCGGCCCGGGGAAGCCTCTGATGCCGCAGCGCAAGAAGGCCAATCGGAACATCTCCGCCGCGGAGGCGGATTCCGTCAAGCCCTGGTGGGTCAAGAAGTGATGATGGACCTTCCACCTGCGTGGCGCGCCGGCGTCGCCGCCATCGCGGCGGATCGCGAGCGCGGCGCCTCGATGCTCGCGCTGGACGCGCTCTCCCTCCTTGAGCGCGGAGCGCTCGAAGGGGCGCGCGACGCGGGAGGCCTCGCGCAGCTCGCCGAGCTCGCCCGGGCCGCGCGCTCGACGCGCCCTTCGATGCCCGTCATCGCGAACGTCGTGAACCTCGCCATGCACGAGGTGAGCCACCACGCGGACGCCGCGAGCGCGATGCGCGCCGCCGCGCCCGCGGTCGCC
>DATLCC010000109.1:0-63290 GCA_035526585.1 Thermoplasmatota archaeon | reverse complement strand
AGGGAGCGCCCTGTAGTTGAGAAGCGGCACGTTCTTCGCTTCCGCTGCGCGCTCGATCACAAGGGCGCCGGCCGCGTCGCGAGAAACGACGACATGCGCGCGGCTCACGTGGGGGTCGTATTCGAGGCGCAGATGCGCGGTGGGTCCGCGACCGATCGTCCACGGCCCTTCGCCGTCGAAGGCGAGGGCCTGCCCTTCCTTCGGGCCTGACACGAGAAGGAGGCGCGGTCCGGTGGGAAGCGGCGGCGGCTCGCGCGCGTCGACCGCGACGGTCTCTCGCACATCGAGGTCGACGACGGGCTTCAACCGCGCGAGCCCGCCGAGGCCTTCGAGGAACGAGAACATCCGTTGCTGATTCACGACGTACCGGCCTTCCTCGTCCACGCGCTCGACGAATCCTTCGCCGGCCAAGAGCTCCACATGGTGGGTGACGGTGGACCGGGTGAGCGATCGCTCTGCCTGAAAGCCCGCCCACTCGGCACCGGCGGGCAATCGGATGTCGGCGACCTTCTTCGGGAACCGAAGCGACCAGAGGATCGCCAGGCGCAGCGGGCTCGCCAGCGCCTTCAGCTCGTTCGCCAGCGCCTCGGCGTCGGCGACGCTCAGGCTCTCTTCCTTCCGCATGCATGGGCAAGCGACGAGGTTCCCAAGAAGGCTGGGAGGGGTCGCCGTCGGATCGCGGAGCCGGACCACCGAGAGGGTTCATAGCCTGCCAGCGAGCCTTTGGTGCGTGGAGGCCCGCATCGCCCTCGTGCTCGCCTTGCTCCTCCTCGCGCCCCTCGCGGCGCCCGCGGGCGGCGGCGCGAGCATGTGGCAGGTCGTGCGTTACGAGGGCCCTGTCGCGCCCTCGGAGCGCGCGTTCCTTGTCGATCTCGCGGGCGAGCCGGCCGAGTTCGTGCCGCCTTTCGGTTTCCTCGTGCAGCTCACGCCGCATGCGCGCGCCGCGCTGCTCGAGCGCTCCGCCGTCCTTGGCGTGGAGGACGTCGCTCCCACGAGCCGAGTCTCTCGCGAGGTCGGTCCAGACACGCGCGACGTCCGCCTTCTCGCCTATCCTGGTTCTGATATCAGTGCCCTCGCCGCTCGCCTCGCGCTCGAAGGCATGCGTGTCGCGCCCGCGGGCGACCTCGTGCTCGATGGGACGCTCAGCGCTGTCCCGCTCTCGAGGCTTCTCGCCCACGAGGAGATCCGATGGGTCGAGCCCCTTCGCCGCGAGGCGACGCTGGACAACGAGCGCGCGTCGAGCATCGTCCAGAGCGGCGAGAACGAGGCTTGGCCCCTCCACGCGCGCGGGGTGAACGGGAGCAGCCAGATCGTCGCCTACTGCGACACGGGCCTCGATACCGACGCGCCCTTGCAGAACGGGGCCGGGCGCACGCTCCACGAGATGTTCGCAGACCCTCTTCCTCTGATCCAGAACGTTCCCTCTCCCTGGCATCGCAAGGTCGCCCTCTACTACGCGCCCCTCGATGCCGGAGGCCTGCGGGGCGACCTCGACGACGACGATGGCCACGGCACGCACGTCGCCGGCACGCTCGCGGGTGACGCCGGCGTCCTTGGAGTGCGGGATGGCCACGATGGCGTCGCTTTCGCCGCGCGCCTTGCCGTGTGCGACGCGACGACCACGCGCGGCTTCCAGGTGCTCGCGAACTACACCGGGTACTGGCAGCCCGCGTACGAGATCGGCGCGCGCGTGCACAGCAACAGCTGGGGCGTGTCGAGCGCCTCGGGCGAGTACGCCCTTGTCGCGCACGACCACGACGCGTACGCATGGGAGCACCGGGACTTCCTCATCCTCCGCAGCATGGGGAACGGCGGCACGAGCGGGATCTTCCGGCCCGAGACGATGGCGAAGAGCGTGCTCGCGATCGGCGCGTCGCGCAGCGACGCGGCGAACGAGACGGTGGAGCCCTTCAGCACGCGCGGCCCCGCGGGCGATGGCCGCGTGAAGCCCGATCTCGTCGCGCCGGGCGCGTGCGTCACGAGCGCGGCCCTCGCGGGCCCGACCGCATATCGTTGCGTGAGCGGCACGAGCCAAGCGACGCCCGTCGCGGCCGGCGCGGCGACGCTCGTGCGCGACCAGTTCGCCAAAGGGTTCTACCCGAGCGGCGTCGCCACTCCCGCCGACGCCCGCGACGCCTCCTCCGCGCTCGTGCGTGCGGTGCTCGTCGCGAGCGCCGACGACCTGGGCGCGACGCCTGCGGAGCAGGGGTGGGGCCGCCCGCAGCTCGACGACGCGCTCGCGCCTGGGGCCGGGCTCACCATCCATGACGAAGACGCCGCCCTTTCGACCGGCGACCAGTGGACGACGACCGCGACGGCAAGCGGCGGGCCCCTGCGCGTCGTCGTGGCGTGGACGGACCACGCGGCCGCGCCTGGCGCATCGCCCGCGCTCGTGAACGACCTGGACCTCGAGGTCGAAGCGCCTTCGGGCGCCGTCACTCTAGGCAACGCCGCGCTTGGCGCGCCGGACCGCGCGAACGTCGTGGAGCGCGTGCTCCTCGATGCGACGGAGACGGGCGAGTACACGATCCGCGTGCGCGGCTGGAGCGTGCCGATGGGGCCGCAGCCCTTCGCGCTCGTGGTCGTCGGGAGCGCGTGAGCGCGCACGTGGGCCACAGGTGCGGTGCAGGTGCGGTGCAGGTGGGGTGCAGGTGCGGCTCATGTGTGGGCGCGCGCCGGCGAGCATGAGCGCCTTCGGTCGCGGGGCAGGTTGAAGACCGGTCCCAGGATTGCCCTCGCATGCGCGCGCTGGTCCTGACCCTTCTCGCGGCGATCCTCGTGGCGCCTTCCGCGCTGGCCCACATCGGGGACTTCACCGGCGTCTTCTCCGCGCAAGCCGATGGTCTCGCGGTGTTCCTCCAGGCTGACCGGGTCGTGGTCAAGGCGCAGGATCCGGTCACGTTCAACGGGACGGTCGTGTCCAACGCCTCAGGGAAGCCGGAGGTGCTCCCGAATGCGAGCGTGGAGATCGAGGCCACGGGAGCGGGCCAGATGAACGCGACCGTCACGCATCGCGAGGGTGGATTCCGGGTCGAGGCCGCGTTCCCCGCGCCCGGCGAGTGGACATTCCTCGTCCACACCGAGGGCGTATTGCGGCGCATCCCGATCCATGTCTACCCGCCGACCTCGGTGTGGCTGGAGTCGAGCAACCTGCGCACGAACTACCACTATGCGGAGAGACCCGTGAACGCGGAGCTGTTCTTCCTCGACGATGAGACCGGGATCGTCGTCGCCGCGAAGGAACCGGCGAGCGGGCGGCTTTCGCGCCTCGTGAACGGGACCCCCGTCGACACGGAGGACGTCACGCTGCCCCCGGGCCGCATGGGAAGCGTCGTCTTCTCGCGCGTCTTCCCCTCGCCGGGATCCTACGTCCTCACGGTCGCGAGCGACCAGCACGGCATCGGGCACGCAAGCCTGCCGGAGATCCCGTTCGAGATCAAGGGCCCCCTCGTCACCGCGAGCCCGGCCAAGACGCCGGCGCCGGGCCTTCTCGCCCTCGTGGCGATCGCGGCGGGACTCGCGCTGGTCCGCAGGAAGTGAGACGGTCGCGGAAACGCGCAGCCCCAGCGCGAACGCGGAGATTCGCAGCCGTCGCGACCGCAACGCAGGGCAGCTGCATGTGTGGGCCCAGGCGGGTCCCGCCTGGAACGCACCCGGGTCCCTCAGACAGAACATCTCGGGGGATCCACCTGAATGCGTCCCGGGTGCCGGCCAGGCGGGACCCGGGTGGGAGCGCGCGGTCGCTATCGGCACAGCGCTGGCGCTCACTCAGAGAAAGAAGAAAAAAGGGGGCCGCGAGCGGCCCCGGATGGCGTGATCTTCGCCTGCAGCTTTAGGATCCGCGGGCCTGGATCCCAAGGACCTGCGTCGCGTCTTGTGAGGCGCGCCGCGTCCTTGGTATTCAGGCCTCGGCTCCTTCGGCCTGTGGGCCTCAGTAGCCGCGGGCCTGGATCCCAAGGATGTCGCCGTCGCCCAGCGTGCGGCCGTGGGCCGAGCCGAGCGTGGCGTACGGGTAGACGGTCAGGCACTGCGACGCCGTCGAGGTGTCGGAGTGGCCCATGCCGTAGCCGTGGCCCATCTCGTGGGCCGCGATGGACTGGAGGTCGTACTTGTTGGCGACCGCGCCCAGCGCGAACGGGTAGTTCGTGTTGTACGCCGCGTCCGTGTGGACGATCTTGCCGCCGGAGGCCCAGGCCCACTGGACGCCGACCGCGTTGCGCAGCTGGCCGCCCATGGAGCGGAACTCGGCGAGGATGTAGCTGTCGTAGACGCCCGAGTCCGCGCTCGTGCCGCCAAAGACGTGGCCGGCGAAGAGCTGCTTTGCGACCTGCGCGTCCCACGCGGCGTTCGCGCCGTCCCAGGCGCTCGCGACGTTCGCCTGCGAGAAGCCGAAGGGGTTCGTCGTGTCGTACGTGTAGGTCCAGGCCTGCGCGGCGGGGCCCTGCCAGTGGGACCAGGAGGTGCCGGGGCAGTCCGTCAGGGCGTCGAGCGACACCTCATTCGGGTTGGGGCACAGGATGTCCACGGACGCCATGACGCCGGGGTGCGTGGGGTCCGGGAAGGTGTACGTGTGCGAGCCGCTCTCGCAGCCGAAGTCGGCCGGAAGGAGGTACTCGAGCGCGAAGTCGGGGACGACGGCCTCCGTGTCGACCTTGAGCGCGCCGCTGACGGGGAGCATCATGGCGCCCGTGACGAGCATGGCGAAGACGATCTTGGTGTTGAACATGCTGAACACTCCGAAATGAGCCTCCCGGACGGACTCCGGGCGCTCCCTTATCCTCGTCCACGATGTGAGCTTATGGCGGGACATGTCCCGCGCGCGTGCTAGGATCCCGGCGCAGGTGCAAGCGCGCTCCTCGTGGTCGACATGGGACCGTTCGGTCACGTCTCGCTACGGCACGCCTCAAGCCACGGCCCGCAGCACCAAGAACAGCAGCGCCGTCCCCATCGCCTGCATGGTGACGGTCGCGAGCGTGAGCTGCACGAGGATGCTCGCCATCGTGTTGATCGAAGCGGTGAGCTGCACCGTCTTCTGGTTGCCAAAGACGCGGAAGTCCTCGACGACACCCTTCGCGCCGCCGGCGTGCACGGGCTCGAGGTCGGAGAGGGCCTGCTCGAGGGCGAGGCGCGTCGCCTTCGCGATCTCGCTTGGCGGCGCGAGGTGGCCCACCGGGCCGTAGCTCCCGGCGATGGCGTTGACGCTGTGGTTGTCGGTCGTCATCACCTGGAAACCGTCGACGAGGCCCTTCACCTGCTCGCCGATCGCGCGCGTCACCTCGGGCACGGCGTTGTTGCCATCCCACAGGATGTAGGCGAAGCGCTGTCCTTCGCACTCGACGGCGACGACCTGCACGCCCTGCGCGCCGATGCCCTTCTCGCGGCTGAACGTCGTCTTGTCCTGCGCCACGCCCACGCGCATGGGCGCCGTGGGCCTGCATGCGGAGGCGGCCTTGCCGCTCGCGTCGATGATGGCGTCCGCGCGCGGCGTGCAGAGGTGCACGGCGCCGGCGCCCGGGAGAAGGGAGTTGTGGCAGTCGACGAAGCACGCGTGCTTCACGCCGTGGAGCTGCGCCGTGAGCTCGGCCGCGTTCCCGACGCCGTACTCGACGTCGTCGATGGGGAGCGGCCAGCTCGTGTACGTGAGGAGCGCCGTGTCGCCGAAGACCTGGCTCGTGACCCTGATGTCGTCTCCGACCGTCACGGCCTTCGAGCCATGGGGCGCGTACTCGACCTTCTTCAGGAGGTCGGCTGCGGCGCGACCGAGCCGCTCGACCTCGCTCGTGGAGACGGGGTTGTAGTCGTGCGTCGCGCTGGAATGCGGCACGAGGACCATGTCGGCGTCCTCGATCGACTCGGCGACCTTCGCCGGGAGGTCCGAGCCGCCCAGGCGCCCGATGGGCCCCGGGTGGACCGCGGGCACGACGATCGCGGCCTTCAGACCCCCGGAGGGGCGGCGGAACCCGATGACGCCGAACTTGGCCCGGATCGGCTCGGCGAAGCGGTTCAGGATGTGCTCGCCGTCCATCCGGCCGCTCGTGATGTGGTCGAGGTAGTAGCGGAAGAGCTCGCTTGCGGAGACGTGGAAGCTCTTCTTCAAGGGCGTGTCGAAGATCTCCAGGAAGAAGATCAGGGGCGCGAGGAAGATGACGGCGAGCGCGAAGGCGATCCACAGCTCGCGCGGCGTGATGTGGCCAAGCGCTCCCAGGAAGGGGAGCGCCGCGAGCGCCTGGAGGAGGCTCACGGGGAGGCTCCGCAGGTGCCGGTTGTCGCTCGTGATGAAGAACGCGGTGTGGCGGAAGCTCGTCGCCATCATGTAGCCCACGAGGAGCACGTGCGCCAAGGGGACGCTCCAGAGGAGCCGGAACGGCACGCTCACGACGAGCGTCGCGCCCACGATCGTGAGCCCGACGGCGGCGATGAAGGCGGCGCGCTTGTAGTAGAGGGTCCCGCCCAGGGCGTTGGCGATCGGGGCGGACAGGGGGCCGGCGAGGAGCGCGGGGACGCCCAGGGCGAGGAAGCCGGCGAGGGCGCCCTGGGGGTCGGGGCTCAGGAAGAGGCCGAAGACGGCCGACGCGAGGACGACGTAGGCGTAGGTGAGGAGCGTCGGGGGGGCGTTGAAGACGGTCCGGCTGATCCTCGCGGACTGCTCCAGGCTCTCCTGGACGCTGTCGCCGCGGTCGCCCACGCGCGCGAATCCCGAGGAGTGCCTATATAGGCTTGGTGTTGCGGCCGAGCCGGTCTCGGGAACGACGTCGCTCCGGCCGGTGACAAGCGACACATGATACATTCTCCGACGGAGTGGCGGACGCTAGGTCTGGGAAGGCTAGCTCAACGGAGGGTTCGGGGTTGCTTCAGAAGATCCTTGTCGTCGTCCTGGGGTTGGTGATGAGCGTCGTCGGCGCTCTCTCGCCTGCGGGCCTTTTCGCCTCGAACGACGGTTCGGGCTCCCATGCCTTCGGCGCCGACACGGCGGAGCAGACCCTCACGACGCTGCGCACGGGCGACGGCCAGGCCTTCGCGCGCGTGAGCGTGCTGTGGGTCGAGGTCGACGGCCGCCGCGTCACCGAGGACGCGTGGGGTACCGGACAGGTCGACGAGATCAAGTTCAAGATCGGAGTCAAGGACGTGGACGGCGTCGCGCTCGCCGTCGGCGACAGGACCGTCGAGCTCCACCCGACTGATATCATCACCGTGCGCATGTTCCACGGCGACTTCTCCTACCGCGGCGTCGGCACGGCGCTCGCGTCCGTGCAGCTCCAGGGTCAGGTCAAGACGACCGTGCTCAAGGAGGGCGACATCCGCAACAAGGTCCTCACGACACCGGGCGATCTCGACCTCGGCGGCGTCAAGCAGGCCGACACGAAGCCTGGCGACGAGAGCAAGGTCGCCTACGTCGTCCTCACGACCGGAGAAAAGGTCGACACGGTCGCCGTCGAGGACGGCGGCGCGCGCATCTTCACGGAGGAAGCCGTCACGGCGAGCGACGCGAAGTCCGAGCCGGGCAACCTCCTCGCGACGTGGGTCAAGATCGACAACAAGCTCGTGCGGGAGTACACGTGGGGCGACGGATCGATCAAGAAGATCGAGTTCCAGCCCGCCGACGCCGTCTCGCGCAGCGTCGTCCTCGAGTTCAATGGCGAGGTCGCCGAGATCGCTGGCGGCGAGCGCGTCGTGATCGAGGACTTCGTCGGCGAGTACCTCATCTACCAGGTCTCGGGCGGCATGATGCGCGTGCGACTCGACGGCTACGCCGCCTCCTTCACCACGGGGTCCGCGCTCGCCATCCCGCAGCTGGGCGGCCCCGGCGCGCCGCTTGTCAACTTCGACTTCCAGCCGGTGAGCCCCAAGACGACGGACACCGTCCAGTTCACCGACCTCTCCGAGGACGACGGCGGGATCGTCGTCTTCCGCCAGTGGGACTTCGGCGACGGCTCGAGCTCCGTGGCTCTCGAGACGCCCACGCACCGCTTCGCGCGCCCTGGCTCCTACGAGGTCACGCTGTCGGCGACCGACAACGACCTGCAGACGTCGAACCTCACGCGGACGATCGTCGTGCGCAACGCCGACCCCGTCTCCGACTTCGACTTCTCGCCCAAGGTCGTGACGACCGAGACGATGGTCGCCTTCACCGACCAGTCGTTCGATCCCGACGGCACGCTCACGAACTGGAGCTGGGATTTCGGCGACGGCTCGTCCTCCTTCTCGCGCCACCCCTCGCACCGGTTCACGCGCGGCCAGAACGTGACCGTCACCCTCACCACGACCGACGAGCTGGGCGCGCGCTCCGCGCTCTCGAAGGTCGTCATCGTGCGCAACTCGCCGCCGCTCGCGGGATTCAGCTTCAGCACCGTGAACGGCACCGCGCCGCAGACGCTCGATGCGATCCAGTTCCTCGACAACTCGACCGACACGGACGGCGTCATCGCGCTCTGGAACTGGAGCTTCGGCGACGGCTCCTTCGGCTCCGGCTCCGCGCCCATCCACGCCTACGCGCGTCCCGGCGTCTTCACGGTGAGCCTCTCCGTCACGGACGACGGCGGCGACACGGACACCGTCTCGACGAACATCATGGTCTCCAACCGCGAGCCCTTCGCGGACTTCACGTGGACGCCCAACGGCGAGCCCGCGAACGTCCCCGTCACCTTCGCGAGCACGTCCGTCGACGTCGACGGCCTCATCCTCTCGAGCCTTTGGGAGTTCGGCGACGGAACGGCGTCGTCCCGCGGCGGCGTCGTGTCGCACACGTTCCCGCGCGCCGGCACCTTCAACGTCAAGCTCACGACGACGGACAACAACCTCGGCCAGTCGAACATCACGAAGAGCGTCACGGTCGCGAACAGCGCGCCCCGCGCCAACTTCGGCGCGAACCCCACGCCCGCCTTCCGCGGTGCGGAGGTCACGTTCAGCGACTCGAGCATCGACCCCGACGGGGACGCGCTCGTGAACTGGACGTGGGACCTGGGCGATGGCGACGTGAAGTTCGGGAAGGTCATCCACCACGTCTACACGGGAGTGGGCACGAAGAGCGTCACCCTCACGGTCACGGATTCCGGCGGTACGCCTGCGAGCGTCACGCGCTTCATCCGCATCCTCAACCGCCCGCCGACCGCGTCGCTCGAGTTCGCGCCGCGGCCGCCCGTGGCCGGCGACGACGTCGTCTTCACCGCGCAGGGCATCGACCCCGACGTGCCCACCGCGCCCCTCACGTTCGAGTGGTCGTTCAGCGACGGCGTCCAGCTCACGGGCCAGATCGTGAACCGGACGTTCCTGATCCCCGGCAACTACTCCGTCGTGCTCCACTCGCGCGACCAGGACGGCGGCCTCTCGCAGCCCGTCATCCGCGGCGTGACCGTGCTGCGCGCGCAGCCGAAGGTGAACTTCTCCTTCGAGCCGATCGTCCCCGTGAAAGGCGAGGCGGTCCACTTCCACGACCTCAGCATCCCCGCGCCCAGCGCGCCCATCGACCGCTGGCAGTGGGACTTCGGCACCATCCCTGCGGCGAGCTCGGCGGACCCCAACCCATCCTTCGTCTTCCCCTCGAACGGCACGTTCTTCGTCTCGCTCAAGGTGTGGGACGTCTTCAACGAGTCCAGCTCGCTCACGAAGCAGGTCTTCGTGAACCTCCGTCCGATCGCGCGCTTCGAGGCGCCCGTGGACCCCGTGAAGCTCAACGAGGAGCAGCAGTTCCGCGACCTTTCCGTCGACGACGACGGCGTGATCGTGGCCTGGCTCTGGGACTTTGGCGAGGGGAACACCTCGACCGTCATGCACCCCACGAAGACGTATGACCGTCCGGGCGCGTACACGACGACGCTCACCGTGTGGGACGACCACAACACGACAGGCGTCGCGACGAAGACCGTCGCGGTCCAGGATCGCCTCCCGACGGCGGCCTGGACGTACCACACCGACAACCAGCCCGCCGTGCGCAACACTCCGTTCTTCTTCAACGGCAGCACGTCGAGCGACCCCGACGGCCAGCCCATCGTGAACTACACGTGGACCTTCGGCGACCGGTTCAACGCCGCGCCAGGCACCGGCGTCGCCCCGACGCACACGTTCAGCCACAGCGGCGTCTACCCGGTGGGCCTCGTCGTCGACAGCGGCGGCAAGCCCAGCCCGAAGACGACGCAGAGCATCCGCGTCGGCGCGAACCACCCGATCTCCGTGCGCCTCAACGCGACGCTCCCCGGCGACCGGCCCGCGGACCTCACGATCGGCGGCGTCTCGCTGAGCCTCAAGGTCAACGGCCAGATCGACGTCCCCGACCTCGTGCCCGACGGCTTCGATGTCATCGCGACCATCGCTCCGGAGCTGTGGATCGACACGGACGTCCTCCGCATCACGCTGAACTACCCCGGCGCGAGCAACCTCGTCGTCGTCACGAGGGACCTCGACGACGGAGTGCCGTCGATCATCGTGCCAATCGAGATCGGCATGCCGGTCCGCGCGACCGTCATTCCCGCGCCCGGCGAGCGCGCGCCGTTCCTGCCGCTCCTCTTCCCCAACGAGAACTACACGGCAGGCGGCGACCCGCTCTACCGCGACATGCAGGAGAGGCCGCACGGCACCGGCACGGCTCAGTTCGCCGACGGCACGCTCGTCGCGATGGGCTCCCGCGTGGAGATCGAGGCGCGCTACGTGCCTCTCATCGTTCTCGAGAACACGCGGAACGCCGCGCCCTCGAACGCGCAGTCGAACACGCTCCTGGGATGGTGCGTCGTCGATCTCACGACGACCGACCCCGATGGCACCTTCGCGTGGGAGTTCGACGGCGCGAGCCCGTGCGTCGCGAACGCGATCGCAGGCGGCGTCTACCCCATCGGTCGCTGGGAGGTCCGCGCGTGGGTCTCGCCCATCGGAGCCGTCACGGCGCAGAGCCCGGTGAAGGTCTTCTACGTGGACCCCACCGGCGGCCAGGCGCTCGCGGCCCTCTCCGGCCTAGCTTGAAGCGGGCGCGGGACGTCCCGCCCTCGTGCACGAGCCGGACCCTGAGGCGATCGAGCGCGTCCTCCGCACGATGCGGAAGCTGCGCGCGTACGGGCGGCTCCGCGTCGAAGGGCTCGAGCGGCTGCCGGAAGGCCCCGCGATCCTCGTCGCGAACCACACCGGGTGGGCCGGGCTCGACTACGCGATGCTCTTCCTCAGCATCTACGACGGCCTCGGCCGCATCCCGCGCGTCGCCGTGCACCCGAGCTACTTCCGCATGGCGCCGCTGCGGCCGCGCGCGGAGAGGCTCGGCTTCTTCGAAGTGAGCGTCCAGACCGCGACGCAGATCCTCGACGAGAAGGGGCTCGTCTGCTTCTTCCCCGAGGGCGAGGACGGGAACTTCAAGCCCATCTGGAAGCGCTACCAGGTGCAGCCCTTCAAGCCCGGCTTCGCGCGCGTCGCGCTCGCGAGCCTCGCGCCGATCGTGCCCGTCGCGATCGTGGGCGGCGAGGACGCAAGCCCCACCCTGGGCCGTGTGACGCCGCTGGAGGATCTCCTCGACGTGCCCATCCCCATCCCTCTCTCGCTTCTCCCGCTCCCCGCGAAGTGGCGCATCCGCGTCGGCGAGCCCATCGACACGCACGCCTACCTCGACCGCCAGACGCCCGACGAGGACGTCGCCGAGACGATCGCGCGGGACGTGCGGGACATCGTCCAGAGGGACGTGAAGAGCGAGCTGCAGAAGCGCGGACATGCGTTCCTCTGAGGAAGGCGAAGTGAAAAGGAAGGACGACGCAGGCATGGAGACCCAGCGCGACGTTCCATCCTCTCCCTCGCTCGCGATCGCGACCGCCGCGAACACGCTGGGAGTGACCGCGCATTCGACCTACATGTATTACCTGGCGCCGCTCGCGCTGCGCGCTGCCGGCATCGTGGGCAAGGACGCGCTCCTCTTCTCGCTCATCGCGGTCGCGATGGGGCTCGCCGTCGTCCCCGCGGGGCGCCTCGCGGATCGCGTGCCCCGCCGCTACGTGCTCCGCGCGGGCCTCGCGCTCCTGGGCTCCTCCTACCTGGCCCTCCTTGCGCCCCTCGCCCTCGGACCGATCGTGGCGGGCGTCGTCGCGTCCGGCGTCGGGCTCGCGCTCCTCTTCGTCTCCTTCCAATCGTACGTCGCGGACCTGCTGCGCGACGAGGATCGTGCCGGGGCGTATGCCCGATCGAGCGCGTGGGGCATCCTCGCGACCGCCGCAGGGCCGCTCGCCGCCGCGCTCGTGCTGCGCGCGAGCGCGACCCCCGTCGCCGGCCTCCGCGCGAGCGCGCTCGTCTTCCTCGCGGCCTCGGCCGCCGCCATCGCGCTGACGCTGCGCCTGCCGAGCCTTGCGCACGCGCCCCCCGCGGCCCACGAGCGCGGCCGATGGCACCACGCCGTTCGCGCGGCCGCGCCGATCGCCCTCATGTACGTCCTCATGGGCGCGGGGTACGGCATGACGGCGCCCTACTTCACGACGTGGTTCCTGGACGACCTGGGGATGCCCGGGCCCGCCTGGGGGTACCTGCTCGCGGCGGGCACGCTCGCCAGCGCAGCCGGTGCCATCCTTGCGGGCACTCTCTCGCGCCGCCTGCCCACGCCGCCCGTCGCGGTCGCAGGCATGGTCGCCATGCTCGTCGCGAGCGTCGCCTTCGCGCTCCCGCTCGCGACCTTCGCCTTCGCGGCGGCGTTCCTCGCGCGCAGCTTCTTCTCGACCACGGTCGCGCCGGGCATGAACGCGATCGTGATGACGCGCGCGAAGAGCGGACGCCGCGCCGAGACGCAGGCCTACGGGAGCCTCGCGTGGAACGCGGGCTGGGCGACCGGAGGCGCGTTGGGCGGCACGCTCCTCGCGACGCTGGGGGGCCGATCGTTCGTGCTGGGCGCCGCGCTCGCCCTCGCGGGCGTCGTCACCGGAGTGACACTGCTCCGGATGCGCGCATCCGACTAGGGGCTCACGAGGAACGGTACGAAACCCCAACAGAAAGGAGAACCCAGCTATCACGCGTGCTCAGCGTATGCGCGCGCTCGCCCTCGTCCTCGCCCTCCTCCTCGTCACGCCGCTCGCCGCCGCGGGCGCGGTCCTCCCGGAGCGCTGGAGCGCATTCGGCCACGCCGCGTGGCAGGGTCCCTCCCCCGGCGCCCCGGACCAGGAGGGCACCGGGACGCCCTGCGGCGGCGAGATCGCGACGCGCGCCGTCGGTCCCGTCCTCGTCGGAGAGCACGCCGGCATGTACCGCTTCCGCGTCGACGTGCAAGCCGCGCAGCCTGGCTGCGAGAGCTTCGCCCGCGAAGGATGGATCCACGACCCGCACGCCGACTCGACGCAGCTCGTCCGCGCGGACGACGCGGGCGCGACGCTCGTGCGCTTCTCCACGGATGAGAGCGGCGCGCGCACGATCGAGCTCTACGACTACGACGCCGCGCGCGAGCTCGCCCTCGCGAGCGTCATCGCCGAGCGAAGCGGCGTCTTCTGACAACGTTGATGCGGCGACGATGCGCTCGCCGCGCGTGGCGAAAGGCCCCGACCCGCGCGCAGCCCCCGCGCCGCGCGCGGACGTCCCGCGCCTGCTGCGCGAAGGCGCGCACGAGTTCGGCGCGCGCCGCTTCTGGCACGCCCACGAAGCCTGGGAAAGCGCGTGGCATGCGCTTCGCGCCGCGCAGGAGTCGCGCGCGGCCGAATGCCTCCACGGGCTGATCCTCGTCGCGGCCGCGCTCGAGAACGCCACGCGCGGCAAGGAAAGCGGCTTCAAGCGCCAGATGGCCGAAGGGCTCCACCTACTCCGGACGCACCTCGACGCCTCGCCCGCGCTCGGGCTCGCCGACCCGGGCGCGCTCGCCGACGCGCTCGTCACGCTCTACCTTGACGCGTGCCGCCGCGTGCGGTGGGAAGACTGGAACGCGAGCGGGTGGCGCGCGCCTCCTGTCGAGGTCTCTGGCTGAACGTTGGCCCATCCTCGCCAACAACGTTATGGTGCCCCTTTCGGTGGCCAGCGCGTGGCGTGGAAGGAGCGTCTCGACCGCTGGGAGGCGGGCCTCGCGCGCGCGGGCGCTGCGCTCGAACGGCCCGGTCCGTACCTGTGGGCGAGCGCCGGCCTCGTCCTCGTCGCGATCCTCGTCCGCCTGCCCCTCGTCGCCCGCGCGACGGACGTCTGCTGCGGCCACCCCGACAGCTGGGTCTACTTCCATCAGGCGTACGCGGAGTACTTGCGAGGCAACCTTTTCCCCGATGGTCATCGCGGCAGCGGCTGGCAGCTCCTCCTCTTCGCGACGCTCAAGCTCTTCGGCTTCGCGCCCGCCACGGGCTGGAACGCCTACGGCGCGCCGATGACGGGCGAGGCCGCGCGCGCCGCCCTCGTCGCCCACACTCTCTCCGCGATGCTCTCCGTGGGTGCGGTCGCGGCGACGCTGCTCCTTGCGCGCGAGGTCCTCTCGCGCCCCGCGGCGCTCCTGGCCGGCGCGCTCGTGGCGCTCGACCCGTACCTGCTGCGGCTCTCCACGAGCGCGCTCTCGGAGCCGCTCTACGTGCCGCTCTTCGTGCTCGCGACGATGACGGTCCTACGCGCTCGCAAGCATCCTGCGTGGCTCCTCGCGACGGGCACGCTCATGGCGTTCGCGCACATGATGAAGGTCAACGGGCTCGTGATGTTCGTCATGCTCATGGCCTTCGCCGCGATCCTCCTGTGGCACGGCTCGTGGCGGTCCCTGCGCGCGAACCGCCGGACCGCCATGTGGATGGCCGCGAGCGGGATCGCCTTCCTGCTCGTGGCGTCACCGTACCTCGCCTGGCGAGGCTCCCAGCTCTCGAGCCCCTTCGACTATGGGACGAACCAGCGCTTCTGGGCGGACGACCTGTGGGACCTCAACGACGCCTGGTGGTCCGCGTACACGCCCGAGCACGGCGCCCCACGCGAGACCCTCAGCGACTATGCCTCCCACCACACCTGGCGGGACGCCGCGACGCGCTTGTGGCAGAGCGTGGAATGGCAGGCCTTCGACCTCTTCGGCAGCGGCCGCTGGCCCGCGCAGGAGAGCGAAGGCGGCGCCTGGGTGGGCACCGCGCCCGAGGAGAGCGCGCTCACGCCGCTCGTCTTCGCGCTCGCGCTCGTCGCGTGCCTGACCCTCACGAGGCAGCGCGCATGGTGGTTCCTGCCGCTCGCGGTGGGCGCGACCTTCGCCACGTTCGTGTGGATCTACCCCCTGGTGCGCAGTGTCCGCTACTTCGCGCCGCTCCTCCCGCTCTTCAGCGTGGCCGCCGTCGCCGGGTGGCTGCGTCTTGCGACCCTCGTGGAGCGTCCGCGGCTCGTGGGCACGGCGATCTTCGGGGCCTACTTCGTGCTCTACGCGGGCGTGCCATTGCTGCACGCGGGAGAAGGGGTCGCGATGCTCGCGCAGCCTGAGGTGCGGATCCTCGTCGGGATCGTCGGCGCGCTGTGGATGCTCGTCGCGCTCGCGCCCGGTCTGGACGCGCTGCTGCGACGCGCGCGCGAGTGGACGCCGGCGTCGAAGCGCGAAGCGGCGCCTTAGGCACGCGTCCGAGGCGCGCCGCCGGCAGGCTCGGGCCGCGCGCTCGGCCGCTTCGCGGCGGGCAGCAGCACGTGGACCGCGGCGCCGCCGTCGCGCAGGTTCTGCACGTGGAGCTCTCCGCCGAGAAGCTCCGTCGCCCGGCGCGCGATCTCCATGCCGAAGCCGCGCTTGATCGTCCGGGGCGCGTCGCGCGGGCGTTGCCCGAGAAGCTCGGGTGGGAAGCCCGGACCGTTGTCCTCGACGACGAGGTCCACTTTCCCGCGCGGCGCGTCGGGCGCCGCGTAGACGCGGACCTGCGGACCCTCGCGGGGGTTGTGCTTCACGGCGTTCAGGATCAGGTTCCCGAGGATCTGCCGCGCGAGAGGCTCCGTCGCGAGCACGAGCGGCAGCCCGGGCTCCACCAGAAGCTTCGCGCGCCGCTCCGCGAGCGCCTGGCCGAACTGCGCGCGAGTCGTCGCATCCTGCAGGAGCGCGTGGAGGTCCAGCGGCTCCGGACGCACGGGCGTGCTCGCGAGGCGGCTCCATCCAAGGAGGCCATCGACGAGCCGCGCAAGCTGCTCGTGGCTGCTTCGCGCACGCCCGAGGAGCTCGTCGCGCTCGGCCTTGTCGGCGCTTGCGAGCGCGTCGGAGAGGAAGATCCCCGTCGCGCGGATGGGCTCCTTCAGGTCGTGGGAGATGACGAAGGCGAAGGCTTCCAGGCTGGCGGCCTTCGCCTCGTTCTCGGCGAGGAGCGCCTCGGCGCGACGCGCGTCCCGCAGCCGCACATGCTGGACGGTCCAGCTCATGAGGCTCGCGGCGACGAGCGCGAACGAGGCGTTGAGCCAGGCCTCGTCGACCCCTTCCGTCCACATGACGAGCCCCCATCCTGCGAGCGTCGCAGCGATGAGCGCGGCGTTCCAGCGCGCGCTCAGGAGGATGATGCTGCCGACGAGCTCGAGGATGAGGAGGTTCGTGGACTGCGCCGGAAGATGGAGGAGCTTGATCGCGGCAAGGCTCGCGGCGAGCGTCACAAGGAGCGCCGCGGCGGCGGCGCCGTTCGCGGCGCGCCGTGGAACGCCCCCGCGGCGAGCCGTGAGAGCTGCGGCGAGGAACGCGAGCGCGCCCGCGCCGTCGATGATCGCGAGCGCGATCGTCGCCCCGACGGGGCGCGTAGCGAGCGTGACGGCGCAGAAGAAGGCGAACGCGGCGCTGATGGCCGCGCACAGCGCGGGCACCCTGCGCGCGACGCGCGCGTCGAGGCGCGCGGAAAGGTCGACGCCGTGAGCGGCCATCCGGGACGTGAGACGTCTGCTCGCCTACTTGGATTCTGACCGGGAGGTCGATGGCCGCCCGTTGAGCCCGCGCAGCACGTCCCGGCGCACGCGCGCGACCGCGCTGCCGGGCGTCGCGAGCTCGCCATCGGAGCGCGCGACGTGATCGAGCATGTCGAGCGCGACCTTCACCTTCAGGCGCTCGACCTCGTCCTCGTCGTCCATGGCCCGGTCGCCCGCTGGTGGCCGCTTGAGCTTTGCGCTACCGGACCGTAGGTGGACCGGTGCGACTCCTCCCTCGCGAGCGACCCGATCAATAGTAGGTCCGCAGCGCGCTCGTCTCGGCCTGGCCCGTCTTGATCGCCCGGATGGCGGCCGTCGCGGCGGTGCAGGCGGCGGTCGTGGTGAGGAAGGGGATGCCGAGTTCCACCGCGAGCCGGCGCATCATCGCGCCGTCGCGTTTCGCGCCGCGCGATTGCGAGGGCGTGTTCATGATGAGCTTGATCTCGCCTTTGCGCATGAGGTCGATCGCGTCGGGGCTCTTCTTCTCCGCGATGCGCCATGCCGTCTGCACCGGGACGCCGAACTCGCGCAGGTACTGCGCTGTGCCGACGGTCGCGTAGAGCGTGAAGCCCATCTCGGCGAGGTCCTTCGCGAGCGGGAGGACCTTGACCTTGTCCTCGTCCCGGACGCTCATGTAGATCGCGCCGCTCGTGGGGAGCCGCATCCCCGCGGCCTCCATCGCCTTGTAATAGGCGCGCTCGACGCTGTGGTCGATCCCCATGACCTCGCCCGTGCTCTTCATCTCGGGACCGAGGATGCTGTCGACGCCGGGGAGCTTGAGGAAGGGGAAGACGGGCGCCTTCACGGCGACGTGCTGCATGCGCGGCTCCGTCGCCTTCTGCTGCGCGAGCGACTGGCCGAGGATGCAGCGCGTCGCGACCTTCGCCATCGGGATCCCGAGCGCCTTCGAGACGTAGGGCACCGTGCGGCTGGCGCGCGGGTTCGCCTCCAGGATGTAGACGACGCCGTCCTTGACGGCCCACTGGAAGTTCACGAGGCCGACGACGCCCAGCTCCTTCGCGACGCGCTTCGAATAGAGCCGGATCGTCTCCTGCACCTCACGCGGAAGCGAAGGGGATGGAAGGATCGTGGTCGCGTCGCCGCTGTGCACGCCGGCCTGCTCGACGTGCTCCTGCACGCCGCAGATGAGGACGTCGTTCCCGTCGCAGATGGCGTCGACGTCGATCTCCACGGCGTGCGAGAGGTACTTGTCCACGAGCACCGGATGCTTCTTCGAGGCCTTCACGGCCTCGCGCATGTAGTCCTCGAGGTCTTTCTCGTCGTAGACGATCTCCATCCCGCGGCCGCCCAGGACATAGCTCGGACGCACGAGCACCGGATAGCCGATCTTCGCGGCGACCTCGCGGACCTCCTCGAAGGAATATCCCGTGCCCGAGGCGGGCTGCGGGATGCGCATCTTCTCCATGAGGTCGGAGAAGCGGCGGCGGTCCTCCGCGAGGTCCATCGCGTCGGGTGACGTGCCCATGATCTTCGTCTTGATCCACGGGCGCGTCTTCAGCGCCTTCTCCAGCGGGACCGCGAGGAGGATCGACGTCTGGCCGCCAAATTGCAGCACGATCCCGTCAGGGTCCTCGCGCTCGAGGATGTTGAGGACATCCTCCAGGTTCAACGGCTCGAAGTAGAGCTTGTCGGCCGTCTGCGCATCCGTCGACACCGTCTCCGGATTGTTGTTGATGACGATCGCCTCGATGCCCTGCGCGCGCAGCTCCTGCACGGCGTGCACGACGCAATAGTCGAACTCGATCCCCTGGCCGATCCGGATCGGCCCGCCGCCCACGATGATGATCTTCCTTCTGTCCGTTCTCGGGGCTTCGGAGACGTCGACCTTGCTCTCGAGGTCTTCGTACGTCGAATACATGTAGGGCGTGTACGCCTCGAACTCGGCGGCGCACGTGTCGACCATGCGGAAGCGCGGGACGATCCCGTGCTCGCGGCGCATGAGGCCGACCGCATTCTCGTCCATGCCCCACCACTCGCCGATCTGGCCATCCGCAAAGCCGTACTTCTTCGCGCGCTTCAGGATCTCGACGTCGCGAGGCCTCTCGCGGATCTCCTTCTCGAGCGTGACGAGATCCCTCATCTTGGTGAGGAACCACGGATCGTAGTGCGAGAGCGCCTTCACGCGCTCCAGGCTCCACCCCTGGCGGAACGCCTGCGCGATCGTGTAGAACCGCCGATCCGTCGCGCGCTTCAGCTCCTCCTCGATCTCCGCATCGGAGAGTTCGGGCATCTCGAGGCCCCATCGGTCCGTCTCGAGCGAGCGGATCGCCTTCATCGCGCTCTCCTCGAAGCTCCGGCCGATCGCCATCACTTCGCCCGTGCTCTTCATCTGCGTGCCGATCTTGCGATCCACCGTGCGGAACTTGTCGAACGGCCAGCGCGGGATCTTCGTGATGATGTAATCGAGCGCGGGCTCGAAGGAGGCGGGCGTCGTCTTCGTGACCGAGTTCGGGATCTCGTCCAGGGTGAGGCCCACCGCGATCTTCGCGGCAACGCGCGCGATCGGGTAGCCCGTCGCCTTCGACGCGAGCGCCGAGCTGCGCGAGACGCGCGGATTCACCTCGATGACGCGATACTCGCCGGTGTCGTGGTTGAACGCGAACTGCACATTGCACCCGCCCGCGATGCGGAGCGCGCGGATGATGCGGATCGCCGCGCTGCGGAGCACCTGATGATCCTCGTCGGAGAGCGTCTGCGCGGGCGCGACGACGATGGATTCGCCGGTGTGGACGCCCATCGCGTCGAGGTTCTCCATGTTGCAGATGATAAGGCAGTTGTCGAGCCGGTCGCGCATGACCTCGTACTCGTACTCCTTCCACCCCAGCACGCTCTCCTCGATGAGGACCTGCTTCGTGCGGCTGTAGACGAGCCCGCGGCCCGTGATCGCCTCGAACTCCTCGTCGTTCCAAGCGACCCCGCCACCCGTGCCCCCAAGCGTGTACGCAGGGCGGATGAGCACCGGATACGAGAGATCGAGCTTGCGGCGCACCTCGTGCGCCTCCGCCAGCGTGTGCGCGACGTCCGCCTTCGGGCACGTCTCGCCGATCGACTCCATCGTCTTCTTGAAAAGGTCGCGATCCTCCGCCTTCTGGATCGAATCCAGGTTCGTGCCGAGGAGCTCGCAATGGAACTTCTCGAGGATCCCCTTCTCCGCAAGCTCGGAGGCGAGGTTGAGCGCCGTCTGGCCGCCCATGCCTGCCAGAAGCCCGTGGGGACGCTCCTTGTCCAGGATGCGCGTGAGCGTCTCGATCGTCAACGGCTCGACGTAGACGGCGTCCGCCATATCCGGGTCGGTCTGGATCGTCGCCGGGTTCGAGTTGACGATGACGATCTGATAGCCTTCCTCCTTCAGCGCGAGAGCCGCCTGGCTCCCTGAGAAATCGAACTCCGCGGCCTGGCCGATGACGATCGGACCCGAGCCGATGATGAGGATCTTCCGGATGTCGGTGCGCTTGGGCAAGAGGTGCCGACCTTGCGCACATTCGGGGTCCTCTACTTGAGCATTGGCCCCGGACGGGAAGCGCAGTTTCCGGTGGCGCCGGTGCAGGCGGGGCGGCGGGCCCAGGGCGGCGCGTCGGGTCGCCACGCGGCGCCGAGTCGAGCGCCGCCTCACGCCACACCTGAGGGACACCTGGCCCGCACCTGAGCGCCACCCGATCCTCACCCGAGGGCCACCTGACGCCCAGCGCGCCATGTGGGCCCACGTGGCGCCACGTGGCCCGCGCAAGGCCGGCGCCAGAACGATTATCGCAGGGTCCTCCGGTCCCCGCGCATGCGCGCCGCGCTCGTCCTCCTTGCCGGCCTCCTCGCGGCCGGATGCGTCACGCCCTCCGCCGGGCCTCTTCCTTCGGCTGCGGACCATGCGACCTTGTGCGTTGCGGGCCTCTGCGACCTCGAGGCCACGGTGGAGCCTGACGCCCGGCAGGCCAACGAGCTGAGCATCGCGGTGAACCCGCTGGATCCCCTGAACATCATCGCGACGGGGAAGGATTACACGCCGGGCCAGGCCGGCGATTGCACGTGGGCGGGCGTGTATGCCACGCACGATGGTGGGAAGACGTGGACGGACCAGAACGTGCCTGGCTCTCCGTGGGCGCGCCTTGCGGACCCGACGGCGCCGCAGACGATGTTCACGAAGTACTGGTGCGCCACGGATCCGGTCGTCGCCTTCGGCCCCGATGGGCGCGCCTATTGGACCGTGATGCCTTACCAGTGCGATCCGGCGACGGGCTCGAAGACCGGGCGCGGCACCCTGCCCCAGGGCGGCTTCAACGACTGGGCGTGGAGCTGCAGCGCGATGGCGGTCCTTGTGAGCGACGATGGTGGGGACACGTGGCCGCTCGACAAGGCGCGCATCGTCGTCGAGGGCCCGCGCCTCGCGCACGACAAGCAGTGGCTCGCCGTGTCGCCGGCCGGGGACATGGTGCTCCTGTGCTGGGATTACGCGAACCCCGTGGGGCAGACCGCGCCGCTCCCCGCGTCCCCGCCCGACGCGGACGATCCGCTCTACCTCACCCAGCCCTCGAGCGTGGTCTGCAGCAAGAGCACGGACCGGGGAGACACCTGGAGCGCGATGACGGTCGCGACGGACGCCGGCGGATTCCCGTGGATCGACTTCAGCGCCGATGGGCACGTGTGGATGGCGCTCGCGGAAGGCTTCGAGGAAGGGCAGATCCTCGTCACCCACAGCGAGGATGGCCTCACGTGGGACGAGCCCGTGCCGATCGCGAATTTCACGAACGGCCCGGAGAGGAACGAGTACGGCTGGCCCACCTTGCGTGGCTCCCTCTTCCGCCTCGTGCCGTACGGGTCGCTCGCGGTCGACCGCAGCGCTGCGCACGCGGGGCGTGTCTACGTGACGTATTTCGACCATGCGGGGACGAACGGCGAGGCGCTCCTCACGTGGAGCGACGACCACGGGACGACGTGGACCGCGCCCAAGCGCGTGAGCGACGACGCCGGCGAGGCGGACCAGTTCATGCCCGTCGTGAGCGTCGGCCCCGACGGCACGGTCGACCTCTCCTGGCAGGACCGTCGCGACGACGCGCAGAACCACCTCTTCGACACGTACTACGCCTACTCGGTCGACGGAGGCGCGACGCTTTCGAGGAACGTCCGCATCACGAGCGTGTCGAGCGACGAGCAATGGTCACACCACCAGAACGGCATGGTGTTCCTGGGCGACTACCGCGACTCCGACAGCGCCGTGGCGGGCCGCGCGAGCTTCGTGTGGGTGGACACGCGCCACGAGAAGGCCGACGTGTTCGTCGCGACCGTGGAACGCCCCTCCGCGATGGAAGGTTGATTCAGCTCTGGATGTGCGCCACGATCGTCGCCCGGACGCTCCCTGAGCCTGTGCCCTGCGTCGGACGCAGCTCGAAGGTCTGTGCGCCGACGGAGAGGGGGCCGCATCGGCCGTTGACCTCGTTGCTCTGCCCGACTTGGAGTCCCCCGGTGGAGCCCGAACATCCCGCGATCGCCCAGGAGAGTCCGGTCACGGCGCCCGTGATGCGGAACGTGAGGTCGGCGGACGTGACGTTGGCGGGGACCTGGACGTCGGCGGACGCGACCGAGCCCGGCCGCAGCGCCAGCGTCCCCTCGTAGAGGGGCTCGCCGCGCGCTGCGAGGCCGTTGGTCGCGTCGTGGGTGTCGGTGCAGCCTGTGAGGGTGAGCGCCAGGATGACCGTGACGAGGGGCGTGCGGAGCATCGCCGGTCGAGGCGCTTGGGCGCGGATGAGCGCTGCGGTCGCGACGAGGCTCATCCTTCCGGCACCGGCGCGCGCCCTGGGCAGCGCCAGTGCCCGGGGGGCGCGGTGCAGGTGAGCGCGAGGACCTCGGCGCGCGCTTCGATCGCGCCGGCGGTGAGCGTCACCTGGAGCTGCGTTGATCCGTCGAGCACTCCGCCGCAATCGACGGGCAGCACCGCGCCGGGACCGCTGAGGAGCGCATCGACGCGGCGCTGGCATTCGCCCAGCTGAAGCCCGAGCCCGTAGCCGCTTCCTGCGACGAGCGTGAAGTTCGTCATGATGCGGATGGTGCCGTTGGGGACCGTGACGGCGAGCGCGCTCTGCGAAGGCGAGAGGAGCAGGTCGCCCGCTGCGATCGTCTCCCAAAGGAGGGTGGGGGGCTCCTCCGGCAGGAACGGGGGCCCGTCGCCGTAGGCCGGCTCGCCCGCGACGAGCGGGCCGGGCGGCTCGCTCGCGCACCCGGCGACGAGGGCGAGGGCGAGCGCGAGCCAGCTCCGCATCCAGGGGCGCTCGGCGTGGCCGACCTTCAACTTTTTCTAGGGCGCGCGTTCGGGTGGATCGTCGGGCATGGGGCGGTTCACGATCCGACGATACACCCGACCCCAGAACGGGTTGGGGAAGAACGTCATGATCGGCACCGCGACGCAGATGACGAAGCCCGCGATGGGCGAGCCGAGCGCGACGAGGAACGCGATGGCATAGAGCATCGGGCCGACGACGTACGCGGCGCGGATGCCGCGGAAGATGCGCCGATCCATGACCGGGTGGAGCATGAGCGGGTCCCGCGTCGCGTAGAGGAGCGTGTTCTGCATGAAAAGGCCGCAGAGGGCGAGGTTCGCCGTGTACACGCCGATGGCGAGGCGGTCCGTCCGATCGGCGGCGAGGAACGCGGTCGAGAAGGGCACGAGGCTCACGAACATCAGGAAGAGGACCGTGCGCACCATGAGCGGGCGGTCCGCGCGGATCACGTAGTGGAATTGGATCGCGTGACCGACCCAGTACGTCCCGAGGATGATGAAGCTCATCGCGAAGACGAGCAGATGCGGCAGGACGT
Organism: Thermoplasmatota archaeon; assembly: GCA_035526585.1. GTDB lineage: Archaea > Thermoplasmatota > SW-10-69-26 > JACQPN01 > JAJPHT01 > JAJPHT01. Next base: position 39,671 of record DATLCC010000109.1, on the reverse strand, counting down.
CGCCGAGGAACTCCTCGTGCGTCGCCGGGATCGCGATCTCGAGGACAAGGAGCGTCATCGCGATGCTGAAGACGCCATCCGCGAGGCCTGAGATGCGGTGGACGCCGCTGTAGTGCTGCACGTCGTCGAGGTGCACCACCATCTCCGGAAGGTGCGGTCGCGCGTCCTCGGCGCGGCTCGGTCTCGCCACGTGCGGGCGAGCGCGCGCCCGTCGTATCAAGCATCGGGGGCGAAGGGCTATCGTGCGGGAGGCGGCTCGGGCCTCCGGAGGCATCCGCACGCTCCGCCCCGCAGCCCTCGCGCTCGTCCTCTTCCTCGCCCTCGTCCCGCACGGCCTTGCCTCCTCGGGGACCGCGCTTCCGGAGGAGGGGCCTGACGTGCCCGCGCTCACGGAGCCGATCGCCGTCGTCACGGTGCTCGACCACGAGGTCTACTCCTACACTGCCGGTTTCCGCGGCCGTGACATCGACGTCCCGTTGGGCTGGGACCGCGTCGTGATGGAGCTCACGCACGAGCCGCTGGGCGACCCGTGGGACCGCACGTTCTCCGCGAGCGTCGCTGGCGTGGAGGTCCTCCGGGGCACGACGCCGCGCGCGCCCATGACCGTGGAGAAGGACATCACGCGCTACGGCGCGCTGCTCCCACAGGGCGGACTCGCGCGCGTCGAGGCGTACACGGACACGTGGGTCGCGGCGAGCGCCCTGACGCTGAAGCTGCGCTTCTACGCCGAGCCGGTCGCGCTCGTCGCGCCGACGGACGCGGTCGTGAACGTGCAGCGCTTCGGCGGGCTCTGCACGGGGACGAGCTTCACGCGCACGGTGGACTTCGGCGCGTCCGCGCCCTCGGCGGCGACGCTCGAGCTCTTCCTCTCTGGCCACGGCGCGGAGGAGTTCTGGTTCCAGAACGGCGGCGGCGCGCGCGTCGTGCGCGTGGCCGTGGATGGCGTGGAGGTCGGGCACGCGACGATGCTGCCGTACACCTACGCGTTCCTCGGCTTCGCGGGCGCGGACGGCACCGCGGGCGAGCAGGAGGTCCTGATCCATCAGCTTGCATGGTGGACCGCGCAGCAGGCCGCGGACCAGGCGGGAGCGCACGCGAATGCGGGAGAGATCCCGCCCTTCCGCGTCGCGCTCGACGCAGCGGCGCTGGCACAGCTCACGGGGACGCGCTCCGTCACCGTCTCGATGGACCGCGTCGACGTGCCCACGCTCTGCACGTGGGTGACGAGCGCGAGCTTCCTCGTGGATGCGTGAAGGGCAGCGGAGGGCGGCGGCGTCCCTTCGATGACCGCCCCGGAACCGACTCACGCTCCTCGCGGGCTCGCGGTGCGTCTGCCATGCGCGGCCGCACCCTCTTCGCCCTCGCCCTGCTCCTGCTCGCTTCCCTTGCCCCCGCCGCCGTGGCGCGCCCGCCGGGCGAGCGCGCCGCCCGCCTCGCGACCGGCGTCGTCGAGACGCTGGAGGCCCCCGGGACCGCCACGCTCGTCGTCATGCTGAACGCGAGCGGCGGCGACCTCGACGTGTCCTTCGCTGCGCTGGGCGCCGGGCTTCCCGGCTCCTTCACGCTCGCCACGCGGAACGGTACGGCGACGGCGCGGTTCGGAGAGCTCCACGCCGACGACAATGCGAGCCTCTCCGTCGCGAGCCGCGAAGGGTGGCAACTCGTCGCCTCCGGCTGCAGCGAAGGGACGCCCACCGACATCGAGCTTCTCGACAACGGCACGACGACGTGCTGGTTCGACGAGGACAAGGTCGCGACGTTCCGCGTGACGCTGCGCACGCACGGAGGCGACGGCACCTTCCGGGTGGATGCGGAAGGGGACGACGTACCGGCGAGCTTCAACATCACCACGAGGAACGGAACGGGCTCCACGAGCTTCGTCGTCGACGATCGCAGCGAGCACACCGCGACGATCGTCCTCCCCGAGGGGTGGCGCCGCGACGCGGGCGCGTGCGACGACGTCGAGTCGTCCGCGAACGGCAGCGCGGAGTGCGTCTTCGTGCTCACGCGCCTCGCGGAGATCCACGTCTTTGTGCTGGCGTTGGGCGGCGACGCGAGCTTCACCCTACGCTTCGGGCAGGAAGGGGACGACGCCCATCCCTTCCGCATCGAGACGGACGACGGACTCGCTTGGCGCAACTTCACGAGGCTCGATCCGGGCGACGACTACGAGCTCTCGCTCTCCGCGCCCCGCGGCTGGCGCATCACGCAGGCGCCCTGCGACGAGGTCGATCCCACCCCGGGCGAGCTCGTCCAGTGCTCGTTCGTCGTGACGCGCCTTGGCGAGGCGAGCGGCGGCGTTCGCGATGCGCGCGATGGCGAGGGCGTCGAAGACGTCGTCGTCTACGCGGACCTCGACCACGATGGCCGCCGCGACGAGAGCGAGCCCGCGGACGAGACCGACTCCCATGGACACTACCGCCTCGCATGGCTCCCGCTGGGCGACGTGACCCTTCGCGTCGCGCTTCCCAGCGGCTGGGTCGCCACGTCGCCCTCGAGCGGGGCGCGCGCCATCCACGTGACGGTCGGGTCGATCGCGGTGGACCAGGACTTCCTCGTGAAGAACGCGACCGTCGCGCCGCGCGACGACGATGAAGGCGACGGTGGCGAGCACGATGGCCGCAGCGCGGGGCGCCACCACGGACACGGCTGGTGGAAGCACTGGTGGCACCACGTGGACGAGGTCCAGGTGGACGACTGGCTCGACGACGTGACCCTTCCCGCGGGATACGCGAAGAGCGCGGCGGGCCTCGCGATGCTGGTCCACGACGCGGAAGGGCACTGCATGCGGGAGCTCGGGCGCGACGAGTGCCGCGAGCTCCGCCGCGCGGTGCGGATGATCCTCGCGGAGCTGGACGAGCGCGCGGCGTGAGGCCGGTCCGGGCTCAGCGCACGTCGTAGCGGGTGAACGCCGCGATGGCGAGCGCGCCCGCGAGCGCGTTCTGGAGCGCGAGGGCCGCGAGGAACGGCCCCGCCTCCGACGCGTCGCTCCCCACGCGCGAGGGCGCGCTGCGGAGCGCGGGCGGCTGGAAATCGTCCGCCGCGCCGCCCGTCGCGTCGTGCTCGTCGCGCAGCTCCTTCACCTCGCGCGCGTACGCTCCGAACTCGTCGAGGCGCGCGCGGGCGGCATCATAGTCCGTCTGCGCGAGGCGCTGCGACGCGGAGCGGAACGCCTCCGCCGGCGAGACGGCTGCGAAGCGCTCCGCCTTGCGCAGGTCGATCTCGCGCCCTTGCACGTACGCGACGAGGAGCGCCTGCTCGTCCTCGACGCGCTGGCGCTCGAGCGATGCGCGCTCGTCGCGAAGCCCCCGCAGGCGCGCCGCGTCCTCGGGCGCGAGCGTGCCGTTCTGCGTCGCGTTCTTCGCTTCGAGCTGCGCGAGGCTCGCGTTCACGGCGAGCTCCTCCTCGTCGTACGATGCGTGCAGGATGCGCAGTTCGCGAAGGAGCTCCTCGGATGTGCGACCCTCAGGCTGGGCGCCGGCCGCGGTGGCGGCGAGCGTGCCGGCGCCCGAGACGGCGACGAGCCAGAGGAGCGTGAGCGCAAGGATCGCGACGGTGGAGCGCGTCGTCATCGAGCTCACGGCGAGGGACGCGAGGACGAGGACGCTCAGGAACAGGACGAGCGTCAGGAGGATGAGGCCAAGGCGCGCGAAGTCGCTCGCTTCGAAGCGCACGCCGGCACGCGCGAGCGGGATCGCGGCGAGGAGAAGCGCGACGAGAAGCGAGCCCAGGATCGTCGCCATCGCGCCGAGATACTTCCCGAGGAGCACGTGGCCGCGCGTGAGGGGGTTGATGAGGAGGAGCTTCAGCGTGCCGCGCTCCTTCTCGCCCGAGACGCCATCGTAGGCGACGAGGATCGCGAGGAGCGAAAGGACGCCGACGCCTAGGCTTGCGAGGTCCGTGGGGGCGAAGCGCAGCAGCAGCGGGTCCTGCCGCTCGCGCGCGCTTTCATCGGTGACGACCGGCACGCTCGCGAGCGAGGCGCGGATGCTCTCGGCCGGACCGCCGACCACGAGCGCGAGCGCGTTGGGCCGCGCGAGGAAGCGGTGCGCGAGCGCCTGTGGGCTGCTCTCCTCGCCTCGCGCGTCGTATTCGTCCTGCACCAGGGCGTGCGTGTCGACCGCGTCGCGGTAGGCGGCGGCGAGCGAGGTGACGCCCGCGAGGAGGAGGACGGAAGTGAGGATGATCGCGAGCGGGAGCTTCCACGTGACGACGTTCTCGCGCACCTCGCGCCGCGCGATCGCGAGCGCGGGCCTCACGGCGCTCCTCCCGCGTGCTCGCGATAGAGCGCGCCGATGTCGGCGCCGGCGAGCTCGTCGTTGGCGAGGATGGTGCGCACGCGGTGGCCGCCCATGATCGCGACGCGGTCGGCGACCTCCTGCACGCGGTGCAGATCGTGCGTGGAGAGGAGGATGGCGCGCCCTTCGTCGCGAAGGCCTCGGATCAGGGCGAGGAGCGTCTCCGTTCCTTCAGGATCCAGCCCGGTCGTGGGCTCGTCGAGCACGAGCGCGGGCGGGTCCTTCACGAGCGCGATCGCGAGGCCCAGGCGCTGCCGCATGCCTTTCGAGTAGGCGTGGACGCGCCGATCCGCCACGTGCGCGAGGCCCACGTCGTCGAGCAGCGCGTCGAGCCGCGACGCGGGTACGGTCGCGCCGCTCACGTCGGCGAAGAAGCGGAGGTTCTCGCGCGCGGTGAGGTTGCCATAGAGGAGGACGTTCTCGCTGAGATATCCCACGAGGCGGTACGCCCCCGCTGGGTCCTCCTGCACGTCGATCCCGCCCAGGAGCGCGCGCCCCGCGCTGGGCCGCAGGAGCCCGAGGATCATGTGAAGGGTGGTGGTCTTGCCGGCTCCGTTGGGCCCAAGGAGCGCGAGCACCTCCCCGGGGCGCACGTCGAAGCTCGCCTCCTCGACCGCGACGGTGCCGTCGCGGAAGGTGCGCGCGAGGCGGTCGGCGACGATCACGCGATCACCCGCGCCATTTCCACCACGCGGCGAAGCCGAGGATCCCCGCGATGGCCACGAGCATGACGCCCCATACCCACCCGCCGCCGCCGCTGGGCTCGTCGATGCTCATCGCCAGGGGCACGTAGCGCGAGGTGAGGTCGTCGGCCTTCGCGGCGACGTCCACCGTGTAGCGTCCGCCGCCGATCACGTCCGGCGCGCGCACCTCCACGCTCACGGCGCTCGTCGCGCCAGGGTCGAGACGATCGAGGCGGCGCGGCTCGACGCGCACGGTCCAACCGTAGGGGCGCCGGCTGTCGAGCTCGACGTTGAACACGGGCGCGCTGCCGCTGTTCTTCACGACGACCTGGAACGTCGCCGTACCGCCGGGGGTGAGCGGCGCCTCGCTCTCGGCCGAGCTCACCTCGAGTTGGCCGACGCCGCGCACCGCGACCCCCATCTTGAGCCGCTGGGTCTCGGTGCCGTTCACGCTCGCGACGACCGCGAAGTCCGCGGTGCGGTCGACCTCGGTGCGCGCGGACGGGACCGTGACCGTGAGCGTGGCCTGGCGGGTCTGGTTGCGGTCAAGGTAGAGCGACGGAACGGCAGAGCCTCCGACGAAGAAGCGCGCCGAGTAGCCTTGGGGGAGGCCGTCGGCGCGCAGCTGCACGAGCGCGGGTGCGCCGTTGTTGCGCACCTGCACGGAGAAGTCGGCGCTGCGGCCAAGGTCCACCTCGCGGAAGGGAAGGTCCGTGGAGAGCGTGACGTTGGGTCCGCCCGTGTCCGTGCCGTTGCCGACGCCTGCCCGCTGCAGGGTGAGCGCTGTGCGCGTCGTCGCGTTCGCATGGTCCAGCACGACCACCACGTCGACGACGTTCTCCGGGAGCGTGAACTGCGGCGACGCACGGGCGCCTGGCGCGAGCGACGCGACGAGCGCGGTGAGCGGCGTCGCGATGCGACGCTCGTCCCGGTCCTCGATCGAGACGACGAGGTCGCGCGCCGCCTCGTCGCCGTAGTTCGTGACCGTGATGGTCGCGGTCGTTCCCTGGAGGAGCGCGGTTGTGACCATGAGGCGCGTGCCGTCCCCATCGCTCGTGGGCGCGGCGGGCACGGCGACGGCGAGCGTGCCCGAGCGCGGCTCTCCGTGCGCGTCGAGCGCCTCCCAGTCGAGCGCTGCACGTGTCAGATCGTGCAGAAGCTCGAACGACCACGCGGCGCGCTCGTCCTCGTCCCAGCTCTCGCGGCGCCACTCCGGCAGCCCGACGATCGCGTCGTCCTCGGTGAGCCGCACGACGACGTCCGTCAGGTTCTCTGTCGCGCGGAGGGCGACGACGAGCGCGTCGCGCGTACGCGCGACCTCGACGACCGTGAGAGGCTCGTCGAAGCCGGCTGCAGGGACGACGATCGGGATCGAGCCCGAAACCATGTCGCCCGTCCCGACCTCCTCCGCGCTGTACGCGATGGCGGCGACGTCGACGTCCTCGAGGAGCGTGAAGTTGGAGCTCGCGACGTCGCCTCGGTGCCAGCGTGCGCGCTCCCAGTCCGGAAGGCCCGCGACGGCGCCATCCGAGGTGAGTCGGACGACGACGTCGCGCAGATCGGTGGCGGAGCGCAGCGTCACTTCGAGCCGGTCGCCCGAGCGCTCGAGCGCGAGCACCGTGAAGGGCCCCTCCGCCTGGGCGAGCGCCGGCTGCGGCGCTGGGAGGGCCAGCAGGAGCAAGGCGAGCAGGAGAAGAAGACGGCGGGGCGTCACGCTCATCAGGCAGAAGTTGCGCCCAGGGAAGACGGTTTCGGAACTGTGAGGCGGATCGTCCAGCGCCATCTGGCAAAATGTTATCTCACTCTCGGCCATCCGTGGGCGATGATCGAAGCTGAGGGGCTCTCGAAGCGCTTCGGGACCTTCACCGCGCTCGAGGGCTTCACGTTGTCCATCGGGAAGGGCGAGGTGTTCGGTTGCCTCGGCCCGAACGGCGCCGGGAAGAGCACCGCGACGAAGCTCCTCTGCACCCTGATTCGCCCCACCGCCGGCACGGCGCGCGTGTGCGGCTTCGATATCGTCCGCGAGGCGCCCGAGGTGCGTCGCCGCATTGGTTATCTCCCCGAGAAGGTCCCGGTCTACAAGCCGCTCACCGCGCGCGAGGACCTGCGCTACTTCGCGCGTCTCCACGGCGTGCCGGAGGCAGGCCTCGAGGAGCGTATCGAGGCGTCGCTGCGACGCGTGGGCCTCGTCGACGTCGAGCACAGGCGAAGCGGCGCGTTCAGCAAGGGCATGGTGCAGCGGCTGGGGATCGCGCGCGCCATCCTCCACGAGCCTGAGGTCGTCTTCCTCGACGAGCCCGCAAGCGGCCTCGATCCCACGGGGCGTCGCGGCATCCGCACGCTCATCCAGGAGCTTGCCTCGTCGGGCGCGACGGTGTTCCTCTGCAGCCACGACCTCGGCGAGGTGCGAGCCGTCGCGCACAAGATCGGCTTCATCCGCAAGGGAAAGCTCGTCCAGGTGCGCTCTGTGGGCGCCGGGCTCGAGGGGCGCCTCGTCGAGATGGAGGTCGAGGGCGACCTCGGCGCCGCGGCGGACGCCGTGCGCGCCCTCGCGCACGTGGGCGGCGTCGAAGCCGTCGACGGCCGGCTGCGCGTGCGGGGCGCCGCGGAGATGGACCGACGCGAGCTCGCCCGCGCCGTGCGGCGAGCGGGCGCGACGCTCCTCTTCCTGGAGGACAAGGAGCCTTCGCTCGACCAGCTCTACGCGGAATACATCGAGACGGGCGAGGAAGCGCCCGCCCCGATGGAGGTGGGCGCGTGAGCCTTGTCGCCATCGCGCGCAAGGAGCTTGGCGATCTCGTCCGCGAGAAGCGCTTCGGCGCGTGGGCGCTCACCTTCCTCGCCTTCTGGATGGTCTTCCTCTTCTTCTACCTTGGAAGCATGGAGCGTTCGAGCGGGGGCTTCTACGGCCCGCAGAACCCCCAGAGCATCGTTTCCCTCGTGGAGCCTGCCTTCTACTTCTACGGCATCGGCTTCGCCGTCCTCGCGCTCTTCGTCCTTACCGACGGCATCACGAAGGAGCGCGAAGCGGGGATGCTCGCTCTCGTCGCAGCGAAGCCGATCGTGCGCTGGCACATCGTGCTCGCGAAGCTGCTTGCGGGGATCGTCGTCTACCTCGCCTCGTTCGTCGTCACGATCGGGCCTGCCACCATCCTCGCCCTGGCCATGGGCTTCCCCGCATTCCAGATGCTCGCCCTGCTCTACGCAGGTCCGTTCCTCATCCTCTACCTCTTCCTATTGGGCCTCGGCCTCCTGCTTGGCGTCGTCTCCTCGTCGAGCAAGGTCGCGATCGGCACCGCGTCAGGCATCTTCCTGCCGCTCTTCTTCCTCATGACGGATGGCCCGCTCCAGCTCCTCTACCAGCGTTATCCAGGCTTGCGCGGCGTCGCGGCCTACACGCCCTTCGAAGCATCGCACCAGGCCGCCCGCGTCGCGATCCAAGGGGGCCAGATGCCGTGGGGGCCGATCGCGTTCACCGTCGCGGCCGCGCTCCTCTTCTGCGCGTTGGCCTTCGTCGTCTTCGCCCGCCAGGAGGCCGCGGCATGAGGCGCGCGACCATCTCGCTCCTTGCGGCGCTCCTGCTCGCGCCCGCGGCGGTCGCGCAGATGGCGGTCCGCCCGCCCATGATGACCGAGCCTGGCGTGAAGGTCGGCTTTGGCGGACCGTTCGCCGAGATCCGCATCGAGAGCAAGGACAAGGACTACGCGCCCTTCCAGAACCCGTGGCTCGTCCTCGGACAGGACAACGTCCTGAACCTCACGCTCCGCAACGACGCCGACGTGCCGATGAACGCGACGTTCCACCTCAACGTCACGGGCGCGACGTTCTCTTCGGAGGATATCACGTTGAGCGCCGAGCCCTACGGCTACGTTGGACGCACGTTCGTCGTTCACCCCGACGACGCGGGCATGGTGAGCATCGTCGCAGGCGCGGTCGACGCGTTCCAGACGGGGGGCGAACCGCTGCGCGCCGTGTTCGACGCGCCCGCGCTCGCGCTCCCGAGCATGCGCTTCCTCGATCCCCCCGAGGAGCCCGAGACGAGCGAGGACGAGGAGTTCGAGCAGGTGGACGTCTTCACCGGCCCGCGGATGGGCATCGACGCGTACGCGCGCGTGCGGCCGGGCGAGTCGATCGCGCCCCGCGTCGAGCTCGCGAACCCGTTCGAGACGACGACCGCCGGATTCCGCCTCACGATGCAGACGGGCCCTACCTCGCCGTCGGTCGACGTTCCCTCGTTGGAGCCCGGCGACACGTTCGTCGCCGAGTTCCCCGAGTTCACGCCGCTCGAGGCGAGCTTCGGAGGCCCCTTCTTCGGCGGGCCGATGGGCAGGCAGGAGCTGCGCCCCAACGCGGAGCTCACCGTGGGCGGCGCGCCGATCACAGCCGGCGCGATGCATTTCCGCCTGGACCGAGGCGCGGTCGTCGACGCGTCGCCGACGTTCGCGACGATCGACATCCAGGACGGCTTGGCGGTGGACATCTTCGCGCCACGCGACCCGCAGCTCGGAGCGCCGACCCGACTGAAGTACAACCTCACGAACCTGCAGACGACGCCCGCGCAAGGCACGCTCACGATCACCCTCATGACGCCAAGCGGTCTCTTCTACGAGGTCCAAGGGCCAGAGACGCATCAGGTGCACGTCGCTCTCGGGCCCGGCGAGCGCACGAGCGGCGCGATCGAGTTCACCCCGCGCGTCACGGGCGCCTGGCAAGCGTCCACGCTGTGGCAGGCCGCGCAGGGATTCGGCATGGGCGGCGGCGCCTCGTTCGAGGTGAAGGGACCGCTTCGCATCGGCTTCGACCGGACGGACCAGATCTTCGCGCGCATCGGCGAGCCCGTCGAAGTAGGCGTCGTTCTCGAGTCCACGGACACGCTGCAGGACGCGCAGCTACGCATCTCCGCTGGCTCGAACTACTATCGCGACCCGTCGACGACATCAGGCTCCCGCTACCGACCAGGCTTCGCCGACACCCTCGTCCTCTCCAGCACGCCCACGTCGAGTTTGGGCACGCTGCGCCCGGGAGGCACCGTGAACGCGACGATCCAGGTCGTCGGCCGGTCCAGCGGCACGTACAACATCGTCCCTTACGTGCTCGCCGAGGGGTTCGCGTACACGTCCAGCATGACGCAGCAGGGCGGCCCGATGCCGATGGACAGCTTCGTGTACATGCCAAGCGTCCTTAGCGTCGCGGTCCAGGCGCGCGCCGTGCCCCCCGGCCTCTCGCTCGCGCCTCTGACGCTCGGACTCGCCTTCTTTGTCGGCGTGTGGACGTTCCGGACGCGGTTCGTGAGGTGAGCCGGGGCGAGTGGGCGCGGTCTCCAGGCGCCGCCACGCGTCGTCCCGCGTGGGCTCCATTGGGTGCCAGGTGGATCCAGGTGGATCCACGTGGGTGCCAGGCGGGGGGGCGCGTGTTGGCAAGGTCTGATGGCCGGATGGCGCCCCGCAGCGTCGCTCACGCGATCTTGACGGCGCGGAATCCGGCGTCCGCGGACTCCGTCGGCGTCCCCTTGCCGCCGCGGTCGAGCCAAAGCTTGTAGCGGTCGAAGAGGAACTCCGTGTCGCGCGGACCGGGGCATGCCTCGGGGTGGTACTGCGAGCTCAGCACGGGGAGCTTCCGGTGGCGCAGCCCTTCGACCGTGCCATCGTTCGCGTTCACCTCGGTGATGACGACGTCGTCCGGGCACGACGCGGGATCGACCGCGAAGCCGTGGTTCTGGCTTGTGATGTAGACGCGCCCGGTCTCGAGGTTCTTCACGGGCTGGTTCGCGCCGCGGTGGCCGAACTTCAGCTTGTACGTCTTGAGGCCATACGCGAGCGCGAGGAGCTGGTGGCCGAGGCAGATGCCTTGCGTGGGATACTTCTCCATCACGTCGCGCAGCATCGGCACCGTGTGGCGCAGGATGTCGGGGTGCGCCGGGTCGCCCGGGCCGTTCGACATGAAGATGCCGTCTGGGCGCAGCGCCTCGACGTCCGCGCTCGTCGCGTTCCACGGCACCTTGACGACCGTGCCGAAGCGTGCGCGCAGGTTGCGTACGATGTTCTCCTTCACGCCCGTGTCGATGAGCGCGACCGTGCCTTCGCCGCGGCCCGACAGCCTCAAGGTCTCCTTGACCGAGACGTCGTGCACGAGGTTCTCCTTGTCGGGGAACGGCATGCGTTGCACGCGGTGGAAGATCTCCTCGGTACTGAGGTCGTCTTCGGTGGTGAGGCACGCGCGTAGGACGCCGCGGCTGCGCGTCTTGATGGTGAGCGCGCGCGTGTCCACGCCCTCGATGCCGGGGATCCCGTGCTCCTCGAGGAACTGGCTGACGTTCTTGGTGGACGAGCGGTGGGACGGATGGCGCGACCACTCCCGCACGACGAGGCCCCAGGTCCAGATCTTCTCGCTCTCGTTGGCCTTCGGATCGATGCCGTAGTTGCCGATGAGCGGGTACGTGAGCATCAGGATCTGGCCGTGATAGCTCGGATCCGTGAGCGCCTCCTGATAGCCCGTCATGCCCGTGTTGAACACGAGCTCGCCAAAGCGCGTGGCCTTCGCGCCAAAGCCCGCGCCTTCGACGACCGTGCCGTCTTCGAGGACCAAGCGCGCCTTCATCCGGGGGACCCTGCGCCCATGAAGGGGCTCCGTATTTAGGTGTATCCCACGAGCGAAGCGCGGGTTCCAGTGGAGCCGTTGGCGTCGTGGCTCAGCGGGCATGGATCGCCGAGTAGCCCTCGGGCGCTGGCTCGCCGTAGAACACGCTCACGTACAGCGTGAAGTCGAAGTCCTTGGCGACGCCGACGCCAAGGAAATCCGTCCCGGCAGGGTGGTGGCCGAAGCCGCGGACGAACGCACGCGCTCGGATGACCTCGCCGCCGGCAGCATTCGGCATGTCCTTCTCCGTCGCGCTCGGATGCTGCACGCCCGGAGCAAGGTCGATGCGCAGTGGCGAGGAGCCATCGACGCGCGCGTATTTCGCGCTGTGACCGTCGACGGGCGCTTCGGCCGGCTCAAGGGCCAGCGTCATGCCGTCCGACGCGGGAGCGGTGGATGCGTCCCATGTCATCTCGACGACGAGCGCGCTCCAGTTCACGTCGAGCGGGAAGTCGATGACGTTGCGCTCGCTCGTCGCGTTCGACACGGGATCGGGGAGCCCGGCCTGGTTCGTGGCGTTCTCGACGAGGATCAGGCAGTCGCCAGGGATGATGACGTAGGTGGCGCTGCAGTCGAAATGGCCTTGGAACGCATACACGTCCGTGTGCGACGCGAAACCCAGCTTGTGCGCGTGCTGGCCGCCGTCCTCGGCGGCGAGCACGACCTCCGCGTGGCTCTCCTGCCCGGCGACGATCGCGATCTCTTGCTGCGCCGCTCGGTGCGCGGTCTTCGTCGCGAGGAGGGTGTACGTTCCCGCAGCGAGCGCGGGGAAGCGTGCGAGGCCTGTCGCGTCCGTGAGCTGGCTATCGTTCGCGACCGTGACGTTCACACCGGCAAGGGGCGTGCGGTCCGCGAATAGCGCAACGACCGAGAGCGCGCCGGTCTGCGGCCCTCCAGGAGCGACCGCGCCAGCGCTTGGGGGCGCGAGGGGGCCGCGGTGCGCATCTGCCTCATCGGGCGGGGCGGGCTTGATGCAGCCAGTCAACGCGATGACGAGCACCAAGGCGACGAGCGCGCGCATCTCGCGGGGGACGAGGGGGAGGGGGACTTGAAGTTTGCCGCGAGGACGTGGCGCACGTGCATCGGCCACGCGTCGTCCCGCGTGGCTCTCACGTGGGGCCGGGTGGGCCCCATCTGGGTGCCAGGTGGGTGATAGGCGACACGACGCCTGGCTCACGCCGTCGCGGGCTTCCCGCTGCGGTAAAGGTCTTCCATCTGGGTCTTCGCGTTCGCGAAAAGCTTGTCGAGGTTCTTCTTGAGCATGGGCCTCATCATCGGGATCATGATCTTCATCTTCAGCGTCGTATCGCGCGGCTTGCTGATCTCCGCGTGATGGATGGTGCCACCCTTTCCATCGGGCTCGACCCATTCGGTGACGTCCCATCGCGCGACGACGCGCCCCTTCTTGTCGTACTGCTCTCCTGCCGAGACCCAACGCGGAGTCGTCACGGTGGTCACGGTCATGAACGGGCCAAGGGGGGTGACGAACTCGCGCTTGATCCGGCCGTCCGCAAGTCGAGTGACGTTGATCAGGTCCCGGCCGCCCGTCAGGTTCTGGTCATCCTCCGGACGAAAATCGTTGCACCACGCCAGACAGTACTCCGGGGGAACGTCGAAGCGGTTCGTCTTCTCGATGAAGGGCGTCACGGCGCGGCCAGCCCTGCCTCGATGCTTGAAGCTCACGCGCCAGCCGCAGCCAGACCAGCGAGACCTGGCAACGCTTGCGAGATGCCCGTTACGACGAATTGTACAGCGAGGGCGGCGAGGATCAGGCCCATGATCCGCGTGAACACCATGAGGCCGCTGCGTCCCATGAACCCGAAGAGACGTTCGCCCACGAACAGGAGGACGAAGCTCGCCGCGAAGACGAGCGCGACGGCCCCGTAGATGAGGAGCCGGTCGCCCGCCGCGTCCGTCGTCGCCACAAGGATCATGACGGTCGTGATCGCGCCGGGTCCCGTAAGCAAGGGAACACCAAGCGGCGTGATGCCTACGTTCTCGCGCTCCAACGCATCCGTGATCTCTTGCTCGTTGGAGTCGGAACCGGGGCGTTGGCCGTGGAGCATGTCGAACGCGACCTTGAAGATCAAGATCCCCCCCGCGATGCGGAACGCCGGGATCGTGATGCTGAAGATGCTGAAGATGCGTTCGCCCGCGAGCCCGAAAAGAAGCAGCACGCCTGCACCGACGAGGACGGCCTTCGTGATGACGTGACGTCGCTCGCGCGACGAATAGCCTGCCGTAAGGGCGACGAACGTAGGGATCGTGCCCACGGGGTTCACGATCGCGAAGATGCTCACGAGGACTGCCGCGAAGGTCGAAGGATCCACGTCGGGATCGGCGAGCCGCGCCACCGAGATGAACGTATCGAAGGAAGCGACGGCGCGCAACACCCCCCGCCAGGCGTCTCCCCGCGGGGCCCCTCGGTGGGGCCAGGTAGGCGCCACCTGGCCCCCAGGTGGGTGCCAGACGGGGAGACGCGTGGCTCGCAAGCGCTTTCCGCGCGCCCCGCGATCGCGGCCCGCGTTGATCGAAGGGTACCGCGTCTTCGATGCCCACGTGCACATGCAGCCCTGGCGGATGCTGCGCCCGGAGGTCTACCCCGTGATGGTGCGCGGGCGCTCCGACGTCGACGAGCTCGTCGCGCTGCAATCCGACCCCGGAGCTTTCGAACGCTATCTCGCCGGCGAAGGGGTCGACCGTGCTGTGTGCGTCAACTACGTTTCCCCGCATGTCATGGGGTTCGGCCCCGACGTGAACGACTGGGTCGCGGCGTATTGCCGCGGGCGTCCGCGCCTCGTGCCGATGGGGAGCGTCCATCCGCGCACGGTCGCGAACGTGGGAGCGGAAGCCGAGCGCCTCGTCAAGCTTGGGATCCAGATGTTCAAGGTGCATCCCGCGCACCAGCTTCTGTACCCCAACGACGCGTGCTATCGTCCCCTCTACGAGGTCGCAGAGAAGCACGGCATCCCCGTCACGATCCATACCGGAACGAGCATTTTTCCGCGGGCGAAGAACACCTTCACGGACCCGCTCTTCATCGACGACATCGCGGCCGACCATCCTTCGCTTCCGCTTCTTGTCGCCCACGCGGGGCGTCCCCTGTGGGGGCCAACGGCGTTCTTCCTCGCCCGCCGTCACGCCAATGTGTACATCGAGATCTCGGGCATCCCGCCCACACGACTGTTCGATGCGCTGCCGCGGCTGGCGGAGATCCCCGAGAAGATCGTGTGGGGGACGGACTGGCCCTCTCCGGGCATCCGCTCCATGCGCCAGAACGTGTTGGATCTGCTTGCCACGCCAGGTCTCTCGGACGCCGCGAAGGGCCGCATCCTTTGGGACAATGCCGCGGCGCTCGTGCGCTAGCGAGGCGTCCGCGCTTCGACGCGCTTGAGCGCCGCTTCCACGAGACCCATGAAGACCGGAGCCGGACGCTCGGGGCGTGACTTGAATTCAGGATGGAATTGGCTCGCGACGAAGTACGGATGATCCGGAAGCTCGAGGACCTCCATGAGCTCGCCGGAGGGATCCCTTCCGGAATAGCGGACCCCCGCGGCCTCCAGCTTGTGGATGTAGCCGGGGTTCACTTCCCAGCGGTGCCGGTGGCGCTCGAAGATGACGTCCTGCTTGTGGTAGATGAGCCAGGCCTTGCTTCCGTGCGCGAGCCGGACCTCGCTCGCGCCCAACCTCATCGTCGCGCCCTTGGCTTCATCGGCCGTGTGCCCAGGCAGCAGGTCGATCACGGGATGCGGGGATCGCGGGTCGATCTCCGTGCTGTTCGCGCCTGCAAGACCCAGCACGTTGCGCGTGAATTCTACTGTGGCGAGCTGGAATCCGTAACAGATGCCAAGGAAGGGGACGCGCTTTTCGCGGGCGTACTGGATCGCCTTGATCTTGCCCTCCGCGCCGCGAGGGCCGAATCCGCCAGGCACGAGGATCCCGTCGAGCGCCCCCAGCGTATCCGCCGGATCGGGCGCGCGTTCGACGTCCTCGGCGTCGATCCATCGGACGACGATCTTCGCGTCCTGCGCGGCGCCAGCATGGATGAATGCCTCCTTGATGCTAAGATACGCGTCGGCGAGGTCCGTGTATTTTCCGACGACGCCGATCGTCGCGTGGTGGGTCGGCGCGACCACGTGCTGGACGAACTCGTTCCACTTCGTCATGTCGCGACCCTCCGTGTGGAGGTCGAGACGCTTCACGAGCCAATCCGCGACGCCCTGCTCTTCGAGGGTCAAGGGCACTTCGTAGATCGTCCGCGCATCGGGTGCCGATATCACGGCGTCCTTGTCCACGTCGCAGAAGAGCGCGAGCTTCTCCCGCGTCTTGGGAAGCAGGCGCGATTCGCTGCGGCAGACCAGCATGTCGGGGTGGATACCGACGCGGCGCATCTCCATGACGCTGTGCTGCGTCGGCTTCGTCTTCTGCTCCCCGACGCTTCCCATGACGGGGACAAGGGTCGTGTGGACGAAGACGATGTTGGCGCGACCGACCTCGAGGGCGAGCTGGCGCAGCCCTTCGAGGAATGGCGCGCTCTCGATGTCGCCGACCGTTCCGCCCACTTCCACGAGGCAAACGTCAGCGTCGGCGAGCTTCGCGGCACGTTTGATGTGGTCTCGGACCTCGTTCGTCACGTGCGGGATGATCTGCACGGTCTTCCCGAGATAATCCCCTCGGCGCTCGCGATCGATGACCGCCTTGTAGGCTTTCCCCGTGGTGATGTTGTTGTCCCGCCCCATTGGAAGGTCGAGGAAGCGCTCGTAGTTCCCAAGGTCCTGGTCGACCTCTCCCCCGTCGTCCAGCACGAACACTTCCCCGTGCTCGAAGGGGTTCATCGTGCCGGCGTCGATGTTGACGTACGGGTCGATCTTCACCGCAGCCAGCTTGAGGCCGCGGCTCTTGAGGAGCTTTCCGATCGAAGAAGTCGTGATGCCCTTTCCGAGCCCAGAGAGGACGCCGCCCGTCACGACGACATACTTGGTCGTCTTCACGGGGAACGACCATCCGAGCCCCCGTACAAAACCATGCCGGTGGACGGGCTTCCGCTTCGCGTGGAACACCTCGACCGCGGAGGCATCTCTCGCCTGGTTGCGACAAGTCTTCCCTCGTGGCGCCCTGCCGCCCCAGGTGGCGCCCACCTGGGGCCACGCGGGACGACGCGTGGGCTTGGACGGAAGCTTCCGCGTGACCATCAAGGCGATCGCCGAGGGGATGCGCGGATCGGCCGAGGCGTTGCGGGCGGGGCTCCCTGGCGCGTCGTCGGACGAGCCACCCGCGTCCAGCCGCAAGTCGCGGCGGCCTATCGTTGGTCACGCGCGCTCGAACTCGTGCCGCTTGGCGAGCTCACGCAGGAACGAGAGCTCGTCGACCTTCCGTGCGGCGGCGTCGCGGCCAAGGATGCGGTCGAGATCGTCAAGGACGCGCGGAAGAGCGTCTCTGCCTTCGCACGCCGCCCATCCGGCGCGGGTACGTCTCAGCAGGACGTCGCTCGCGGTGCGCGCGAGCTCGGATCGGACGACGAACGCCACCTCGGCGCGAAGGAGAGGCGCGTGCGGGCACAGGACTTCGGCCATCGAGGGGTCTGCGTCGATGAGGTCGAGGGCATCATGCGCGCGCGTCCCATACGTCGTCGCGAGAGTCTCCGCATGCTGCGCTGCGACGCCGAGCGCCCGGCAGCGACGTGCGAGCTGCAGGATCAAGTCTGATAGCAGGGCCGGAGCGCCAGGGAGCGGGGCGCGCGCCGTGTCACTCTTCTTGCGGGTGAAGTGGTCCACGACCTGTTCGCAGACGTCGCGGTACGGCGTGATCTTCCCGCCCACGAGGCTGACGACGCGCGGCGTCTCGGGGTCGACGATGAGCTGGTGGCGACGGCTCACAGCCGACTCGCTCTTCCCGGGCTCCGGGACCAGGTTGCGGATCCCGGCGTACGCATAGTGGACGGTCTGGAGGTCGGCGCGCGGAAGGACGTACTCGATGCCGCGCTTGAGGTAATCCACGTCCGCCGCATCGGCGCTCACGTCGTCGGGCGTCGCACGAAAGTCCGTGTCGGTGGTGCCCACGAGCTGGTTGCCCAGCCAGGGGATGGAGAAGAACACACGCGCGTCGTCCGGGCTGAAGAGAAGGACCGCATGCTTCGTGTGGGACGGGACGACGATGTGCGTCCCTTTCGTCATGCGGCTGGGAACGTGCTCGAATCCCGGGACGCGCTCGATCCACGGTCCGGCGGTGTTGACGATCCCCCTGGCGTGCACCGTGACGCGCTTCTCCGACAGCGTGTCGTGCACCCCGACGTCGTAGCCGTCCCCGGTGGGCCGAAGCGATTCCACGATCGCGTGGTTGATCGCCACGGCGCCATGTCGCGTCGCGTCGAGCACGTTCTCCAGGCACAGGCGCTCCACGAGCGGGACCTGGCCATCGCCGTAGGACGCGCCGCCGCGCAACCCCTCCTGCCGCAGGGCAGGCTCTAGCGCGAGGACCTCCTCGCGTGTGTAGCTGCGGTGCCTCGGGACGACGCTTCGTCCGGCGAGGAGGTCGTAGAGCATCAGGCCGACGCGGAGCATCCAAGGGGGCGTCTTCTGGCCTTCGTAGAAGGGGATGAGGAACGTGATCGGCCGCACGAGATGCGGAGCGTTGTGGAAGAGGCGTTCACGCTCGACGAGCGATTCGCGCACGAGCCCGAAGTCGTACATCTGCAGATACCGGAGACCGCCGTGGATGAGGCGCGTGGATCGCCCGGTCGTCCCGTATCCGAAGTCTTCCTTTTCCACGAGCACGACGGAGAGTCCGCGTCGTGCCGCGTCGCGCGCGACGCCGGCGCCGTTGATCCCGCCCCCGACGACGAGCAGATCGAAGGCGCGGCCTTCGAGCTCACCCACGACGCGGGGAAGGGGAGGCATCGTCGCGCGGCGAGTGGCGACGTCCCCTAAGCCGTTTGCGAGTCGGAGACACGCGAAACCTATTTTCCCGGCGCGCGACTGAGCCGTTCCCGATGGAGAAGGACACGCATGCGGTCGAGGGCCCGGAAGAGGTCCTCGAACCCGTGCGGGAGCAGTCTCACGAGCAGACCGGGCTCACGGAGAAGGTCGCCACCCTCGAATCGCGAGAGAAGGCGCTCGTCGACCGGCTCGCGCGGCTCCAGGCAGACTTCGACAACTTCCGACGCCGCACGCGCGAGGATGGCGCCCAGGCGGCCGCTCGGGGCAAGCTCGAGTTCGTGAAGGCGCTCCTTCCCGTCCTCGACAACCTCGACCGCGCCCTCGCCCACACGCAGGACGAGGGGCTGCGCCTGCTCTCGCGCCAGCTGCAGGACGTCCTCGCCGCGCAGGGGCTCCTCGTCCTGGATCCCACGGGCGCGCCCTTCGACGCGAAGGTGCACGAGGCGATCGCGCAGGAGCCCCGCGACGGCGTCAAGAGCGGTACGGTCGTCGCGACCGTGGAGAAGGGGTACGCGCTTGATGGCCGGGTCGTGCGGCCGGCGCGCGTCGTGGTCGCCTCCTGACCCAGGCGTCGTCCCGCGTGGCACCCACGTGGGCGCCACCTGGCCAGCGCCTTCCGGCATCTCGTCGAAGGGTTCACGTCACGACCCCACAGACAACGGGAGCCATGGTCGGTTCGGAGCTGCGAACTCAGCATGCGTCAGCGTTTTATAGAAGCGGTATCTTAGCGCGGGCGGGTTCCGCATGAGCAAGGTCATCGGCATCGACCTGGGCACGACGTACTCCGCGGTCGCCGTCCTGGAAGGCGGCAAGGCCGAGATCATCTCCAACGCGGAGGGCGCACGCACGACACCGAGCGTGGTCGCCTTCACGAAGGACGGCGAGCTTCTCGTGGGCGAGGTCGCGAAGCGGCAAGCCGTCGTAAACCCCGAGAACACGGTCTTCTCGATCAAGCGATTCATGGGGCGCCAGATGCACGAGACGCGCCAAGAGGCGGCGCGAGTCCCCTTCAAGGTGACCGAGGGCGCGAACGGCAAGGCGCACGTCACGCTCCCGAACGCCAACAAGACGTTCGCTCCCGAGGAGATGAGCGCCTTCATCCTCCAAAAGCTGAAGCGCGACGCCGAGGCATTCCTGGGCGAGCCGGTCACGAAGGCCGTCATCACCGTGCCTGCCTACTTCGAGGATGCGCAGCGCCAGGCGACCAAGGACGCCGGCCGCATCGCCGGGCTCGAGGTCCTCCGCATCGTGAACGAGCCCACCGCGGCCGCCCTCGCGTACGGTCTGGACAAGAAGGTCGGGGAGACGATCCTCGTCTTCGACTTCGGCGGCGGCACGTTCGACGTCTCGATCCTCGAGTTCGGCGAAGGCGTCTTCGAGGTCAAGGCCACGGCCGGCGACAACCACCTCGGCGGCGACGACATCGACGAGCTCATCATGCGCTGGCTGGCGGAGGACTTCAAGAACCGCGCCGGCGTCGACCTCATGAAGGACCGCACTGCGGTCCAGCGCCTCAAGGAAGCCGCGGAGAAGGCCAAGAAGGAGCTCTCCTCCGCGCAGAAGACGAGCGTCAACCTCCCGTACATCACGGTGACGTCGGCCGGTCCCCAGCACATCGACCTCGACCTCACGCGACCGAAGTTCGAGCAGCTCATCCAGCCGATCCTCGCGCGCCTCCGCGGCCCGACGGAGCAGGCGCTCAAGGACAGCGGCCTGGACTGGGGCGCCGTGAACGAGATCATTCTCGTGGGCGGCAGCACCCGCATCCCCGCGGTCCAACAGCTCGTCAAGGATCTCACCGGCAAGGAGCCCAACCGGAGCGTCAACCCCGACGAAGCCGTCGCTCTGGGCGCGGCGATCCAGGCGGGCGTCATCACCGGCGAGGTGAAAGATCTCCTCCTCCTGGACGTCACGCCTCTGTCGCTGGGCATCGAGACGCTGGGTGGCGTGAACACGAAGCTCATCGATCGCAACACGACGATCCCGACGAAGAAGAGCCGCATCTTCTCGACGGCCGCGGACATGCAGACATCGGTCGAGGTGCATGTGCTTCAGGGCGAGCGCGCGATCGCGCGCGACAACAAGTCGCTCGGACGCTTCCACCTCGACGGGATCCCGCCCGCGCCGCGTGGCATCCCGCAGATCGAAGTGACCTTCGACATCGACGCGAACGGCATCGTGAACGTCGCCGCGAAGGACCTCGGCACCGGCCGCCAGCAGCGCATCACGATCACGGGCTCGACCCGCCTCAACGAGGAGGAGGTCAAGCGCGCGGAGCGCTCCGCGAAAGAGTACGAAGAAGAGGACCGCAAGAAGCTGGAGGAGATCAACGCCCGCAACGAAGCGGATTCGCTGCTCTATACGGTCGAGCGAACGATGAAGGACGCGGGCGACAAGGTCGACGCGAAGCTGCGTGGCGAGGTCGAGGGCGCGCGCGACGCGCTGAAGGCCGCCGTCGCAGGCGGGAACGTCGCCGAGATGAAGCGGGCGACGGACACGCTCGCCGAGGTCGTGCAGCGCGTCGGAGCGAAGATGTACGAGGCGCCGCAGGCGCCTCCCTCGGCCTCGGATCCGGCCCCGGACACCGGTGAGCCCCACACCCGGACACAGACCAAGAAGGCGGACGCATCGGACCCAGACAGCATCGACGTCGACTATGAGGTCAAGAAGGACTAAGCCGCGCCCCGCCAGGCGTCGCCCCGCCTGGCCCCCACGTGGGCGCCACCTGGCCTCCACGTGGCGTCACCCTGCCGTGGGAACAACGTTTGGACGTGAGATCCCGGCATTTTCCTCGATTCCTCACCGCCGGAGAGTACGAACTGTTCAACAAAGAGTTACACCCCCGCCGCCGCAGGTCGGCTCATGCGCCGCACCGCGGTGGTCCTCCTCGTCCTGGCGAGCCTTCTGATCTCGGCCATGCCGGCCTCGGCCGGCATGCCGTTCCCCGAGACGCGCCACGCCGCCCGGGCGCTCGTCCGCGACAGCGTGGACGAGCTCGACGGCACCGCGGCGGGCGCGATCGGCGCGGCGCGCGCCCTCCTGTCACAGGTGCGCAACGGGCTCCCGGCGATGTTGATGCACAATGGCGAGCTCGAGGTCCGGGCGGGCTTCGCTCAGCCTGTCGTGCGGGGCCAAGAGGACTTCCTCTCCCTCGTCTGGGCGGGCTCCGGGGAAGACCCCTGGCTTGGCGTGTACTGGATCGAGACGCCCATGGGCGTGCGCTCCCCGAATCTTCTCCAGGTCGAGCCTGACGGAGCGTTCCTTTTCCTCGACGCGGGCATCACGGAGCTGCCGGACAGCGTCGATATCACCTACCACTTCCTCGGAGTCGACGGGAAGCAGATCGACCACCACGTCGGTGTCTCCCAGGTGCTCGACTTCCTGCCCGACGCGGGGCGCGTCGATCTTGGCGCCGCTATCGCGACGGCGCGCGGCTCGGAGCCGGAAGCCATCTTCTTCACCCCTTGGAATCTCCTGGGCGCGGATGCGATCGTCGGGTTCACGACGTACGCAGGAGACGAGGTCCTCGAGGAGTACCTCGTCGTGAGCTGCGCGGACTTCGAGACGACGACGATGGAGAGCGGTTGCCGTCAGCTCTACATCGGCCTCTTCTCCCCGGAGCTCACCTCCTTCGCGCTCTGGCACGAGGAGGCCGGCGTCCGGATCACGGACGTCGAGCTCTCGCGCGCGGACCTCATCGCCGGGTACTCGTTCACTCCGTGACCAGGCAGTGCACCCGCGCGTCCGGCTCGTCCCACACGTTGCACGAGGCGAGGAACCCCCAACGCGTCGCCTGCACGAAGCCCGAAAGCCCCTCGCTGGGTGCGCTGGACGTGACGACGCGCCACCCTGCATCGGCGAACGCCGCGCGCGTGCGCTTGCTTAGAACTTCAGCGTCCGTTCCACTGGGATACGCCCATTCCACCCGCGCCGTGGGGTGCCGCGCTTCGAACGGCCGGAGGACGGAGGCGCCCTGGGACTCGCCGCCATCGGGGTGAGGCAGCGCCAGCGCGAACCGCTCGGCCTCGTAGGTCATCGGAGTGTTCGCGAGCGCGACGATGAGGACGAGGAACGCAGGCGCGGCTGATAGGAGAGCGTCCCCCCATTCCAGCCGCAGCCGGTGGCGAAGAAGCCCGAGCGCAGCGAGGAAGAGCGCGAGGCTCAGCACCACGCTCGCGCCGTACGCCGCGACGAAAGGGCCCAGCGCGAGCGCCTTCACCGCGATGAGGGCCGCGCTCGCCGCGAGCGTGCCGGCGACGAGGAGCGCGCGGCGCGGGCCTTCGCGCCAGCGCCAAGCTTCGTTCACGCTCGCCACGCGTCTCCCCGCCTGGCCCCCACGTGGTCCCCACGTGGCGCCACCTGTCCGCCCGACCCTTCGCCTCGCATCGCCGGGTCACCGGCCGGGCGGAATCTTGAAGGTTGGGCCCTCTTCATCGGTTCGCGTTGCCCTCCAAGCGCGACTACTACGAGCTCCTCGGTGTCGCGCGCGACGCCTCGGTCGACGACATCAAGAAGGCGTACCGCAAGCTCGCGATGCAGTATCACCCGGACCGGAACAAGGAGCCGGGCGCGGAGGAGACGTTCAAGGAGGTGAGCGAGGCGTACGCCGTCCTGTCGGACGCCGACAAGCGGCGCCTCTACGACCAGGTCGGGCACGCCGGCTTCGATCAGCAGTACCAGACGCAAGAGGACATCTTCCGCGGCGCCGACTTCGGCGAGTTCGGCTTCGACCTTGGCGGCATCTTCCGCACCATCTTTGGCGGGGGAGGCTTCGGCGGGCCGCAGCGCGGTCGGGACGTGATGGCGCAGCTCGATATCACCCTGGAAGAGGTCGCGAAGGGTGTCGAGAAGGACGTGCGTGTCTCGCGCGCCGAGACGTGCGACGCGTGCGGGGGCACGGGCGCGAAGCCGGGCACGCGCGCCAAGCGGTGCGGGACGTGCGGCGGGCGCGGCCAGGTGGCGCGCACGATGCGCACGCCCTTCGGCATCGTGCAGACCGCGGCGCCATGTCCGACCTGCGGCGGCCGCGGCGAGACCATCAGCGACCCGGACCCCGCGTGCCGCGGACAGGGGCGCGTCCAGCGCGCGCGGACGCTCGCCGTGAGCGTGCCGGCCGGCGTGCCCGAAGGCGGGACGCTGCGGCTTCGTGGCGAGGGCGAGGCCGGCGAGGAGGGGACGCCGTCGGGCGACCTGTACGTCCGCGTGCGGATCCGGGAGCACGCCGTGTTCAAGCGCGAGGGGGAGGACCTCCACGTGACGATCCCGCTCACGTTCAGCCAGGCGGCGCTAGGCGACGAGATCGAGGTGCCCCTCCTCGATGGGCGCCGCGACGTGATCCAGGTGCCGCCGGGCACACAGGGCGGCGAGGTGTTCCGCCTGCGCGGCAAAGGGCTGCCGCAACTGGGCGGCGCGCGCAAGGGCGACCTGCTGATCGCGGTGCGCGTGTACTCGCCGCAGAAGCTTTCGGCCGAGGAGCGCGCGCTCTTCGAGCAGCTCGCGAAGCTCGAGGGGCGCGAGCCGAAGAAGGCGGGCTGGTTCGACCACTTCCGCAAGAAGCTCGGCTGATCTCAGGCGGTCGCGCGCGGAAGCATCGCCACCGCGATCGCGGGTCGAGGACGCTCTGCCAGTGCTTCCTGGAGCGCGCGCTCCAGCATGCAGGCGCCCTCGAGCCGATGCTCGCACGACGCGCAGCGGGAGGGGGAGCGGCAATCGAGGGCTTCCAAGGCGACCGTGGCTTCCAGTGGACGATCGTGGATTTGTGCATACGGTCTGGAGGGGATGCCGAAACAATCCTTGCGCCACCACGTTCATGAGCGCCGCATCGCGTGGGGGGCATGGGAGGTAGTCGCATCTCGCGCTCCATCGTCCTCGTCGTCCTCATCGCTCTGGTCTCCGTCACTACCATCGGATCGGCTCTCCGCGCTCCCGTCGCGCTCGACGCGACCGCGCCCGGCCACCCCCTCCAAGGCAAGTCGCTCGGCCAGCTCACCTACGAAGGCATGCAGGACCCGCGCTTCGCCGCGCGCGTGCAGCACTACCTTGCCGACCACGGGCTGGACCACCCGCGGCGCCTCGACCTTGCCGGAGCCTCCCCCGTCGACGTCGCGCGCCAGACGCTCAACGCCGAGCCGCGCGCCGGCCGCACCGTCGCGCAGTGGGTCTCCCTCGCCCAGGCCGACAACCTCCTTTCCCTCTCTGGCGAGCCTGCGGGAGCCGCTGACCTCGCGACCGAGGTCGCGCGCCTCGACGCCGCCGCGGGCCACCCCCTGACCGCCGCGCAGCGCGCCGAGCTCGACGCGCGCGCCGCAGCCGTGCCCGCGGACATCCGCGCGCCCTTCGCGCAGCTCGTGCAGAGCGTCGCCGTCGCCTACGAGGCCCAGACGCCCATCGCGACGGGCGTCGTCGCCCGCGTGCCGACCGCGAGCGGCGCGCCCGACCTCATGCTCACCTCGACCGAGCGCGACGCGACGCTCGCGAACGCGCTCTCCATCGTCGCGGCGCAGAACGACTTCCGCGCCGCCGTCGCCGGCCTCGAGTGGCCCGCGGCGAGCACGCCGATCTTCAGCGACCCGAACGGCCTCGTCGTCCTCGGCTCGACCGGCGACGACACCTTCGAGCGCACGAGCGTCCAGCGCGACCCGGTCCTCATCGTCGACGCGAGCGGGAACGACGTCTATCACACGACCGCGGCCGGCGCGTGCGCCGACCCAGCGAACCTCATCCACGACTGCAACGGCCTCGCCGTGAGCGTCGTCGTGGACCTCCAGGGCGACGACACGTACGCCTACTCGGGCGTCCCGACGAACGTGGATGGCTCCGGCAGCCTCGGCGGCATCGGCGTCCTCGTCGACGCGACGGGCAGCGACTCGTACCTTTCGAACTTCGTGCAGCCTGCGAGCCTCGGCCCCTTCTGGGGCGGCGTCCTCGGCTACATCGACGCGGGCTCCCAGGGGTACGGCCTCGCGGGCGTCGGCATCCAGATCGACGCAGTCGGGAACGACGTGTACGAGGCCGACGTGACCTCGCACGGCAACAGCATCTGGGCGTTCGCGCAGGGCTTCGGCAACGCGGGCGGCGTCGGCATCTCGGCCGACGGCAGCGGCGACGACGAGTGGCTCTCCTACGGCTTCGACACGGGCATCGGCTCCGGCCGCTTCCAGGGCCTCTACCCCGGAGGCACGGGCTTCTTCGGCGGCGTCGGCGTCCTCTCCGACACGGGCCTTGGGTCAGACGACTACTACGCGTGGGACAATGCGACGACGACCGACTTCTACGCGTACGGCTTCGGCGCGTTCGGCGGCACCGGCGTCTTCTTCGAGGACGGCGGCGACGACGATTACCAGGCGGTCGAGAGCGCGAAGAACCCGTTCATCGTGCCACTTCTCAACTGCGCCTTCGGCACCGCGAGCTTCGCGGGCCTCGGCGTCTTCCTCGAGATGGGCGGCAACGACCACTACTTCGGCGACACGCGCAGCCCCCGCGGCGTCGCGACCATGAACGAAGGCTTCGGCGGCCCCGCGGAAGGCGAAGGCGTCTTCCTCGACGTCTCCGGCGACGACGGCCACTTCATGGAAGCGCACCCGAACGGCGGCGCCAACAACTACGGCTCCACGCACGGCCGCGGCATCCTGCTGGGTGGCGGCGAAGGCCTCACGGGCAACACGGTCGGCGTCTACCTCGACCTCGCCGGCGCGGACGCGTACACGGGCGCGAGCCCCTCGCAGAACAACGCGGTCTGGCCGACGGGCATCGACTTCGAGGCCGGAAGCGTTCCCGCCCCGTTCGTGAGCTGAGGCGCCGCGATGAAGCTCGTCCTCTTCGCCCTCGTCGCGCTCGCCCCGATCGCGGGCGCGGCGATCCCCGCCACGTGCGCGGACCCGTGCATGGTCTCGTCGAGCGCGCTCGCGTTCGTGCTGCCCGCGACGACGATCGCGAGCGGCACGAGCGTCTCGTGGATCAGCATCGACGGTGGCCATGTCATCGCCGATGGAGTGACGCCTGCGTCGTCCGGGAGCTGCCTGCAGCACCTGGGGTACAACGCGGTCGATCCGACGACGCCCGCCACGCTCACGATCGTCGACGGCGCGCTCGTTTCGACCGTCGACGGTCGCGACGCGACGTGCACGAGCGCGACCGCGCTCCCGACGGGCGACATCGCTCTGCCGTACTTCTGTACGCTCCACGCGAACATGCGCGGCGTGCTGGTGGTCTCGCCCTAAGGGTTAAGGCCGACCCCCAGGATGGGCGTACGTGCCCGTCACGCGTATGGAGCTCTCCGGCATCGAGGCCAAGCGCTACTCGAAGACGAACGAGCGCCACGGCAACGTGCGCATCGACCATAACAGCACGGTCACGCTCGTGAAGGAGATCTCCGAGAAGGAAGCCTTCGTCGAGTTCCGCTACACCGCGACCTACGGCCCGATCGGCGTCATCCGCATCGAGGGCAACATGGTCTACGCGTGCGACGCGAAAGCGTTCGAGCAGCACTGGCGCACGACGAACCAGATGGCCCCCGAGCAGGCGAGCGAGATCCACAGCGCGGTCATGCGCGTCTGCGTCCCGGAGGCGGTCGGCATCGCGAAGGACCTGCAGCTCCCGCCGCCGATCCCGCTGCCGCAGGTGCAGTTCCAGAACCAGCAGCAGGCGCAGAAGGCCACCGCCGTCCACCACGGCCCCGAAGTCATGTGATATCATGATATCAAGCTATCATACTGGAATGATAGCTCGGTGATAGCATGCGCCTGAACGATATCGAACGGATGCTGTCATCCATCCCGCCGCATCCGGCCCCCAAGCTCGAGCTGGAGCAGTACGAGACGCCCGCGGCACTCGCCGCGCCGCTCCTCTTCGAGGCCGTGACGATGGGGGACATCGAGGGCCGCCGCATCGTCGACCTCGGCTGCGGCACCGGCGTCTTCGCGATCGGCGCCGCCCTCCTGGGCGCCGCGAGCGCCACGGGCGTCGACGTGGACGCGGCCTCCATCGAGTTGGCGCGCGGCGCGGCGCGGAAGCTGCGCGCCGCCGTCGACTGGGTCGAGGCCGACGTGCGCGGGTGGCGCGGGGCCGTCGACACGGTGCTCATGAACCCGCCCTTCGGAGCGCAGCAGCGCGGCGCGGACCGCGCGTTCCTCGATGCAGCGATGGCGAGCGCGCCGGTCGTCTACACGCTGCACAACGCGGCGACGCGCGCGTTCGTCGAGTCGTACGCCGCGGAGGGCGGTTTCCGGGCGACCCATGCGTGGCGACTCCTCTTTCCCCTCCGGCACCAATATCGCCACCAGGAGAAGGCCGTGCAGGAGATCGAGGTCGTCGCACTTCGCCTGACAAAGTCACGCGAATCCGCTTGAAGCACAACTGAGTCCTCGTTCCGTTTGCGCTGGTTACCCTTTAAATAAGGGCGGGGGATTGCAGCGCCGTTTTCCATGGTCCAGAAGCGCCTTGTGTACCCGGGGGAGAACGTCGGCGTCGCCGAGGAGTTCGTCCCCGGACCTGGCACCTACGAGGAGAACGGAGACGTCTTCTCCGCGACCGTGGGCTATCTGACCCTGGACACGAACGACTTCGTCGCGCGCGTCGAAAGCATCATCCCCGCCCGTCCGGCCGTCGTGAAGCCCGGGGACATCGTCATCGGCGTCGTCGGCATGACGCGCAGCTCGATGGCCATCGTCCAGGTCCAGCGCATCGCCGAGATGCCCAACCGCGGGATCGGCGGCGACACGAACGGGACGCTCCACGTCAGCAAGACGAGCGACCAGTACGTCGAGAACATGGAGGACGCCCTCCGCATCCGCGACGTCATCCGCGCGAAGGTCCTCGAGACCGATCCCGCGATCCAGCTCACAACGAAGGGCCCCCGTCTCGGCGTCCTCAAGTCCTACTGCCCGCGCTGCGGGACGCAGATGTCCCGCAAGGGCAAGGGCGTCGTCTGCCCCGAATGCGATTGGAAGGACATGAAGAAGCTCGCCGAAGACTACGGCGAGGGCAACGTCCTGTAAGGTGATATCATGATGGATCTGCGCCTGGTCTCGAAGACCGACAAGAAGATGGAGCTCGAGTTCATCGGGGAGAACGACACGCTCCTCAACCTCCTCAAGCAGCGCCTGCTCGAGGACCCCGGCGTCGAGAGCGCCACCTACATCATGGGCCACCCATACCTCGACAACCCGCTCTTCGTCTTCGAAATGCGGTCCGGCAAGGCCGACGCCGCCATCAAGAACGCGGCGAAGGACCTGCGCCAGCACTTCGACGAGTTCGAGACGCTCCTCGTCCGCGCCACTGGCGCCTGAGCGCGCCCATGGTCCGCCCGACGCCCGCAGGCATCGAGCGCGACGTAGGCCTCGAGCAGTACCTCACGGACGAGCCAGGGATCGGCGGGCGTCTCAAGACCTTCCCCGAGGACTTCGTCGTCGAAGAGGTCCCGCTCGCGTTCCCTCCGCCCGTGGCCGAGGGGAAGTACACGGTCGCAGCGCTTCGCGTGCGCAACTGGGAGACGAACCGCCTGATGGCGGAACTTGCGCGCGAGCTCGGCATCTCGCGCGAAGCGATCTTCTTCGCCGGCACGAAGGACAAGCGCGCGATCACCACGCAATACGTCTCGCTGCGCGCGCCCGAGCCCCAGGTGCGCGCGCTCGCCATGAAGGACGTCGAGGTCCTCGAGACGCGGCGCGTGGACCGCGCGCCAAAGATCGGCGAGCTCGTGGGCAACCGCTTCGTCGTGAGGGTCCGACAGCACGAAGGCTCGGGACGCGACATCATCGAGCGCCTCCAGAGCGCCGGCGGATTCCCCAACTACTTCGGCGTCCAACGCTTCGGGGTGACGCGCCCGGTCACGCACAAGGTAGGCATCGCGATCGTCCGCGGCGACCTGCGCGAAGCCGTCCGGCTCTACGTCGGCAACCCGAGCCCCGACGAGCCGGCCGACTGCCGCGCGGCCCGTGTCGCGTACGAGAAGGACGGCCCGGCCGCGCTTCCGCTCTACCCGCGCCACCTCCAGTTCGAGCGCCAGATGGTCTGGCACCTCTCGCAACGCCCCGACGACTTCGAAGGCGCGCTCCTCTCCCTCCCGCGCAACCTCCTGACGATGTTCGTCTACGCCGCGCAAAGCCTCGTCTTCAACCGCATCGTGGCGCGTCGCATGGCCGCCGGCATCGGCCTCAACGATCCGCAGACGGGCGACGTCGTCTTCGGCCTCGACGCCGAGGGGCGCCCCGACAAGGACCGCCCACACAAAGTCACCGCACAGAACCACACGCGCGTCCAGAAGCTCTGCCGCGAAGGCCGCGCGCTCGTCACGGGCGTCCTTTATGGCAGCGACATCGCCCTCGCCGAAGGCGCGATGGGCGAGCTCGAGGCCAAAGCCATCTCCGAGATGGGCTGGACGCCCGAAGACCTCCTGATCCCGCACCTCCCGGAAGCCGCCTCGTACGGCACACGCCGCGAGCTCCTCGCGCCGCTCGGGCCCGTCCGCTACGCCGATGGACACGACGCAGGCGGGGACTACGCGGAGCTGTCGTTCTTCCTCCTCAAAGGCAGCTACGCGACGTGCGTGCTGCGCGAGGTCATGAAGAGCGAAGCGGCGGCGCTCGCCTAGGGCCGGGCCAGGCGTCGTCCCGTGTGGCACCCAGGTGGGCGCCACGTGGGCCCACGTGGCCCCACGTGGGCGCCACATAGCACACACGTGGGCGCCAGGCGTCGTCCCGTGTGGCATCACCGTGCCCGCGGCAGCGCGACCTGCCGCGGCGCGCCGGTGAGCGCGTCGCGCACGAGCGCCTCGTCATACCCGAGGGGCAGCAGGAGGCTCGTAAGAGCCCGCACGACAAGCGTCAGGTACGCGTCCGCGTCGTAGCGCGTGCCTTCGTGGAGGCGCGAGGCGACGCGGACGCGCTGCTCCGGGTCGCGGCTCTCCGCGTCGGTGATGACGTAGCGCACGCGGTCCCCGGCGGGGGTCTCGTGGCCGAGCTTCTTCATCTGGTGCAGCGCGGCGGTGGTGTGGGTCATGCTGGTGCGCCCTTCGAGGCCGCTCGTGACATTCATCTCGATGACGAGCTCTTCGAGCGGGTATGCGCCCTCCTGCAACCGGCGCACGTGCGGGCGTGCGGCCGTGAACGCGTCGGGGATGATGGCGTGGAACGCGGCGGCGCTCTTCGCCTTGCAGAGCGCCTCGAGGAAGGCTGCCTGGATCGTGGCGACCACCTGCGGCGCGCTGCTCTGGCGAAGCTCGACCCCGCGCACCTTGAGCGCGCCGCCCGCGATGTGGTCGATGTCCTGCCCGGCCTGGCTACGGGTGGGCGCGTCGGGCTCCTTGTCGAAGAGACCGTAGAAGCGGTTGGGCGCCCCGATGCTGGGGGCACCTGGCGCCACGTGGGCGCGCGTGGGCAGGAAGACGATCCAGTGGTAGCGTCCTTGCGGCTCGAAGGGAATGCCGACCTCCTGCTCGACGCGTTCTGCGAGATCCTCGGCCGAGATGGCGGCCGGCGTCGTCCTTTCGAGCCAGAGGCTGTCGACGATGCCGTGGAGCACCTCGTAGCCGCTCTCGCGGGCGACCTCGGCGGCAGAGAGGAGCGCTTCGCGCGCCCACGCGCACGTGGCCTCGTGCGCTTCGATGCAGCCGAAGCGCGCGTTCTTGTAGCCTTGATAGCCGAAGGAGACGACGTTGAGCCATTTGAGCGCGTCCACACGCCCCTTGTACTCGTTGAACTTGGGCGTGCCTTTGCGCTCACGCTTTCGCATCTTCTTGAGCTCAGAGCGGCGGTGGACGAGCTTCGTGAGCACCTGGGGCACGAGCCCCTGTTGCCTGTCGCACACGTGGAAGCCGATCTGGGGAACGAAGCACTCCGGAGCGAGTTCGCGGGGGTCGCAGCACGAGCAGAGGATCGTTTCCGCGCCGAGGTTGTGCTTCGCGATGAGCGCGGGGTAGAGCGAGGAGAAGTCGAGCTCGATGACGTCCTCGTGGAGCCCGACGCGAGGATCGTAGATGTAGCCGCCGCGGTCGGCCTTGACGAGAGAACGCAGCGTCTTTGGTTTCTCGGGCATGTTCTTCTTCCACGGGATCAAGCGGCCGGCGCGCTTCGCGTGCCCGATCTGCATCGCGGTCACTGCGGTCCCGGCTTCGAGGCGCGCGATCTCGCCCAACGGCACGCCTGAGATGCGGGCGAGATCGATGATCCCCGCGAGCCCCGATTCGCGGAAGAAGAAGCTCGACTGGTGATCGACGTGGATGCGCCCGACCAGTGGGTGCGTCGGCGCGCTGTATCGGATGTGCCCGTACTGATGGAAGCTCCGCGCGCGCCGTCTCGGGACGGAGAGCGTCGCGTCGCGCCCCAGGTCCCACGCGATACCGTGGATCGCCGCCCGTGCCGCGAGATGGTCGAGCATCCAGCGATCGCCGCCGTCCGTGTGCACGACGTCGGGATCGAGCGCGTGGAGACGCGCCTGCGCCTCGCTCAGAAGATCCTCTTCCCTCCCCTCGAAGTGCGCTCCCTCGATCTCGATGTGCACGATGGGGCCTTTGAGGCGAGCCATGTCCTCGACCACGACGTCCAGATGGACCTCGCTGAGGGCAGGGACGTCGTAGCGGAGATCCCACGCATCGTCGATCGCGACGAGCCCCTCGGGCTCCAGGCGCACGTTCGCGAAAGGGAACAGTCCTCGTTCCATGAAGAAGCGCTGGCTTGCGCGCAGATCCACATCGTAGAGCGTGAAGTCGCGGTGCTCCCCGCGCGCGTCCACCATCTTCGCGACTTGCATCAGACGCTTCATGTCGCGTACGGGGACCTTGAGCGCGCGCCGATGACCGGGCGCAAGGCCAAGAAGATGCGATCCCCAGGTGGGCGCCTCGACGCCGGGAAGCAGCGGCAAGGTGCGCGCGAGATCTTCGAGCGCGGGTCGCGGACCGGAGACGTAGAACGCGGGCGTGAACGAGTGCCGGGTCGGGACGACGCGCGTCGGCGTCTTCACCCATGCGACCATCTCGCGTCGACGCGGGTCGGGGGTCACGTCGAGGAGGACGCCTTCCGTAACGCTTCCACCTCCTTCTGCAACTCCAGGAGCATCGACAGGAGCGCGGCCTGCATCGGGTCGAGCGGCGCCTGGTTCGACATCGCGCTCGCGTGCGCGCGCGCCATCTGCCAGAGCGCATCGAAGCGCGCCTGCTCGGCGCCGGTGAGGCCCCGACGGAAATCGCGCCACTCGAACTCGAGACGGTCCAGGATGTCGCGGGAGGTGGGCATGGTCCGCCCCATCATGCCACCTCCACGAACGCGTCGAGGCGCGGCTGGCGCGCGGAGGGCGCGATCCTGGAGATCTCGCGGTGGGGAGCGTGCTCGCGCGCGAGGTCAGCGTGCCGCGAACGCGCATCGCCGGTCGCGACGACGATCATGTCCCGGTGCGCGAGCGCGCCCAGCCGTCGCATCATCCGCGGGAGAAGGACACGGGCCTCGGCTTCGGTCACGTCCTCGTCGGCGAACAGGTCGAGCGACCCCGTGACGAGAGCGAGCGAGGCGTCCGTTTCGCGCGCCATGCGCGGCAGCGTCTCCTCGACGAGCGCGACGAACTGGTGGAGCGTGAACGCGCGAGCCAGGTGCACGCCGTCGGCGAGTGCGTCCTCGATGCCCATGGCGCGGGCGCGGGCTAGGAGACCGTAGGCATCGAGACGGTTGTCGCCGCAGATGAGGACGGAATCCTGCCCCCGGGCGGCCGCGTCGAGGAGCAGGCGCGCTTCGAATTCGGCGAGCAGGGCCGAGGAGGAGAGCACCAGGGAGAAGGTGGCGTCACCTGGCCGCACCTGACCCTCCGCAAGAAAAGGGATGACCGTCGGGGCGGTGGAAAGCACGAGAAAAACGCTCTCCGGCGACCCGCATGGTGGTCGCCGGGAGGGGTCATCGAAGGTTCCGAGACTAGCTCTGCTGGCTGAAACCGAGGATGACGTTCATCAGGTCCGGGCTCCGGATCCGTGCCGTCATCTCGCGGCGGGTGAGGATCCGCTGGACCTCCTCGAACGTGACCTCGTCCACGAGGGGCGGGATGACGTGGGTCTCGCAGCGCACGAACTGCCCCTTCCAGTTGAATCCGCCCGTATAAGCGCGGTTGCGGAGGATCTTGCGCAGAAGCTGCCGGCTGATGCCGTGTCGGCGCGAGAGGGAGCTGAACTCCTCGTAGGGCTCCTCTTTGATCGAGCGGAAGACGCTGCGAACGACCTCCGCCTCGGGCGTCGGGCGCCACACCTTGCGGCGGCTCACCGCATCGACGGCCGGCTCGTAGCCGAACGGGAGCGACGTCGTCGGGAAGCGCGCGTCGCGGATCGCCTGCGTCGCCTTCATCGACTTGCGGATCTCCTCGAGCTTCTTTCCCTCGTCTCCCCACGTGTTCGCGAAGGAACGGACCTTGTTCATGGAATCCTCGTAGTCGAAGAAGCCGCCATCCTCGATGATGTGGAGCTCCACCTTCGAGCGGCGGAAGTCCCGGATCGTGCCCATCTTCTCCCAATAGTCACGGCCTAGACGAGCGCCGTCGCGAGCGACGAGCGCGTCGAATTCGTGCGTTTCCGCCTCCTGAAGGACGCGACGCATCACAGGCGACTGATCGATCTTGAATCCCGAATGCTCACCGAGGCTGTAGATCCGGTCGACGACGCCTCCGACCGTTTCCGCATCCACGCGACGGACGCCGCCGACGACGTCACCCCAGGCGTATCGGACGCATTCCTTGACCTGCTGCGGGATGCTCAGCAGCTTGTCGTCGCTGATGCGCGCGAGGACGCGGTAGACCCGCGCGCCACGCGCGCGGAACGCCGCGGTCTCTTCCGGGCGCAGGAGATCGATGACGCGAGGATCGCGATCCTCGCCATCCTTCAGGCGGCGATCGACCTCAGCGAGAAAGGCGTCGAGCGTGTGCATCCAAGGCGCAAGACACTGCGGAGGATTAAGAAGGCTCCGAAGTCGAAACGAGGCGGAGCGAACCGAAAGTCGCGCAACGCGCCACGCGTCGCCCCGTGTGGCCCCCACGTGGATGCCACGTGTCCTGAAGTGGGGCCACGTGGACGTCTCACGCATGCGGGTGGCGCGCGAGGCCGAGCGTCGCGCGGGTGGATTCGCGTCGCCACACGGTGGCGACGGAGCGACCACGCGGCGTGAGGGTCGCAGTTCGCGAGAAGACGCTCTCTCGCACGCGGACGAGCCCCAAGGCGACGAGGGCCGTGCTTGTGCGGAAGGCGACGCCATCTCCAAAAAGCGCGCCCTCGACGTGGGCGGGCTTGGCACGCGCCTCGCGGGCGAGGTCCGCGAGGCTCGCCTCTCCCAGGTCCAGGAGCGCGAAGAGGATGCGTAGCTTGATGCGCGAGCGGACGAGGGAGAGGCGGATCATGCGGGTGGTGACGCGGCGGCGGTTCATGCGCGCCCAAGGAGGCAGCTCGGAGATATGAACAGTTTCCCCGCCTCTTTGCCAGGCGCAGCCACGCGTCGACCCGCGTGGCCTCACCCGGGCGCCACCCGGCCCCCGCGTGGGTCCTACGCGTCGTCCCGCCTGGCCGCGAGCGCGGCCTGCGCCCGCTCGAACGTCCCCTCGTCCACGATCGCAGGTACCACTTCCGGCGCGCAGCGACGGAAGCCTCCCTGCCACACGAAGCCCCCGGTGTAGGCGCGGTTACGGAGCGCGCGTGCGACCTGCTTCGCGTCGAGCCCGCACCGGCGGCCGAGCTCGGAGAACGTGAGGGCGGGCTCGGCGACGAAGGCATCGAACAAGGCGCTCACCTTGGCGGCGGCTGCGTCCAGCTTCCACACCTTGCGGCCCATGTCGGGATCGCGTACGACGCGATAGCCCAGCGGCGGGGGTACCGTGGGGAAGCCCATCTCGCGGCGCGCTTCTGTGGCTCGCAGCGACTTCCGGATCTCTTCTTTCTTTTTCTCCTCGTCGGCCCACGTGCTCGCCCAGCTCTTGACCTTGGAGAGGCGGTCTTCGAAATCGAAGCGGCCGCCGTCTTCGACGACGTGGAACTCGATCTTGGCGCTGCGCAGGTCGCGGAGGGTGCCAAGCTTCTCCCAGTAGTCGCGGCCGAGGCGGCTCGTGTCGCGGACGACGAGCGCGTGGAACTTGCCGGCGCGCGCGTCGTCGAGCATGCGCCGGTAGACCTCGCTTTCCGTCATCGAGAAGCCGGAGTGCTCGCCCAGGTTGTAGAGCCCGTCGATCACGGCGTCGCGCGTCAGCCCTTGGACGTAGGCCGCGCAGTCCGCGAGCTGCTGAGGGATGGATCGGAGCTTGTCGTCGGATACGCGCGTCAGCACGCGGAATCGAATTTTCGAAATTTCGTTCGAAAGCTCGTACGAGCTGTCGAGGACGATGGCCGGCTTCGTGTCCGGTTGGGGCACCTCAAGCCTTGCGGACGTGCGCGATCCCACCTTGGAGCTCCCACTCGACCCGCGAGCGGTCGGTCATGCGCAGCTGCTCGACCACCGATGCGGGGAGCGTTGTGTAGAGGCTGTTTCCGCGCGTCTGCTTGTACAGCCGGTAGGTCGTGGCCTCGCCGTCGTCGGCGCCGGCTTTGGCGACGCGGGCGAACCCCCCTTCGACGCTCCATCGGATCCGGTCGTCGTGGGTGAGGGCGAGCTGCTCGCGGACGGCTTTCGGCACGGTGGTGAGCAGGTTGGTTTCGTATCCGGTCCTCCAAACGCGCGTTTCCATCCCCATCTAGTGACCTGCCTAGTGACTTGTCTAGTGACGGGACTAGTTAGTTTCACCGCTTTTCGTCGCGACATAAGTCCACGCCTCGTTTCGGCGGTTCGGGGCGCACAGCACCACCCCCTTGCCCTGCCGTCATATCAGCTCGTGAGCGTCGAGCGCGCCCGCCACCCTTTTGCGAGCGATACGCGCAAAACCTGGTCAGGATTCAAGAAATCCGTACAGAGTTACGCTTTTCCGATTCAAAGGGATAGAATCACGTCTTAGCCGTACAGGCGGTGGATGCCGGTGTCCCGCGCGGTGACACCGAAACCCCATCCCTCGCGAGAGCATAGTTGGAAGCCACGGAGGCCGCGCCTTTGCGCCTTGGGGCTCTCGTTGCCGTCGCGCTCGCCATGACCCTTAGCCTCCCGGCCGTCGCGCAGGTCGGGAGCGCCTTCGACGTCCACGTCGAGCGACTGATCGCGAGCCCCACGCCGGCGGGCCCCTTGATCCTCTTGAACGACGAGGCCTCGTGGGTGATCACCATCCCCGAGCCCACCGAGGTCCTCGTCGAGGCGCAGAGCGCGGCGGACGAGCCGTTCTACCTCACGACCGATTGCCGCGCCAGCGTCATCGTCCTCCCCACGAGCCACGATGCGGTCCTGTGCCACCCCGGCGTGCGGCGCCTGCAGGTCGATCCCGCCGCCGGCGTCGACGTCGATATCATCGTCCGCTTCCGCGGGCACGTCGTCGACCTGCCCGGCGCTTCGTCCGAGTTCGAGCTCGTCGACCGTCCTGCGAGCGCGAGCTGCGTCGTCCCGGGGGTCTGCCTCCCGTGAAGCATCCAAAAGCGATGCTCGTCGTCGGCGCCCTGCTCATCGTCGGCCTCGCGCTCGCGTGGAGCCTTCCCACCACGAGCATTCCTGGCCTTCTCGACCTCACCTCCGAGCGTATTCCGGCGCCTCCAGAGCTGCGGGTCCTGAGCCCCGCCGACGGCGACGGTGTAGGCGCGAACGTGACCCTGGCCGGTCAAGCGCTCTCGAACGCGCGCGACGTCGCGGACGTGCATTATCGCGTCGATGGCGGCCGCTGGCAGAGCGCGCCCCTCGCCGCGCACGGCCAGCGGTCGACGCCCTTCGCCATCGGAGTGCCCCTCGGGCCGGGCGACCACGTGCTCGAGGTGCGCGCGTTCGACGGCGACGCGCTCTCGATCCCCGCTCGCCTCGAGGTGCGGCGCGACGCGCCTACGCTGCGCATCCTGACACCCGCCGACGGGGATGGGCTGCCGGAGGGGACGCTCGCCCTCGGAGGCACCATCCAGGGCCGCGCCGATGCCGTGCTCATCGAGCTGGATGGCCAGGAAGCCGCGCGCGTTCCCATCGACGAGGGCACATGGAGCGCGGCCATCGACGTGCCCGCGGGCCCGCACGCGCTCACGGCGACGGCCCTCGGAGCCGTGCGCAGCCTTCCGCGCGTCCTGCACGTCGCCGCCGGCTCGCCCGCCCCGCCCACCGTGCGCGTCCTCTCCCCCCATCCAGACGCGAGCTACGGCGAGGAAGGCGACCTCGCCTGCGGAGGAGCCTGCATCCTCGCGACCGGGACCGCCTCCGACGCCGTCCGCATCGCCGTGCAGCTCGACGGCCTCGCAGCGCAGGACGCCGACCTCCTGCCGACGGGCACGTGGACGACGCGCCTCCCCATGGTCGCCCTTGCCAACGGGACGCACGTCCTGCGCTTCGTCCCGCTGAGCGTCGGAGGACAGCCGGGCGTCGCCGCCACCGTGCGTTTCCTGACGCACACGCCGCTCCAGCTCGCGATCGCCGGCACCGACGCGCCGCAGCCCACAGGGACGCCCCTTGCCTTCTCGGGCGTGGGCGCCGATGCCGAGCGCGCCACGTGGACGCTCGACGGCGCGATCGTCGCCGAGGGCGCCGAAGCGTCGCTCGTGCTCGAGAGACCGGGCGACCACGTCCTCAGCCTGCAGACGAGCTCGCCGCGCGGCCGATCCGCAAGCGCCAGCATCCCTCTCCACGCGCTCGACCGGCTCCCCACCGTCGCCTTTGTCGGCGAGCCGCAGCTTGGCGACGGCGGGCACCTCTTCAAGGTCGACGCGAGCGACGAGGACGGCCGCGTCGTCGAATACCGCTGGGGCTTCGGCGACGGGACCACCCTCGTCACGACGAAGCCCGAAGCGCGCCACCGCTACGCCGAGCGCGGAAGCTTCCTCGCCAACGTCACCGCGACCGACGACGTCGGCGGCGCCACCACCGTCGAAACGAACCTCCAGGTCGAGAACGGCGCACCCCTCGCGCGCTTCGAGTGGACACCCACCGACCCCACCATCCTCGACGTCGTCACCCTCCACGATACGAGCCTCGACCACGACGGCCTCCTCATCGAGCGAACGTGGAGCTTCGACGACGGCACCACGAGCGGCGAAGCCGCGCCCCAGCTGCGCTTCGACACGCGCGGCACGCACAACATCACGCTACGCGTCGTCGACGACGCCGGCGACGCCACCCAGACGCGCCTGCCCATCCCCGTCCACGACATCGCCCCCACCGCCTCCTTCCGCCACGAGCCCGCCCTCCCCGTGAGCTACGAAGAGGTCCTCTTCCTCGACGCCAGCACCGACGCCGACGGCCCCCTCGCCAACTGGACGTGGCGCTTCGGCGACAACACCACCGCCCACGGCCCCGCCGCCCTCCACGCCTACCGCGCGCCCGGCAACTACACCGTCGACCTCCACGTGATCGACGACGCCGGCGCCGCCGCCGACCACACGCAGAACATCACCATCCTCGACAGCGCCCCCGCCATCCACAACGTCACCATCGACCCCCCCGAGCCGCGCGCCCAACAACCCACCCGCTTCGACGTCATCGCCGACGACCGCGAAGGCAACATCGTCGCCGCAACCTGGCAATTCGGCGACGGCACCACCTCCAACGAAACAAGCCCCACCCACCGCTACCCACGAAGCGGCACCTACCAAGGCAACGTCACCGTCTACGACGAAGCCGGACTCGCCCTCACCCTCCCCTACCACATCCTCGTCCACAACGCACCCCCCACCGCCACCATCGACATCGCACCCGGCGGACTCGTCGCAGCCTACCCGACCACCCTCCTCGCCAACGCCACCGACCCCGACGGCCACCTCGCCTACTACCGCTTCGACGCCGACGGAGACGGCCACGACGATTGCCAGACCACCGAACCCCACTGCACCTACGTCTACGAGCACGCCGGCGTCCACACCGCCCGCCTCCTCGTCGAAGACGACGAAGCCGGCTACGCCGAGACCGAACGCATCCTCGACATCGGCCTCCCCCCCGCCGACCACCCACCCCCCACAGTCGCCGTCGAAAACCCCACACGCACCAGCACGCTACGCGGCGACTTCCTCATCCGCGGCGCCGCCCACGGCCCACGCACCATCACCAAGATCGACCTCCAACTCCGAC
>DATLCC010000108.1:0-12272 GCA_035526585.1 Thermoplasmatota archaeon | reverse complement strand
GCCGCGAAGGTCATCGTCGTGGACGCGAAGGACGAGTTCGCGAAGGACTTCGTCGCGCCGACCCTCAAGGCGAACGCGATGTACGAGGACGTCTACCCGCTCGCGACCTCCATCGCGCGCCCGCTCATCGCGAAGCACCTCGTCGAGGTCGCGCGCAAGGAGGGCGCCACGCTCATCGCGCACGGCTGCACCGGCAAGGGCAACGACCAGGTCCGCTTCGAGGTCACGATCCGCGCGCTCGCCGCAGCGACGAAGTCGCAAGGCGCGGACGCGTCCGGCGGCGCGTCCAGCGCGCCCGATCTCAAGGTCATCGCGCCGCTTCGCGAGTGGACCATGACGCGCCAGCAGGAGATCGAGTACGCGCACAAGAACAACGTGCTCATCCCAGACGTCGCGAAGAAGAGCGAGTTCTCCACGGACGAGAACCTGTGGGGCCGCAGCGTCGAGGCTGGCGTGCTCGAAGACCCGACCAAGGAGGTCGTCGAGAACGCGTACAGCTGGACGACGTCGCCGCAGAACGCGCCGGACGCGCCCGAGTACCTCACTTTCTCGTTCAAGAACGGCATCCCCGTGAGCGTGAACGGCAAGCAGCTCTCGCTCGCGGAGCTCGTCGTGTATGTGAATGATATCGCGGGCCAGCACGGTGTCGGCCGGATCGACCACGTCGAGAACCGCCTGGTGGGGATCAAGAGCCGCGAGGTCTACGAGGCGCCGGCGGCGATCACGCTCATCACCGCGAAGAAGGCGCTCGAGGCGCTGACTCTCACGCGCGACGTCTCGCACTACAAGACGCAGCTCGAGGACAAGTTCGCCGAGCTCGCCTACGACGGCCTGTGGTACTCGCCGCTTCGCGAGGCGATCAGCGCGTTCCTGGACAACGCGAACGAGTGGGTCACCGGCGAGGTCACGCTCAAGCTCTACAAGGGCAGCGCGACCATCGCAGGCCGCAGCTCGCCTGTGTCGCTCTATACGAAGCACCTCGCGACCTACGACGTGGGCGACACGTTCAACCACAGGTCGGCGGCCGGCTTCATCGACATCTGGGGCCTGCCGCTCGCGAACGCCTCGAAGGTCCGCAAGGACCAGTAGGGCAAGGCCTCCAGCCGGCTTCCCACACGTTGGGCGAAGTGTGGGAGACCACCGAGGCGCGAGCCAGCGACCAGAAGGCCTTGACGGGCGTCTTCGACGCCGCGACGGTGAGGCTTGAGCCCGCGGCTCGCACAACGGTTATCGTCCCTGCCCGGCCTCTCTCGCGGGTGGCGTCGAGACCGAAGGCGGCGGATCCGGATGCGATGCTCGCCGACGCGCGCGACGGGCTGAAGGACGCGCCCCCGACACCCGCGGGCGCGCGGCGCGTCGCGAAGCGCCTGCGCGAGGCGCACAAGCCCACCTTCGACGAGGCGCTCGCCTTCATGGACGGCGCCGCCGCGAGCGGCGCTGCGCGCGAGCTCCATGTCGGGATCCTGGTCCTCGCCCCGCGGCGCCACAAGCTCACGTCCGCGCACTGGCCGCGAGTCGAGCGGTGGGCCGAGTCCGTCGAGGACGCGGAATCCGCCGACCTCCTGGCGAAAGAGCTCGTCGCGCCTCTCCTCACCCGCGAGCCGCAGCTCGCCGCGAAGCTCGGGGCATGGGGCCGCAGCGCAGAGCCCCTGCGGCGCCGCCTCGCCGGCGCCAGCGCGAGCGGGCTCGACGATGCGGAGCGCCTCGCGCGCCTCCTGGATCCGCTCGCGAACGAGGAGGACCCGGTCGCGCAGACGGGCGTCCTCCTCGGGTTCTTTGCCCTCGCGGCGCTGGACGCGGAGCGCCTCCTCGCGCTCCTGCGCGCCCACCCGCGCATGCCGCTCCCGCTGCGGCGCGAGGCGGCCGCGCTCCTCCCCGCCGAGCTCGCGCTCGCCCTCGCGACGGAAGCGCTCCCCACGCGCGCGAAAGGCGCCCCGCATCGTCCCGCGCCCAAGGCGAAGCCGAAGAAGGCCGCCGCGGCGCGCAGGCATGAGGCGCTGGAGCGAGCCCAAGAGCAGCTCGCGCGCGCCAAGGAGCGCCTCACCCGGGCGACCCGCGCGGCCGAAGAGGCGCGCGAGGAGCTGGAAGCCGCCAAGCGGGAGCGCGCGGTCGCGCAGGAGCGCGTGGACGACGCGAGACGCAAGAACTAGCGCCTGGCCCAGGATTCTCCTGGCGTAGGATAGACCCTGCAAGGGCCCTTGGGTGGCCCCTGGGTCTGAGCGTCAGGTTGGACCCATGAGGCTCCTGACGACGACCCTGCTCGCCCTGCTGATGATCATCCCTGCCGGCGCCCTGGCCACACGGGCCGCGCCCGACGATCCCGCGCCCCTCGCCGCGGCGGCCCTCGACGACGCGGCGCGCTACGCGGCGATCGCGGCCTCCTTCCCGCAGGGCGCGGGGCTTGGCGCGCAGCTCACGACCCTCACCGGAGCCGGCGCTGCGGCGGTCGCTCCCGCGAGCTTCGACGACGCGATGGCCTCCCTGTACGAGCAGGCCGGCGTCGCGCTGCCCGCGGACTACGCGCGCCCCGAGCCCGCCCTTGCGGCGGCGCTCGCGCCCGTCGTGCAGGCCACCGCGGACGCGGCGCGCCTCATGGACGAGGCGTTCTCCGGCCTCACGCCCGACGAGCGCGCGTTCGCGCTCGCGAACCTCCACCTCACGCTTGCGCCCAGCGACGCGCCCGCGGCCGACGAGAACGCGGCGCGCGTGCAGGAGGTCGCCGCGCGCGTGGACATCGTCAAGATCCGCGTCGCCTCCGCCACGCTCGCGGGCGCGCTCGACGCGTTCCAGGCGCCCTCCGGCGTCACGGCCGCCTGGCTCGCGCCGGGCGGCTTCATCGAGGTCGGCAGCACCGGCGACGACCGATACTGCGCCGAGCGCCTCCTCATCCTCGACCTCGGCGGCAACGACTGGTACGATTGCCACGCCGCCTCCTATGCGCCCGGGAGCGCCCTCCCGCTCCCCGTGAGCGCGATCCTCGACCTCGCCGGGAACGACGTCTACCTCACGAGCGCGCTCCACGCGTCGAGCCTCACGAGCACGTGGGGCCAGGCCGTGGGCATCGGCGGCATCGGCCTGATCGTCGACCGCTGGGGCGACGATGTCTACGAGACGTACCTGGGCGACGCGGCGACGTACTGCTCCAACGACTTCTACACCGGCGCGCCGCAGTACCTCTTCGCGCAGGCCGTCGGCGCGCTGGGCGTCGGCGCGATCCTCGACGCGAGCGGCAACGACTTCTACTACGCGTCCAACTTCAACACGCGCTCCATCAACTGCCACTTCGGCTGGGTCTACGCGTTCGCGCAGGGCGTCGGCCTCCTCGGCGGCGTCGGCCTGATCGTCGACGACACGGGCGACGACAACTACCTGAGCTTCGCGTACGCGGTCGGCAAGTACGACAACATGGCCGCCGTCTTCAGCCAGGCCGCGGCCGCGGGCGGCATCGGCGCGCTCGTGGACAAGGAGGGCTCCGACCGCTACTATGCGGAAGCGGACGGCTACATCACGCCCGGCTTCACGAAGGGCGCCT
Organism: Thermoplasmatota archaeon; assembly: GCA_035526585.1. Taxonomy (GTDB): domain Archaea; phylum Thermoplasmatota; class SW-10-69-26; order JACQPN01; family JAJPHT01; genus JAJPHT01. Next base: position 8,740 of record DATLCC010000108.1, on the reverse strand, counting down.
TCGCCTACGTGTTCAGCCAGGCGTCCGTGACGGCGACGCGCCGCCAGCCGGCGCCCGCGCTGGGCGCCAACACCGGCGCGGTGGCGCCGCAGACGGGCCTGCCGATCGGGCTGTGCGCGACCTCGCGCGAAGGCAACCCGGCCGGCACGAGCGCCGGGAGCTGCGACGGGCCCGGGATCGCGCTCCTCATCGACGTCCTCGGCAACGACCGCTTCGACGCGCGCACCGATGCGAACGACTTCGGCCTCGGCTGCTACAACGGCCTCTGGTCCGTCGTCTCGGCGCAGGGCTCCGCGGCCTGGACCGGCGTCGCCGCGCTCCTCAACCTCGACGTCGAAGGCTCCGACTCGTTCGATATCAGCCCGACCTCGCGCGGCACGTACTGCGGCTACCCTGGCGTCCGCGCCCACGCGTACGGACAGGGCTACGGCGGCCCCGTGCTCTGGGACTTCTGGGACCTGCCTCTCGCGACGGGCCAGCAGGTGCCGGTCGGCGTGCTCGCGAGCCTCGGCATCCCGGAGGAGACGTGCCCCGGCGACCAGACCCTCGAGGTCGACCGCGTCGAGCTCGGGAACCTGATCTCCGGAGCCGCGCCTCCGAGCGTCGACCCCGCGAAGATCCTCAAGGGGATCTCGGGCGACCCGTGCACGGCTGCGCAGCAGACGCTGCCGCACCTCACCGCGTCGCCGGACGCGTACCACGCGCTCGCGACCGCGTGGAACCCGAGCTACACCGCCGACGCGACGACGTACGTGCAGGGCGCGTCGCTTTCCTCGCGCCAGATCCCCGCGTACTCGCAGCAGGTGTACACGGCGCTGGGCATCGGCGCGAACCTCGACGTCGGCGGCGACGACTCGTACGTCGCGGACGCGACCGCGGACGGCCCCTCCGCCACTGCGCTCGTCGTGGGCCAGGCGGGCACGAACGGCGGCATCGCGGGGCTCGCGAACGTCGGCGGAACGGACGCCTACAACGCGACGGCGCTCGTGAACGCGGTCGCGGACCTCCCCTCGACGCTCGTGCAAGGCTACGCGGTCGGCGGCACGGCCCTCGGCGTCCCGTCGCAGTGCTTCAGCACGCCGCTCCTCTTCCTCTGCACGCAGCCTGTGCAGCTGAACGTCGGCGGCGCGGTCGCTGTCTTCGTCGAGCTCTTCGGCATCGACGGCTACAGCGAGGCCGCGGAGCGCACCGGCTGCCACGCGAACGGCTCGCTCCTGGGCACGTGGCCCGTCGGCGCGCCGCTCGGTCCCGCGTGGTGGGGCACCGTGATCGGCCACCCGTGCAGCACGCCCGCGACGGACACCGGCTCCGGCAGCGTCGTCGGCGTCGACTGGTGGAGCGAGGCCTACTGAGGGGAGAGACATGCGCGCCGCCGTCCTCGTCCTCGCGGTCCTTCTCGCGCCGTCCCTCGCGGCGGCGCTCCCCGCGCCCACGACGGCGTGGGTGGTCGCGAGCGACACCACGTTGGAATCCGTTCCCTTCGTCTTCGCGCAGGACGTCCTCGTGATGCCAGGCGCGACGCTGCGGCTCGTGGACGTGGACGGCGTCGTGGCGCGCCCCCTCAACATCACGGTGCGAGGCGCGCTGGAGATCGTCGGAGGCACGCGGCTCGCCGCCGCGGCGCTCGCCTTCGATCTCTACGTCGCTCCCGGCGGCGCGCTCGTGACGCAGGACGCGACGATCGTCGGCGCCCGTCTCGTCTTGGCGGGGGACTCGGCGCTCGCCCTGTCGTCGTTCACGACGAGCGACCTCCGCGTCCTCGCGGCGCGGACGGTCGCCCTCGGCGGAAGCTTCGCAGGCTCGACCGGGAACCTCCTCACGGTCGAGGGCGGCGCGCTGGACGTCGAGGGCGCCTCGCTCGAGGGCGCGGGCGCGGCGGCGGCGTTCGTCGGCCCGGCCGGAGCGCTGCGGCTCGCGAACGTGACGGTGGGCCGGACGGGCGACTACGGCGTGCGCGTGGAGCACGGCGCGGCGACGATCGAGAACGCCACGTTCGCCCTGTCGCCGGAATATGCCGTGTACGCGAACGACGCGGACGTCGTCATCGTGGACAGCTCGTTCTCGACGCACTGCGGCGCGTACCTCGTCTCGGGGACCCGTGGCCGCGTCGAGCGCAGCTCGTTCACGACGATCGACCACGGCCTCTCGCTCGTGCAGGCGGGCGCGCTCGCCGTGCGCGCGAACGTCTTCGATGGCACGCAGGAGGCTCTCCTGATGTACGCGAGCGCGCCCGAGATCCGCCGCAACGCGTTCAGCGGCAACGCGAACGGCGTCCACGTGCTCGCGGGCGCGGCATCCGCGCCGACGCTGCGCGAGAACGCATTCGAAGGGAACGGCGTCGCGGTGAAGAACGAGGCAAGCGCCACCCTCGACGCGACGCAGAACTGGTGGGGCGCCGCGAGCGGCCCGGCCGCGGGCGACACAAGCGGCGCCGTGACGACGAGCCCGTGGCTCGTGGCGGCGCCTTGAGCCGAGATCCTCGGAGCGGGTCGGCCACGTCCGCGCTCACCTTTCGCGCGACCGCGCGAGGGCCTTGTCCGCGGCGGCCATGCGGGATCGTCATCGTTCCCGCATCCGTTCCCATTCCACGTAAGGGTCGGGGAAAAAAGTCGGAATGGCTCACAGCGCGGTCAGGAGCTCGTCGCCGGCGAGGTCGAAGCCGACGCCGAACGCGAGCACGTCGCCGAAGGGGCCGATCTCCACGTGGAGGGCTGCCTCGTCGCCAAGGTCGAAGACGTGGCGCAGCGCGGGCCACGAGGCGCGGCGCGTCACCTCGATCCCGAGGAACGTCACGCCGGTCGGGCTCGGAAGAGCCATCTCGCCGGTGGGCTCGTAGGCGAGGAGCATCGAGGGATAGGTTGTGCGAGGGGCATATCAAGCAGGTGGTTCAGGTCCCGAAGGGCTTTGTCCGCTTGGCCGCCCGGGTGTAACCATGTGGTTACGCATCTTTGCGCATGCGCCCGCCCTTGCGCTGGCCCACCTTCAAGCGGACCGACGGCTCCTCCTGGCCGTGACCCGCGTCGTGAAGGAGACCGTCGTGAGAGCGCCGCCCGAGCGAGTCTTCCGCGCCCTCACGCAGCCCGCCGAGCGCGCGCTCTGGATCGCGAGCATGCGTGAGAAGGGCACCGGCGCGCCGCTCGCCGTCGGCGCCCGCGTCGAAGGGCAGCGCACCGCGCCCGGAAGCCGCTCGACCTATCTTCTCACGGTGCGCCGCCTCGACGCGCCGCGCGCGCTCGAGATGGACATCGCGAGGAACGGCGATCCCGTGGGGAGCGCGGGATACGAGCTCGCGCCGACGCCGGAAGGGACGAAGGTGCGCGGCTGGGCCGAGGCCCAGCTCAAGGGGCTCCAGAAGCTCGCGGCGCCGATGGTGACGAAAGGCATGGAGGACGAGCTCGTCGTCGACCTGGCAAGTCTCAAGAAGTACGTCGAGGCTGGCGGCGCATGAGCCACCCCTGGTCGGGCCGCTTCAGCGCGACGCCCGACGCGGCGTTCCTCGCCTTCTCCTCCTCGCTCGCCGAGGATCGACCGCTCATCCGCGAGGACATCGTGGGCTCGCTCGCGCACGCGCGCGGGCTGCTCGACGCGGGAGTCGTGACGCCCGCAGAGCACGACGCGCTCGCGAAGGGGCTGCGCGCCGTGTACCGCGATCTCGTCGAAGGGCGCGCAAAGCTGCGGCAGGAGCTCGAGGACGTCCACATGAACGTGGAGACGCTCCTCGCGAAGCACGCCGGAGCCGTCGCGGGGAAGCTCCACACGGGCCGCTCTCGCAACGACCAGGTCGCGCTGGACCTCAGGCTCTTCACGCGCTCCGGCCTCCTCGCCCTCGCGCAGGAGCTTCTCGCGTATTCGGAGACGCTCCTCGAGAAGGCCGATCGGCATGCGGACCTCGCGATGCCGGGGTACACGCATCTGCAGCCCGCGATGCCCGTCACGCTGGGCCACATGCTGCACGCGCACGCCGAGCGCGCGGTGCGGGACGCCGAGCGCGCGCTCGACGCCTTCCGCCGCGCGAACGTGAGCGCGCTCGGCGCGGCGGCGCTCGCCGGCACCTCCTACCCGATCGACCCCGCGCGCACCGCGGAGCTCCTCGGGTTCGATCGCGCATTCGCGAACTCTCTCGACGCCGTGAGCGACCGCGACTCTGCGGCGGAAGCGCTCTTCGTGTGCGCGTTGACCGCCACGCACCTCTCGGGCCTTGGAGAAGAGCTCGTCCTCTTCACGAGCCCCGCCTACGGCTACCTCAAGCTCCCCGAGGATCTCACCACGGGCAGCAGCATCATGCCGCAGAAGCGCAACCCCGACGCGGCGGAGCTCCTTCGCGGGCGCGCGGGCCGGAGCCTCGCGGCGCTCGTCGCGGTCCTCGCGACGCTGAAGTCCCTGCCGCTCGCCTACAACCGCGACCTGCAGGAGACGAAGGGCCCGCTCGTGAACGCGCTCCCCTACGCGATCGCGAGCGTGCAGATGGCACGCATGATGATCGAAGGGGTGGAGCCCGTGCCCGCGCGGATGCAGGCGGCGCTCTTGGTGGGATTCCTCGAGGCGACGGAGCTCGCGGACCTCCTCGCGCAGAAGGGCATGCCGTTCCGCGAGGCGCACCACGTCGTCGGGGCGCTCGTGAAGGAGAGCGAGATGACGGGAACACCCCTCGCCACGCTCGCTGCGAAGCACCCGGCCTACCATGGCGCGGACCTTTCGGGCTTCGGGCCGCAGCAGGCCGCCGCGCGCAAGACGAGCCCGGGCGGCACGGCGCCTGCGCGCGTGCGCGAGGCCGTGGCCGAGGCGCGCGCCCGCGTGGCCGCGCTGCAGCAGCGGGCGCATCATGCGCGCGCGCGGGTCGAGGCGGCCGAGCGGGCGCTGCTTGAAGGGTGAAGAGGAGCCCGACCGACCCGCGGGCCCGAGGTGACCCGAGCCTGCTCGTTCTTGGGTCCCTCGGGCTCCTTGGGTGACTCGGGTCCCTTGTGGCGCTTAGCGGAAGTGCGGCAGCGCCGCCGGCGCCGGGCTCGTCGCATCGAAGCGGAGCACGTACACGCCGCTCGAGTTCTCGAAGAGCACGATGTCGCCATTCGACATCACGTTCACCTGCTCCGTGACGGGCGCGGCGAAGCTCGGATTGCCCACACCGCTCGGGATCGAGGGCATGTACATGCCGATCGCGGGGGGAGCGGTGAGATCGCCCGAAAGATCGACCGCCCAGAGACCCGCGTGGTACATCGAGACGAAGAGCGTGCGCCCCTCCACGGCGACGTAGTGCGGGCTCGCCTGGTACTCGGTGGTCCAGATGCCCGTGTCGACGGGCAGGTTCCAGCGGCCCGTCATCGTCGGGTTCGCGGGGTCCGTGTCGTCGACGATGAAGACCTGGCCGGCCGGCGAGTTGAGGTTGCGGTGGAAGGGGCATTCCTGGCCCACGATCACGTAGTGCTTGTCGTCCCACAGCTCGCCCAGCGGATACGTCGTGTGCACGCCCCACGCCTGGCAATCGTCGCTGAGCGCGGAGGAGACGAGGCCGGTGGTCGGCGGCGCCCAGTTCGCCGTGAAGATCGGCGCCTCGGGCACGGTGAGGTCGAGCGTGATCATGCCGCCGTCCCACGCGGCGAGGTACGCGTACACCTTGCCGTTGCCGGGATGCTTCGCGATGGAGACGTCGTTGTGCCCGTTCTCGCTGGGAACGAACACGTGCCCCTGCGGCGCGGCGACGGGGGGCGGCGCGAACGCGCTGAGGTAGGAAAGCTTGCCGCCAAGCGGCGTGTCGAGCATCTCGAGGAAGACGAAGTAGCTGGGCGTGTGCACGAGCTGGACGGTGCTCGCGGTGACGTACGTGCGGCCGTCGACGATCGCGGTCGACACGCTGTGCATGTTGAACGCGGGCGTCGGGAAGTAATCCGCGAAGACGGGGTTCGCAGGGTCCGCCAGGTCGAACGCCATGACGCCGGAGGTGATTGCGATGTCGGGGATCGGGATCGCGCGCTCCTCGCCCGTGCAGGCGTCGCGGAAGCTCGCAGTGAGGGGCGCGCCGTCCACAGGCGCGAGCGCGCCAAGCGTCGGCTGCCGCAGGATCGTGTTGAGGCCGAGGATCGCCCAGCGTCCATCGGGCGTCAGCGCGTCGTCCCACGTGGACGCTCCCCGCAGCACGATCTCGCCCACCTTGTACGGGTGCGCGGGGTCGGTGATGTCGGCGATGGCGTGCGCGTCGCGTCCGAAGCCGTCGAGGATCGCAAGCCGGCGGCCCTCGACGGTCTCGCCGACCTCGCCGCACCCCCAGCTCCCCACGATGCGGTTGCCCGTGTCGCGCGTCACGAGGCTGTCGTGGCCAAGCAGGAGGAAGTTCGAGGTGCTCACGTTCTGGTGCTGGGAGAGGTCCTTGTGGTCGTGCCCCGGCTCGCGCGCGAGCGGCGCCTCGTACCACGCGCCCGCCATCGAGGCGAGCTCGGTCCTGCCAGCGGCGCCGGTGGGCAGCGGGTCCTGCATGCACCCGGCGAGCGCGGGGACGGATGCGAGCAGGGCGACGACAAGGACGAGCCTCAAGGGAACTCCCGATCCGGAAGCGCCCCCGGCAGACCTGAAGGTATCGCCCCGATTCCATATGCCTCAAGCGCGCGCTCCATGCCAGCGCGATGGTCGTCCGGGCCACGCTGCGCATACGCCAAGGCCAGCTCAACTCGACTTCGCGCCCGGCTCGCTGCCGGGCCACGCCGGCGCCTTGACGCTCGCCATCTCGTCGTGGAATCGCATCGTGTACACGCCGCCCGAGTTGTCCCAGGTCGTGAGGAGGCCCGTCGCTTCGTCGACGACCACGTCCTCGATGCTCGGGCCGTAGCTTTCGGCGCCGTCGAAGTTCGTCGGCGACTCGCGCTCCGGCACGAAGATGCCGATCGCCTGCGGGTGCGCCAGGTCGCTGATGTCCACGGCCCACATGCCGCCGTGGTAGTTCGCGACGAACATCGTCTGGTTCAGGATCGCGACGTAGTGGGGGGAGAACTGGAGACCGCCGTCGTCCCACTTGGGCTTCACCGGGATGGTCCAGCGCCCGACCTCGGTCGGGATCGTGGGGTCGGTGATATCAAGGATGTAGACCCAGCCGGACGGGAGGTCCGTCGGCTCGCCGACCTCCTGGCCCGCGAGCATGTAGACCTTGTCGCCGATCGTCGTCGGGAAAGGGTACGTCGTGTGCAGGTTGCCCGCGTCGTACCACGAGGAGAGCTCCTGGGGCACGGGCGTGCTGATATCATAGATGTACATGCCGTCCCAGTTCGCGAGGTACGCGAGGAGCTGGCCGGTGACGGGGTGCTTCGCCAGGAACACGTCGGTGTGCCCGTTGAGCTCGGTGGGCGGCGGCGTTCCGGGCGTGCGGATCACGGTGTAGGGGACGAGCTTGCTCCCGACGATCTCGAAGATCGTGTAGTAGGAGGCGGAGTGGACGAGGTTCGTGACGCTGGAGGTCGCGTACACCTTCCCGTCGATCAGCTGGCTGCCCACGCTGTGCGGGCCGACGGCGGGCTGCGAGATCCAGTCCTCGAACGTCGGGTTCGAGGGGTCCTGCACGCCGATCATGACGATGCCGGGGCCGAAGGGGAGGTAGTTGATCGGACCCACCTCGCTGACCTTGCCCGTGCACGCGCTGCGGAACTGGATGCTGAGGCCGGGCACCTGCGGCGTCGAAGCGGCGGCCTGGCCGGGGAGGACGGGCACCGGGCCGCCGAAGATCGCGTAGGGATACGCGCCCACGAGGACGTGCTGGCCGTCCGCGCTTATGTCGGCGTCCCAGATGACGGCGTTGGGCATGTAGAACTCGCCCATCATCTTGGGCGCCGTCGGGTCCGTGATGTCCGCGACGACGAAGGAGACGTCGGTGGAGATGCTGTGGACGATGGCGAGGCGCATGCCGTCCTCGCGCGTGATGGCGCCGCCGCAGCCCATGCCGGTGAGCGTCGTGCCGTACGCTTCCGTCGTGAGCGGGTCCCAGCCGAGGACCTCGAAGTTGGAGGTGGTGATGCCCGCGTGATCGGCGCGCTTCGCATGGTCGTGCTTCTCGTCCGTGAGGCTCGACGGGATGGCGTTCTCCCACCAGCCCGCGGGGATCGTCCCGGTCACGCTCTCCGGGTCGACGTTCGTGGCGGGGGTGACGCAGCCCGCCGCGACGATGCCGACGAGCGCGAGGAGGAGGAGATGGGCACGACTCATGAGGCTCCCACCCTGGGAAGGGGGCCTTAACCGTTGTTGCGGGGCCCTCCCCGGCATGCCCGCGCCCCCCGGTCGTTCGGAAGCGGAAGCGGAGGCCGGAACCGGGAACCTGCGCCCGGTCCCGCTTCCGACCTCCGGCCTCCGGCGTCACCCGTCGGCGTGCGTGCCGCCGGCCTGCGGCCACTCGGGGACGGCAGGCGCAGGCTTCGTGGGGTCGAACTTGAGCGAGTACACGCCGCTGTACGCGTCGAAGACGGTGAGCGAGTAGTCCGCCTGCGGGAAGACGTCCAGGATGAACGGCGTGAGGTCGTAGCCGCCCACGGGCTCGCGGCGCGGGTCGGGCGGCGCGCGGTCGGGCACAAAGACGCCGACGCTGTGCGGCGTCGCCGGGTCCGTGAGGTCGACGGCCCAAAGCCCCGCGTGGTACATCGCGACGAAGAGCGTGTGGTCGACAAGGCGGAAGTAGTGCGTGCTGAAGGTCTCCAGGCAGCAGCGGTCCTTGCCGTTGTTCTGCCAGTTCTCCTCGGTATCGACCGGGAGCGTCCACCGGGCGACCTCC
>DATLCC010000107.1:0-4800 GCA_035526585.1 Thermoplasmatota archaeon | reverse complement strand
GCGAGGATCTTCATGTCGTAGTCCAGCGTGTACGGGAACCACTGGCATCCCTGTTGGATGCTCTGGTCGACGTCGGGGCAGCCGTCGTCGGCGAAGCGCGCGGCGAAGCGGAAGCCCCAGCGCGACTTCTGGCCGTAGGGCGTGTCCATGTCGTAGGCCGTGACGGGGATGGTGAAGTGGTATGTGGTGCCGTCGCTTCCTTCGTCGATGACGCGCGCGCCCACGAGGTCGCCGTTGCCCATCTTCGAGATGAACGACGCGTTGTGGACGTCGAGGTAGAAGTAGTCGGGCTCGATGGGGAGACCACCGGCGACGGAGAACGCCTTCTTCGTGACGAAGACCTCGACGCTGTCCGTGCCGTAGCTGATGACGCGGTCGGGGTTCACCCAGCTGCCGTCGTTCCCGGTGATCCAGAAGTCGGCCCAGCCGCGCGAGTCGGTCGTGAACGGGCCGTTGAGGATCTCGCGCGTCGTCTTGTCCGCGTAGAGGTCGGGGTGCGGCGGCCAGTCGACGATGCTGTTGCCCTTCACGGCCGTGACGGTGAAGTTGAACGTGACGCTCGTCGCCTGGTCCGTGTAGATGCGGAAGAGCCAGAACGACTTCGCCTGGTGCGGCATGTCCGCCTCGTCGGGCTTCACCGGAATGACGACGGGCGTGCCTTCGTCCACGAGGCCGTACGTGCGCCACTCTCCCGGCTCGTCGGCGGCGGTGAGGTAGTCGAAGCCCATCTTCACTTGCGGGTTCGGGACGCACGGCGCCGACTGGCCTTGGAAGGTCCCCTGCGCGCGGGTCGGTCCGACGCAGAAGTCCTTGAAGAGGATCTCGACCGCGCCCGTGCCTTCGTACACGAGCGTCGGCGCGGGGAGGTCGATGTCGGCGATCGAGGTGCCGGGGTTGTAGCAGTCGCCATCGGGCGCGTTGCCGCTGCGGCAGGGCCACGCGGGGAGCGGGATGAACCACATGTTGTCGGTGAAGAGCTCGAGGCGCGTCTGGCCGTTCCAGTAGTCGTGCGAGTGCATCATGCCGCCCGTGCCGACCTCGGTCTTGTTCGTCTCCTTGAAGGCGGAGATGTCGCCGCGGCCATCCGGCGCGGTCACCGTGTCGTTCGCGTCGATGACGTTGTCCACGGTCTCGTTCGCGGCCTGCTCCTCGGCGGGATCGTTGCCACGGATGCAGCCGGAGAGTCCGGCGACGAGGACGATGGCGAGCGCTCCCAGTGCTCTCCCAAGCATGCGCGGGAAGCTGTTGCGGAGGCTCATAAGGATTCACCAACCGAGGCTCGTCCTGCAGAGGAGCGGTTATCACGCGGGCGCGCCGAGGCGCGCCCTCATGTCTTGTCCTTGCGCCGCTCCCGGCGACGGTGTCGGGCAAGGGCGAGGGCGAATGCAAGGACAAGGGCAAGGGCAAGGCCAAGGAAAAAAAGGGGCGCGCCCCGGGAGAGCGGGGGGCGCGGCGGGGATCTCGCGACTCAGCTCGACGTCCCGCCAAGCGCGGGGTCCGGGAGCTCGGACGTGTGGGGCTTGCCGTACGCGACGACCTTCATCGTGTACTGCATCTTCCAGGGCACGAACTGGCAGCCGACGAGGAACTGCTGGATGAAGCTGCCCGCGGGGACGCCGCTGTCGCCGTCGATGCACGCGCCGGCCGCGTTGTCGAACTGCGGGACGAAGCGGAAGCCCCAGCGCGACTTCTGGCCGTACGGCGTATCGTACGAGTCGAAGTCGTTCGTGATATCGATCGTGTAGTGGTACGTCGTGCCGTCGCTCCCGTCGTCCGTGAGGCGGCCGCCGTACTGGGCGCCGTTCCCAAGGAGCGGCGACTTCGACGCGTTGTGGAAGTCGAGCACGTAGCCGGACGCGGGGACGGGCGCGTCGGTCGTGAGGGTCACGCCGGAGATCTCGATCTCGATGCGCTCGGTGCCCCAGCTGAGGATGCGCTCGGGGTGGACCCACAGCGAGTCGGAGCCGTAGATGTTGGAGTCCACGGTGCCCTTCGACTCGGACGCGACCGGGCCCTCGAAGATGAGGCGCTCGCTCTTGTCCGCGTAGAGGTCGGGGTGCGGCGGCCAGTCCACGACCGTGCCGCCCTTCACGGCCGTCACGGTGAGGTTCATCTCGAACGTGAGGGTCGACGAGTCGGAGTAGATGCGGAAGATCCACAGCGACTTCGTCTGGTGCGGCATGTCCGCTTCCGTCGGCTTGATCGGGATGACGAAGGGCGTGCCGGCCTTGAGCTCGCCGCCCTCGTGGAACTGGCCCGGCTCGTCGGCCGCGGTCAGGTAGTCGAAGAAGACGTGGGCGTTCGGGTTCGGGACCTGGACGCCGTCCTGGACCGTCTGGGCGACGATGTAGTTGGGCAGGAGCTCGACGCTCGACGAGCCCTCGTAGATGAGGCCGCCGATGCCGGCCGCGGGGTCGGGGCGGCGGATGTCGAAGTCCGCGATCGCCGTGCCGGCGGGGTAGGTCTCGCCACCGCCGCCCGTGGTGCACGTGCCGGCCTGCTTGCACGGAAGGAGCGGGAAGGGGATGAGGGGCACGAAGATGTCGTCGACGTGGGCGCGGTCCTGGCCGTGCCAGTAGTCGTGCTTGTGCTCCATCGCGCCCGTGCCGTTCGACTCGGTGCGGTTGGTCTCCTTGAACGCGGAGAGCTGGCCGCGGCCGTCGGGGGCCGCCGCGCTCTCGTTGGCGTCGAGGACACCGTTGGCGGTGTTCGTCTCGTTCGTGGTCTGGGGCGTGTCGTCGCCGCCCTTGCTGATGCAGCCTGCGAAGGCGCCCAGCACGAGGATGGCGGTCACGGCGAATGCTCTCCCAAGCATACGGCCGAGGAGCCCGTGGGCCCCCACTTAAGGTTTCACGTCACGACGTTCTACAGCTCCGCGGGGCCGGGGCCGATCCGCCGCCCCGGGCCCGGGGCCTGGTCCGGGCCCGTCACGGCCCGGCGGCCGGGAGGGGCATCACCCGGAATGGCTGTGCATCCGGAACCTACCCACGATCTCGAACGAGAGGTCCGCAGGGAGCGCCCCCTTGTTCTCGAAGAGGACGCTGTACACCTCGCGCGCGGGCGCGGTGAAGCTCGTTCCGCCGGTCGTGCCTTCCCCCTTCTCCCATTCTTTCAGCCCTTCGGGCGGGTGGCTGTGCACGTCCCACGCGACCGGCGCGCTCGCGTTGAACGAGAAGGTGAACGAGGCGTTCTGCTCGAGGATCAGGTTCACTTCGTAGAAGCTCGCCTGGTTGAGCGCGATCGTCCGGGCGACGACGTTGTGCTCGGGCACGATGAGCTCCGCCACCGCGGCGAGCTCGAAGGCCGTGTTCACCGTCGCGATGCCGCGCACGACGAACGTCCACGCGCCCGGCTTGGGCGGCTCGATGGTCGCGACGATGAGCCTCCCGTCCACGTCGCGGTACCCTTCCGAGACGACCTCGCCGTCGGGATCCAGGAGCGCGAGCTCGAACGCCTCCCCCTGCGAGAGCGGCAGCTCGACGGGCGGCCGCGCATACGAGAGCGTGCCGTTCACGCCGACGGCGCCCCGCGGCACCTCGAAGGCGAAGGTCTGCTCGTCCGGCGCGGCCGGCGTGCCTGTGGCGCTCCCCGTGAACGTCTCCTCGATGGGTCGCGTGCTGGCGGCGTCCGTCTCGACGTCCGCGCGCGGCGTAGGGTCGGCCGGGGGAGAGCCCACGCAGCCGGCGAGGAGAAGGGCGACCACGACGAGGGTGCGCATCGGGGGCACGAGCCGCGCGGCCCGCGATAAAGGCTCGCGACGAACGACCCCTCGCCCTCGTCGTTCCCCCCACCGCGGACGAGGACGGGGCGCACGTCGTCGTCGTCCCTTCCGCGTCCGCGTCCGCGCGTCGTGGTTTTCGGTTCGCATCGACATCGGAAGCCCCTTGCCCCCGGAGACCTCCGGGCGGCGCGGGATGCCCTTGAGTCGCGTAGCCACCGCCTTCGCCTTCGTCCTCGTCCTCGCCTTCGGCGCGAGCGCCGGTTGCATCGAGAACATGGGCGACCTCAAGGAGACGCTGGGCGTCGTGCCTCCTCCGGCTCCGGCCCCCGTCTACGAGGCGCCGATCGCGAAGGCGCAAGCGGGCGCGAGCGAGGCGCTCGTGGGCGCGCCGATCCCGTTCTTGTCCACGGGCACGCGCGATCCGCAGGAGCTTCCGCTCGACCTCTCGTGGGATTTCGCCGACGGCACCCACGCGCGCGGGCCGACGGCGTCGCATGCCTTCGCGCAAGCGGGCGAATACTCGGTGAAGCTGCGCGTGGTCAACACGGCCGGACTCTGGGACGAGGACAGCGTGCTCGTGCGCATCGTGGCCACGGACCGCGCGCCCACGGTCGCGCTCCGGGTCGCGGACGCGAGCGGCGTCGCCACGCTTCGCGGCACGATGGGCGCGCCGCTCACCTTCGAGGCGATCACAAGCGATGCGGAAGGCTCGATCGCGACGGTCGACTGGGACTTCGGCGACGGGAGCACCGCGCGCGGCGCGAGCGCCACGCACGCGTTCGCCGCACCCGGCGCCTACGACGTGCGCGTGCGCGTCGTGGACGGCGCGGGCCAGGTCGCGACCGCCGCGGCGCGCGTCGCCATCGATGCTGCGTGGCATGCGACGGGCTCCTTCGCGCCAGCCGCGGGCGACGCGATGGACACACCCATCGTCGTCGGTAGCGGCGTACAGAAGCTCGATATCACGCTCGCGTTCGACGCGGGCTTCGGCCTCACCGACCTCGAGGTCGTCGTGCTCGACGCATCCGGCGCCGAGGTCGCCCGCAGCGACGGCGCGCCCGAGACGGGCGCGCAGGGCG
>DATLCC010000106.1:0-21830 GCA_035526585.1 Thermoplasmatota archaeon | reverse complement strand
TGGCAGCAGAAGGAACAACGCCAAGCTCAGCGCCCGCACGCTTCGCTTATGCTCGCGGAACGCCATGAACCCCTGTGCCGATGAAATACGCGGGCATCCGCGTCACCGACCTCCCGCGCTCGCTGCGCTTCTACTGCGACGGCCTCGGGCTCGCTGTCGAGAAGCAGGGCTCGATGAGCCACGGCGGCCAGTGGGCGCTGCTGCACGACGTCGAGACCGGGCAGCGGCTCGAGCTCAACTTCTACCCGCCGGGGAGCCCCTTCGCGCGCCCGTACGTCGCGGGCGAAGGACTGGACCATCTCGGCTTCGAGGTCGACGACGCGCGCAAGTGGCACGACCAGCTCGTGCGAGCGTTCGGCGCGAAGAGCGCCATGGCACCGACGCACGAGCCGCCCGACGAGATCGTAGCGTACGTCGAGGATCCCGACGGGAACTGGATCGAGTTCTTTTCCCAGCACAAGCACAAGTGATCGCGGCTCGTCAAGTCCACGCGATGGACGCGACGGGGGACGTCGATCGCGTTCTTCGCGCGCTTTCCTGTGATGCATCAGCGGCGCAACCTAGCGTCCGCGAGCGCGCGCAGCCGCGCCTCGAGCCGCACGTAGTCGGGCGCGAGGCGGAAAAGCTCCTCGTCGCCTACTGCCGCGACAGGAACGAAGTCCGAATAGTGCGCCGCGCTCGCATCGCGGTCGACGTCCACCTCCCACACGTCGTAGTCATACTCGCTCTTCTTGCCCACGAGGAACGCGCGCGCCGCATCGCACAGGGAGCACCCTTCGCGCGAGTAGAGCGTGACGACGAACCCCGCCTCTGGCACGATCTCGAGATAGGCTGAGGAGAGCGCGATCGCCGTCCCGACTGCCGCGAAGGCAAGGAACGCGAAGACACGGTGCGCGACGAGGAGCTGCTGCAACCCCACCGCGATGAGGACGATGCCCGCGAGGGTGGTCGCGAACGCCACGCGCTTGAACTGGCGCTCGCGCAGCCGCAGCTTCCGCATGTGCGGGCACACATGCGGGCGCACATGAGGCTGCCGCGCCGCGCGGCCGCGACCGACATGCATGCGCGCGAGGAGGGCGGTGCATGCGTCGCGCGCTCCTGGTCATGCTCGTCGTCGCCGGTTGCGCCGCGCGGGCCGCGGATCCACGCTGCGGCGAGGTGAAGCGGCGCGGCGATGGCGCGTGGCTCCCGCCCACGCTCGAGGCGAGCTCCGGATGGCCCGCCTTCGAGGCGGCGTCGAGAGCGCCGCCATCAGCGCGTGTTGTAGTAGCTGTGGTTCAGCTTCGCCTCGTAGCCGTGCTGCTTCTGCACGATCTTCAGCGGGATGTACATCACGAAGAACGTGATCACGGGCAGAAGATGCGTGAGCCAGGAGAGCAGGTCGAACCGGAAGATCGTGAAGTAGGGCTTCAGGAAGACGCCGTACTCGCGACCGAAGAAGGGGAACTCCTTGTTGATCACGGTGTCGATGGCGTAGACCGACAGCATCGCGATGTAGACGACGGTCGCCATCCCGATGCTCGCGGCGAAGGGGTGCTCGACGGGGCGACGGTTCTTGCCGAAGCTCACGAAGGGCACGATGATGAACGGGATGCCCGGCACGAGGTTGAAGATCAGGCCGAGGAGCTTCGCGTTCACGGGGCCCCAGTCGGCGGGGCTTAGCGCAAAGTTGTACTGCGCATCGAGCATGGGCGTCGGGATCGGGTGCCCCAGGATGGTGAGGTCCTCGGTGATCTTCAGCGCGCCGTACGCGAAGAGAAGGTACCAGTCGGGCAGGATGACCGCAGGCTGGCCGGTGGGGTTCGCGGGGCTTTCGAGGAAGTACGGCATCGCGCCCGACGCAAGGATGCAGATGCCGGTGAAGGTGAGGATGATGATCATGTCCCGCACGACCTCGTGCGGCCAGAACGGGTGACCCTCGACCGGGCGCAGCTTCTTCACCGCGCGCCGCTCGCGTTCGAGCTGCGCGGCCTCGCGGCTATAGGCGCCGAGGAGTTCCGACATCGAGGCTTCTTGGCTGGCCATGCTTCACACCTCCACGGTCAATGCGGCTCCGCGATGCCTTGGATCCAGACGAGAGCGATGTGGAGGCCGATGAGCGACGCGGCGATCACGGGCAGCAGCACGACGTGGAGGACGTACATGCGCGTGAGCGTCTGCTGCGTGCCATACTCTTCGGCGAAGAGGAGCGCGCTCACGATGCGCCCGAAGATCGCGGGCGGCGAGGACGCGGCCATCTCGTTGCCGATCGTGCCGGCCCAATAGGAGAGCTGCGACCAGGGCAGGATGTAGCCGGAATAGCCCAGCGCCAGCGTCGTCAGCATCAGGACGACGCCGAGGAGCCAGTTGAGCTCGCGGGGTTTCTTGTACGCCTGCGTGAAGTAGACGCGCAGCATGTGGAGGAACACGGCCGCCACCATGATCATCGCGCTCCAGAAGTGGATGGCGCGGACCATGAAGCCGAACGGGATCTCCAGCATGATCTGGGCGACCGACACCCACGCTTCGGTGGGGTTCACGCCGCCGAAGCGGCCGTAGTTCTCGGTGACGACCGGAGCGGTGGACGGCACGTACCAGAACGTGAGGATGATGCCGCTGATCGCGGCGATGACGAACGCAAGGAGCGCGAGGCTTCCCAGCGTGTACATCGGGTACCAGTACCAGATCGAGCGCAGCTTGTACTTCTCCGTGTGCGAACGGGGAAGCTGCATGTTGATCTGCATGTAGAACGCGCCGACCTTGTCCGCGATGTTGCGGATGCGGAAGCGCTCGTCCATCCACGCGTACATGCGCAGCGCCACCTTCTGCCCGCCGGTCACCTTCTTCGGGGTGGTGAGCGTGCTCTCGTTGGCTGGGACGACGGTCATCAGTGCTCAGCTCCTCCGCCGCGCGTCATGAGCGGGTCGAACCCGCCCGACTCCGTCGCGACTTCGGGCGCGAAGGTGAACGAGACCGGCTGACGGTAGTTGTAGTTGGAGTTGTGGCACGTGCAGAAGATGTTGTCCCACGCGTCGCGCGGGCGCGCGAGCTTCTCGCTCTCGCGGTAGCCGGGCGCGCAGCAGAAGTGCGTGCAGAACGAGGAGACGCCGATGAAGACGTTGCCGCCCTCCTCGTGCCAGATGTTCTTGCGCACCCAGGCGAACTCATCCTCGGAGATGGGCTTGCCGGGGGGCTTCGCGCTCGTCACGCGCTCGAGCTGCGAGACGGGAGCGCGGATGATGATGCCCGTGAGCACGTTCGAGCCGGACTGCCCTTCGGAGCGCCACTTGAACGCCGCGCCGAAGTTCTCGGCCGGGAACTGGTCGACCTTCACGGGCTGGTCGAGGTAGGGCTTGAACCAGGGCGTGATGATATGCTCGTACTCCTCCTTCGCGAGGTAGGTGAGCGTGTTGTCCTTCGTGAAGTCGGGCTGGAGGCCCGGCGCGCCCGAGTGGCCGCAGTACTTGTACCACTCGAGGATGTTGATATCAGGCTCGCCGGCCTTGTAGTGGGGGATGCTGGTCTTCCCGACGAGCGTGCCGTTCTCGATCGTGATCGGGATGTAGGGGATGCCGCGCGGCGCGGGGCCGCCCACGCGGTGGCAGCCGAAGTAGCGCACGGGCGGGAGGCCCGCCTTGCGCGGGATCTCGAGGCCGGCGGCGAGGCCGATGCCGCTCGCTGCGAGCGCGCCGACGCCGGCGGTCGTGACACATGCCTTGACGAAGGAGCGTCGGTCCACCGTGTCTCACCTCACATCAGGTCCTCGTACTTCAGTTTCCGCTTCTTCACGATCATGACGTCGGGAAGGAAGAACTTGCGATAGAGCGAGAGGATCGCCGCGAGTGTCAGGAGCGCGCCTCCGAGAAGGAGCGCCTCGGCCTGCTGGACCTCCGTCGTGTTGCCCGCGTACGTGAAGGTCGCGCCACCCAGCGCGATCGTCTGGCCCACGTGCTTCGCGCCGCTCGTGAACAGGAGGAAGAGGAAGGCGATCGCGAAGACCATCTCGAGGAGGGTGAGCGCTCCGATGGCGAGCGCCGCGATCATGGGCTCGGGCGCGGGATCGAACCGCACCACGTCGCCTGGCGTCGAGCCGGACTTCTTGGCCACGCGGCTCACCTCGTCGCGACGAAGATGACCGCGGCGATCGCGGCGATCGCGAGGACGACCGCGAGGAGCGGCGCGACCGCAGCGAGGCGCCGCGACTCGGGCACGCCCTCGACGCGATCGTGGTGGTCCGTGGTCGCCGGCGTCTCGTTGTACTTGAAAATGAAGAACGTCAGGCCGTAGACGATGAAGAGGATGGCGAATGCGATGACCCCGACCCAGTAGGCGAGGAAGTGCACGCCGAGGGTCGCGACGCTCGCATGGCCGCCCGAGCTCGCGGCGGCCGCGGGGGTGACGACCTTGGCGATCATCGAGTCCTTGTGCGCGTCGCAGATGAAGGTCACGCCGCCGCTTTCTGGCATGATGAAGGACACGGTATGCACCGCGTTCCCCACGAGCTGGCTCTTCGGCCCCGCCGGTTCAGTCACGTGAACGTTGTGCGGAGTGTCGGAGTTCACGAAGTTCCCGTGCAGGACGACGACGTCGCCCGGGTTCGCCACGAGGGTCGCCACATCGAAACACGGTGCGGTCACGCCCGCAGGGCACCCCTCGTCGAGGACGCCGAAGGTGAGCACGCGCGTGATCTTCTTGTCCGCAGGCGCGGGAGCGTCCGCGGGCACGCCGAGATCGCCACCGGCGCCGCCCGAAGCGGGCGCGTCAGTGGGGGTCTCGTTGGTCGCGCCGGGCGTCGCGTTCGCGTCCTGCGCGCCAGCGGGCAACGCAAGGGAGAACGTCAGGAGAACGGCGATCCCAAGGAGCAGGACGACGTGGCGTCCTGGCCGTGGCACGGGGCTCACGAGGCCCCCATTCCAGAGGCTGTATAAAACCCTGACGAGCGTACTTCGCCTGGAGAGGCGGCATTTTGATATCACTCGCTGCGCGCCATTTTTTGGCGAAAGCGCGAAGTCTTCTTATACAGCCGCCCCGTTCGCGCGCTCGTCCCGGGGACCTCCATGGACCTTCTCGAGCTCGCCCTGAATCCGCGCAAGGCCGCGCAGCGCATGAGCCCGTTCTTCAACGAGCTCCCCAAGGGGCAGGCCCGCAAGCTGGAGTACTACTTCGGCGACCGCGCCTCCGACGACATCGCCGAGCGCGTGCTCTACAGCCGCGACGCGTCGCAGCCCCCGACGACGCTCAACCTTCTCCTCAAGCGCAACGCATGGGCGGTCGTCCGTCCCCAGGTGCGCGGCGAGCTCCTGGAGCTCCTCCAGTTCGCGAAGCAGAACGGCGTGCCCCTCACTCCCCGCGGCGCAGGCACATCGGGCTACGGCGGCTCCGTCCCGACCGAGGGCGGCGTGGTCGTCGACATGCGCGGCTTCAACAAGGTCCTCCAGGTCGACAAGGCCGCGGGCACCGTGCGCGTCGAGGGCAACGTCACGTTCTACCAGCTGGAGCAGGCGCTGGTCCCGCACGGCTTCGCGCTACGCCAGTACCCGACGAGCTATCACGCGGCCACCGTCGCGGGCTGGCTCGCACAAGGCGGCGGCGGCGTCGGAAGCGCGAAGTACGGCCCGTTCCGCAACGACATCGTCTCCGTGACGCTCCTCTCGCCCGAGGGCAAGGAGTATCTCGTCGAAGGCGAGGACCTCGACCTCGTGAGCGAGACGTTCGGCGGCGCGGGCTTCATCGTCGAGGTCACCCTCAAGGTGCGCAAGGTCACCGCCCTCACGCACTTCTACGCGAGCTTCGAGTCGGTGGAGGCGGCGCAGGTCGCCGCGCGGCGCGCTCTCCTCGAGGCGCGACCGTACCACGTGACGCTCGTCACGCAGGAGTACGCCGAGCTCGTGAACAAGGCCGCCGGCTCGAAGCTCCTGCCCAACAAGGCCGGCGTCCTCGTCACGCTGGAAAGCAGCGACGCCGCGCAGCAGGTCGAGCAGGTGAAGGGCATCATGCTCACGGGCGGCGGCAGCGCCGCGAAGGACACCGATGCCCAGCGCATCTGGGACAACCGGTTCAACCACCTGAACCTCAAGCGCCTCGGCCCGAGCGTCGTCGTCGCCGAGACGATCGTCGCCGCCGAGAAGCTTCCCGCCGCGATGGAGGCGGCGAGCGCCGCGGGCAAGCTCGAACGCGCGTGCCTCTGGGCGATCGCGGTGTCGCCCACCGAGTTCGATCTCATCTACTACGGGCTCGACGACGAGCGCCGCGGCACGTACCCGCTCGCGATGGGGAACGCGCTCGCCGTGATCGACGCCGTGAAGGGCGTGGGCGGCCGCAGCTACTCCACGGGCGTCCTCGCCTCGAACGAGGCGAAGGCGGTCCTTGGCAAGGAGCGCATCAAGAAGCTCAACCTCTGGCGCAAGAAGACCGACAAGAAGGAGATCTTCAACCCCGGCGTCGTCACGGGCCCGCGCACGCGTCTCATGCCGCTCCCCGTCCACGACTTCGCGCTCCAGATGAAGATCGCCGGGCCGATGCTGAAGGTCCAACGCGGCGTCTTCCCCACCGCGAGCGACCCGCAGTTCGAGGCGATGCAGCGCGCGCTCGGCCGCGTCCACGCTGGGCGATTGGGCGAGCTCGCGCAGACCGTCACGAGCTGCATCTTCTGCGGCATGTGCAACGCCTATTCGCCCGAAGGGCGCACGACGCCCTGGGAGTCCGCGACCCCCCGCGGCCGCGTGCAGCTCGCGAAGGCCGTCATCGAAGGGCGCGCCACGCTCTCGCCGCGCGTCCACCGCAACGTGGCTTGGACCGCGCTCGAGCACATGCCCGACGCGGTGTGCCCCGTCGCCATCCCCATCCAGCGCGTCACCGACCTCCTGCTCGCCGCGTGCGTGCAGCAGTTCGGCCCCCTCCCCGAGCAGGCCGGCCTCGCAGAGCAGTACGCCGGGAAGGACCGCAGCAAGTGGATGACCATGGGCTTCGACCCCGTGAGCACCACGATGTTCCTCGCGGACGACGTCGCGACCTTCGAGGCGAACGACGTCGCGCAGGGCGCGGCCATGTCGCTCCTGGGCGCAGGCTATCCTGTGGGACACCTCGGCAAGGACGACGCCGGCAGCGCGGCCGCGCTCTTCGAGACGGGCCAGCGCGTCGCGGCCGAGGCCGCGATCGCGCCGCTCCTCGAGAAGCTCGCGAAGCGCAACGTGCGCACCCTCGTCACGCCGGACGCGAACGCCGCGCGCGCGATCGCCCTCGACTGGCCCCTCGTCGCCTCCGCCAACGAGGTGGAGGTCCCTGCGGGACTCCACACGTCGACCGTGCTTCTCGACCTCCTCAAGGGCAAGAAGCTCGAGATCGATGCGGACAAGAAGCTCACGAAGAAGGCCGTCGTGCACGTGCCCGAAGGCCTGACGGCGGCGCAGCGCGCCGCAGTGACGGAGCTCGCAAAGGCGGTCGCAGCGACCGTCGTCCCCTGCGAGCACCAGGAATGCGGGCAAGGGCGCGCGCTGAAGATGCTCGACGAGACGCTCGCGGCCTCGATGGCCGAGCGTTGCCTGAAGGCCGCGATGTCGGCGGGCGCCGAGGTCGTCCTCACCATGTCGCCCGGCTGCTATCAATCGCTCAAGACCACGGCGAAGAAGGCCAAGGCCGGGGTCGAGGTCATGGACCTGCACGTCGTGATCGCGGGCGCCATGAAGGCGTCCGGCGGCATGGCGATGGCGGCGCCCGTCGCGGCGCAGGCGCCAAGCGCCCCCGTCGAGCCGGTGATCGGGCCCGACCAGTTCCGCGTCGAGTTCGTGAAGGAAGGCGTCGTCCTCGCGGTGGGCAAGAACCAGAACATCCTCGAAGCGGGCGCCGACGCGGGTCTCGATCTGCCAAGCTCGTGCAAGGCCGGCTCCTGCGACACATGCAGCGCGCGGTGGGAAGGCGCGGCGCCGGACCAATCGGCCGGGTCCGCCCTCAACGCGGAGCAGCAGAAGACGTACGTGCTCACGTGCATCGCGCGGCCGAAAGGGCCTGTGAAGATCTGGTCGGACGAGCGGCCTAAGTGAAGACGCCAAGGGCGCCAAGACGGCCAAGGGCGCCAAGCGCGTCATTCTAGGCCGGTTGCGCTTCGCGACCGGATGACGCGCTTGATGCCCTGTTCCATCATTGGGGCGTCGACGTTCAGCGCCAGCGCTAGATGATAGCCGGTCGCCGCGAGATAGCTGGGGGTCTGCTGGAAGTCTTCCTTGTGGAAGCGGTGCTTCGCCTTCCGTTCGACGACGAGCACCTCATCGACCAGCATGTCCAGACGGAAGCACCGGAGGGGCCGCCCGCCAAGCGTGACAATGACGGCCTTTTCGATCTCGACACGCCGCCGCGCAGCCGTAACTCAGCAGCGAAGGGCCTCACGATCGTGATCTTCTCGAAGCCCTGGCCCCAGTTGCCGGTGGACGTGAATGGCAGCGTCCACGACGACGCGCGCAGCCTCATCGACCCGGGGGACTTGGCTTGGCGAAAGACATCAAGGACGTCGGTAAGTCCCGCACTATTTCTTCTTTCTCCGGGCATCACTCGATGTCGTCGTTCTCAGCGGTGCGTTGGAGCTGCTCGCACCATTGTCTTTCGCTTGGCGCCCTTGGCCTCCTTGGCGCCCATGGCGACTCTACTTCCAGATGCTTTGTCTGGTCCCAGTGTGATTTACTACCTCGACCTCCGGCTCCTCCACGGAACCGAAGAACGACACGAGCGCGATGCTCCCGAGGAGCACGCTGCCGATCAGGAACGGCGGCGCGAGCCACACGATGAGGAGCCGCAGGTCGTGCGTGCGCTGATAGTACGCGGTCGCGAGCACGAGCGCGCTACCGCTCACGAACGTCCACGCCACGAGAAGCGTGCCGAGCCACGTGCGCGCGCCTTTGACCGTCCTTCCTTTCCTTCCAGCCATAGCCGGTCCAGGTCTCTGCGCGAAGGAGTATAGAGAGTTTCGGGGGGACAGGGCGGGAGCGCGACGGGGCGCCGCGTCGACGCCGCGGGTGACGCGTCACCTGCGGGGCCGAGTACGCATGATAAGCATTGTCCCCGCCTTCCATACCATCTACTCGACGCCACGCCTGACGCGTCACCCGCGGCGACGTCACCGCGTCGGCTGCCGCTTGCGCTCCTCGATGAGCTTCAGCAGCTCGTCCGCCTCGTCGACCTTCTTGAGCTCCTCGCGCGACACCACGGGCGTCCCTTCGAGCGCGACCCGCGTCGTCTTGCGCTCGACGAAGAACACGCCGAACGACTCCGTGACCTCGGCGAGGTTCGCCGTCGCGGCGGCGCGCTTCGCGGCGTCGGGGTGGTCGGCGGCAAAGCCCGTGAGGACCACGCGCTCCGTGACCAGACGAGGCTTTCCGTCTTCGACCACGGTGTCGATGTGCTCGCGAGTGATGACGGACCGCGCTCGCGGCGCGGTCGCGTCGTCACTCGCGATGGACCGTGGCTCGGAGGACACGGTCGTTTCTCGGGTGATCGCGCTGAAGGGGGAGCGCGCGGTGGGCGCGACGCGGAATCCAAGCTCGCGCAGCGACTTGAACACGGCCGCCTCGAACGCGCTCGCGAGCTCGCTGAGGTCGCGCTGCGGGACGGGCGGCTCGCTCGCGCGCGGCGCGTCAAAGGCGCGGTAGGGCACGACGAGCGCTTCGTCAAGGAACTCTTCGAGGCGCTGCGCGACCTCGACCATCGCGCCCATGCCTTCTTCGTACATGCCGATCGCGCGCCGCGAGACGCCGGCGGCCTGCGCGAGGTCTCCGAGGGAGAGGCCGCGCTCTTCGCGCAGGCCGCGCAGCCGTTCGCCGTCGAGGTTCACGTAGAAACCGCCCGGCGCGGCGTAGACGAGGGGCTCGACGCCTTCGCGGAGGTAGTCGTCGAGCGTGTGGTGCGTCAGGATGCGGACGCCGTAGCGGAGGTAGACCGCGCCGTCCTCGAGATCGCGCGAGGAGCTGCGCTCGCCAATGACGAGGGGCACGGCGTCGAGGAACTCTGCGATCGTGCGCAGCTCGTTCGCGACGGGCTCGTTGAGGCCGTCGACGTTCGTCAGCACCTTCACGATGAAGAGCTGGCTGTCGCGGCGCGCGACGATGTCGAAGGCGAGCGGGCGCATCGCGCTGTCGGCGCTGAGATAGAATCCGGCGTGCGCAAGCGCTTCCCTGACGTGGGCAAGGAGCGAGGCGCGCATGCTCTCGGCGTTGGATGACTGCGCGCTTCTATTTCAAGGGTGTGGGCCGCTGCGGCTCAGACGAGCACGATGTGGTCCGCCGGGTGGAAGACGCCGCCCGACGAGATGCCCTTTCGCTGGAGCCCGGAGAGCTGGTTCGATTCCTGCCAGAGGAGTCCCCAGACGCTCAGGGAGGGCACGAGCGTGCCGCCGTCCGGGGTCGGGTTCGGGATGCCGCTCCCGGGGGACGCGGGGAGTCCGCGGCACCCGTCCGAGGCGACGTTCGTGCATTGGTTCCCCGCGACGAACAGGTAGTATGTCCCGAAGAGTCCCGAGTTCGGGACCGCGGGAAGCGGGCTCGGGGAAGCGGGGCGGCCCGCGGGGATCGCGACGCAGATGTGCTGGTTGGCCGTGTTGATGAGGTTGTCGCAGTCGTTCGCAGCGACGCCTAGGGGGACGAGCACGAGGATGCTGCTCAAGGCAAGCATGACGGCAACGGTTCTCATGGCGGTACGGCCTCCAACTGCGACGACGATATCCAAGGACATGATAATCTTTGTCCGGAACATCGCTACGGGTTCCATCGGAGGAGGACGCCCGGTGACAGGCGAACGCTTATGGTCTCCCTAGGGGACGCTGCGGTGCCTGCCCAGAGGCAGGTGAGGTTGTTGCCCATGAAGAACGCCCTGATCGCCGCAGCCGCGGCGATGCTGACCACCACCCTGTTCATCGTCCCCGTGACGATGGCCGCCAACTGCACGAGCTCGCGCCACGATGAGCTCGCGATCCCGATCGACGGCGCCCCCGGCGTCGCGGCGGGCTCGTTCTACCTCTACGCCAACGCGACCGACTCGTCGCACCCCGAGCGCAACGGGGTCTGGGAGAACACGAACGGCGTCAGCGGTCTGCAGGTCACCTCCTGCAAGATCGGCGCCATCACCGTGTACCCCGCCGACCACAAGGCCACCCCCGCCTGAGGACGACAAGACGTCGTCTTCGGTTGGTTTAAGTAACCCCTGAACCTCGGACAAGCGAGAGAGGAACCCATGGTTGCCACCCAGTTCGCCCGCGGCCGTGCCGTGACCGCGGCGATCGCCTTCATCATGCTGTCGACGCTCGTACCCACGCCCGCGTCCGCACAGGTGGGGACCATCACCGACATCGCGATCGTCCAGGGCGAAGCCCAGATCTTCCAGAGCACGTTCCACAACGGCGCCGATGCCACCCAGTTCATCAACGGGGGCTCCCGCCAGATCAGCGTCATCGTCCCCGTCTACAGCACGACGGCCGTCACGGACGTCGGCGTCTACGCGATCATCCAGGACGTCGAGGGGTCCCAGCACAACGATTGCCAGACCGTGGACCTGCCCGCGCGCGGTCAGGACGACAACCACACCAACGTCCAGCTCGACCTCACCACGAACGATCTGGCCCCCGGCGGCTACAAGGTCAGCCTCTCGGCGCTGACCGTTCCCGACGGCATGTCGGCCTGCCCCGGCGCGACGCCCGCCTGCGGTACCCCGAGCGCGACCCAGATCGCGCAGCGCTGCGTCCGCGAGCCCGCGGTGAACGCGCTCCCGAACGCGGCGACGGGCTTCTTCGTCAAGGACCAGTACATCGACCTCCAGATCGAGGAGATCCTCTGGTGCGCGGGACCCGAGGCGACGGACGACGAGGAGTCGGCCACGCCCGACACGGATCTCCATCCGGACTGCGACCCGACGATGGTCGATGGCACGTACAACGTGACCGAGCAGACGCCCAAGGGCGAGACGCTGCCCCATCCGACCTTCTTCGAGGTCCGCGCCCGCAACGCCGGCAACTGGACGGACCCCCTGAACTATGGCGGCGCGTACGACGTCACGGACGCAGCGGCGACGCCACCCACCTGGGGCATCGGAGCCGAGATCAAGATCACCGGCCCGTTCTTCCCGCTCGCGTATGCGAACGCGTCGGGCGGCGTCGCGGGCGACCTGTTCGTCCTCAGGAGCGAGTCCTGGGACATCGTCGACCACGCGGGCGTCTACAACGTGACCGTCAACGTCGACAAGCTGGAGTCGCTGCGCCGCGCGCCCGACGACACGAGCAGCAACGTCGGACAACGCGACGCCCACGTCAAGTACCGGGACTTCACGGGCAACATCACGCTCGATGGTCCCGGCTCCACCGCGATCGATCCCTACCCGTACACGAGCTCGTTCGAGATCACCGGCGCGTTCACGCTCCGCAACGACGGCACCGCCGACGCGCGAGAGGACGCGGGCGGCGTCAAGCTGAAGACGAAGTACACCGTGTACATCGACAACCTCACGAGCAGCATCTTCAACTTCACGAAGGACAACGGGCCCACCGACGCCGGCGGCTCGATCGTCGTCCCCTACACCTTCGCGGTGTCGTCCACGGGCACGAGCACGAAGTACATCCCGCCCGGTCGCCACACGATCGTCCTCGCGGCGGACCCGAGCGAAGAGACGCTCGAGCTCAACGAATCGAACAACAACATCAGCGCGCAGTTCTTCATCGCGGACGCGACGAAGCCGAAGTTCAACAACACGCCGAAGATCACGCCTGCGGGCATCAACGGCGCCGCGCAGAGCACGTACTTCCCGAAGGACGCGTTCAACGTCTTCGTGAACGTGACGGACGACGACGCGGCGCTCACCGTCAAGGTGAACTTCACGCTCGACTCGGATCCGACGGTCACGCGCGAGTACAACGCCTCCGACTTCGGCGTCGAGTCCTACCACGTCGTGCGGATCGAGGACTTCGACTTCCACAACATGTCGGCGATCGGCGACCTGACCGATGGCGCCTTGCGCACGGAGAACTGGACCGTGCGCGTCGATGCGAACGACTCGTCGCACAACAGCGTGTCGTCCGAGACGCAGAAGCTCAAGCTCCAGCCCTGGCCGGTGCACAGGGCGAGCGCCGATTACATCGTCGTCGTCCCGTCCGACTTCCCCGGCGAGGCGAACGTCTCCTACGCGACCGGACCGGACCCTCGCTGGGTCATCCGGGTCGAGCCCAACATGACCGGCTACGTCGGCCAACGGGCGGGCTCGGGCCCCGTGAACCAGCAGAACCACACCCACAACCTTGCGCTCAACGTGACGACGGCCAAAGGCATCACGCTCAACGAGAACGGGACCTACTGGACGGCCAACACGCGCGCCGTCTGCCTCACCCCCGAGAATCGCGGAAATGAGATCATCCCCATCGGCCAGCCCACCTGCACGGCCGCCGATGCGGAGACGAACAACACGTTCGAGACGAGCGTGAACATGAGCGACCCGAACACGGGCCCCGGCCGCTGGAACTACAGCATCCGGATCACCGACGTCGCGGGCCACACGCGCGTCATCAACGGCACGGTGCTCGTCCAGGACTTCGCCCCCAGCGTCTGGGAGTTCAACAAGAGCGCCGACACGGTCCTTCCCGGCGGCAACTTCACCCTCGGCGTGAACGTCACCGACGACGAGAAGTCGGTCGTACCCGAGGTGCACGTGAACTTCACGCGCACGACGGGCAGCGACAAGGCGTACGTCAACCTCACCCTCGAGGACAAGACCGACGTTCCCTGCCGCGACAACCGCATCTGCTACAACTTCAACCAGACCTTCAAGGTCGGACGGGGCGAATTCTTCGGCATCGGCGGCACCTTCGACGTCACGCTCGCGGTCACCGACCCCGTCGGCAACTGGAACGTCTCGAAGCAGGGCACGTTCAACGTGACCGACGAGGACCCGCCCAAGATCGACGGGTACGGCACCGTGCCCGCGACCGCGGCGCAGATCGGCGAGAACGTCACGTTCTGGGCGAAGGCCTCGGACGCGACGAACGTCACCGTGAAGCTCGACGTCTTCCGCACCGGCACGTCCTCGGAGCTCCTCTTCGACCCGATCATGCTCGAGGAGGCGCCGGATGGCAACTTCACGACCACGCTCCAGTTCGACGCCGAGGGCGTCCACGCGTGGCGCCTCACCGCGGTCGACTCGCTGGGCCACCCGAGCTCGCTCTCCGAGGGCGCGCTCACGGTGCGCGACAACCTCGGCCCGCGCTTCGACGTGCGCAGCCCGTCGGTCGTGCTCGATGGCACGCGCTACGGATCGGGCACTCCCCGCATCGAGATCGCGGTCTTCGACGTCGAAGGCGTCGACCCGACCTCGATCGACATGAAGGTCGCCGGGCTTCCCGTCGACTACACGCTCGTCCCGGCGCCGGGCAACCTCAACGGCTACCTCCTCTCGTACGAGGTCAAGGCGAACAAGAAGTTCAGCCACCTCGACGTCGTCGACGTCAACCTCACCGCGAAGGACAACAGCAGCGACGCCCTCGCCTCCGCGCTGGACTTCTCGTTCACGGTGGACGACGTCGCGCCCATCGCGCGCATCTCGGCCATCGTACCCTCGTACCGCGACCAGCCGGGCCACGTGCTCAACGTGAGCCTCAACTCGCGCATCACGCTCGCCGCGGACGACAACGACGGCCTCCCGACGGACGTGGAGAGCATCCGCTACCGCATCCTCGGCAGCGGCCCCAGCTCCGCGGAGACGGTCTACACCGCGCCGTTCCACATGAACGACGCGCCCGGCGTGTACACGGGCCCGCGCCTCTACCAGATCCAGTTCTGGGCGGAGGACGCGGTGGGCAACCTCAACCGCGCGTTCAACACGACGACGGTGTACGTGGACGACACGCCGCCCGCGCTCTTCCAGTTCTTCCCGCAGGGCCGCGCGGTGAACGCGACCTTCGTGGACGACCGCGTGGGCGTGAACAAGAGCGTCGTCTGGTACCGCGAGAACACGGAGCCCTACGTGCCCCTGCCCCTCGTCGAGACCGACGGCGCGTGGACGCTCACGCTCCCCGAGGGCGTGAAGGGCGACGTCGTCTCGTACTACCTGCAGGCCTGGGACCGGCTCGACAACACCGAGACGTTCGGCAACGCGACGCACCCGTACGCGACGTTCAACGTCTCCAACCACGAGCCCAAGGTCAAGATCACCGCGCCCGTCGACGGCGGACGCATCTTCCGCACGGTCGACCTCACGTGGGACGCCTCGGACGAGGATGGCGACGCGCTCGTCTTCACGATCTTCTACAAGGCGCCAGGGAAGACGAACTTCGTCGAGCTCGCCAAGATCGAGAACAGCGCGACGCGCCGCTACACGCTCGACTCGACGCGCTTCCCCGATGGCCAGTACACGTTCCGCCTCGCGGCGGGCGACGGCGGCTTCGTGAAGCTCGCGGAGACGACGGTCACGATCCTCAACCGCGCGAGCGCGGTGGGCGTCGTCAACGTGCTCGGCGACAGCGTCCCGGGCGGCACGATGCTCGTGAAGGCCGAGATCACGAAGGCCGAGGCGGTCGTCGAGGCGCGCGTCTACCTGGACGGCAAGCTCGTCGACAGCTACCCGATGAACGACCAGGGCAAGGAGGGGGACGAGGTCGCCAACGACGGCTTCTTCTCCGTCCGCGTCCCGGTCGACGCGGCCGGCGACTACAGCGTCGAGATCTTCACGCAGTACCGCGAGGACGGCGAGCTCAAGGAGTCCAGCCTCTCGAACGCGGCGACCTTTAACGCAAAGCTCACACCCGGCTACATCATGGGCACCTACGGCGCAGTCATCGCGCTCATCGGCCTCCTGGCGGCCGTGGGCATCGGCGTCGGTGTGTTCGTGGTGGTGCGCCGGAGGTAACGCAGCTTGGCGGACGAGGACGGCGACGTCGTCACGATGGACATGGATCCCGTCGAGACGCGACCTGAGGGTCGCGTCTCGCCCCGGGTAGCGCGGATCACGTTCCTCGCCCTCGCGGGCGTCGCGGTGCTGGCGCTCGCCGTCGCCATTCTCGCGGTCGTCCTCGCGCCCGCGAACGCGATCGGGATGCTCGTGACCGCGCTCGTCGTGCTCGCGATCGTCGTCGTCGCGGAGATCGTGCTGCTCCTCGTGGCCCGCCCCAAGGCGTCCTAGATGCTCTTCCGCCAGGCGATCCCCCGGCGCGCCCTCTACGGCGCGATCGTCGGCTTCGTCTACTCGCTCCTCATCCTCCCCACGGGCACGTTCCTCGGCGTCCTCTACGTGCCCGCGATCGGCTGGTTCCTCCTGTCGATCGCGCTCCTCTTCGCGCGCCCGTTCGCCTACTACACGTACGTCACGTGGGCGCTCCTGTGGCTCGTCTGGCGGGGCGTCCTGGCCTTCCGCGGCGAGGCCGGGCCGATCTTCGCCGCGATGCTCGACGTCGCCTTCCCGCTCGCGAGCATCGGCCTCCTCTCCTCGAGCGGGTACCTCGAGGCGGTCGCGCCCCCCGAGGCCGACGAGGCATGATCCGAGCCTTCTGCTTCGACCTGGACGAGACGCTCGTGGACGCCGAGCCGCAGCACGAGCGAGCGACGCGCGCGATGCTCGAGACGCTCGGGCATCGCCCCGACACCCAGGGGCCCTCGGAGGACATGACCGGCGCGCGCACGAGCGACATCGTCGAGGCGTACCGCGCGAAGCTCGGCGCGCCCCAGAGCACGGACGAGATGCTCGCCCTGCGCCACACTGCGTTCCTTGCCGCGCTCGACGCGGACCCTCCCCAGCCTCTCCCGGGCGCGCGGGAGCTCGTCGCGGCCTGCCGCGCGCGCGGGCCGTGCGCCCTCGTCACGAGCGGCTACCGCGACGACGCGATCGAGACGCTGCGCGCGGTCGGCTTCCTTGGCGCCTTCGCCACGATCGTCACGGGCGACGACGTGCTGGAGCCGAAGCCCTCGCCAGAGCCCTACAAGCTCGCCGCGGCGCGGTTGGGCTTCCCGCCGGACGACATCCTCGTCTTCGAGGATTCGCCGCGCGGGGTCGCGGCCGCGAAGGCCGCGGGCTGCCGCGTCGTGGCGGTCCCGAACGCGCGCTCGACCTCGCCCGCGGCGGTCGCGGATGCGGATGTCGTCCTGGAGAGCCTGGAGCAGGCGCTGCCGCTGGATGCGCTGCTCGGTCGGCTTCTCTAGCTGCGACGCGAAAACGAAGCCACGGAGAGCCACGGAGACCCTGAGAGACTTGTTCCCACCGTCTCCGTGGTCCTCCGTGGCTTCGTCTGCGAGCTGGATGAAAGTCATGATTATGCGGTGAGCGCGGGGTCGCCCCCTTGTGCCCGAGCTCGAGGGGTTCGACTACTTCGAGCACACCGCCGACGTCGGCATCCGCGCGTGGGGGCCGACGCTTGACGTCGCGTTCGGGCAGGCGGCGCGCGGCCTCATCGGCAACATGGTCGACATCACCGCCGCGAAGCCCGTGGGCGAGGCGCGCATCGAGCTCGCGGGGGAGAACGTCGAGCGCCTACTCTTCGGGTTCCTCGACGAGGTGCTGGACCTATTCTATGCTCGCATGTGGGTCTTCTCGGAGTTCGACGTGACGCTGCATGGCGACACGCGCCTCACCGCGACGCTGCGGGGCGAGGCCTACGACGCAGCCCGCCACGGCCACGTCCACGAGATCAAGGCGATGACCTGGCACGGGCTCGAAGTCCAGCGCAGCCCGCCGCAGGTGCGCGTGATCGTGGACATCTGAGGAGCGGCTCACCGGCCTTCCGGCCAAGGGCCGGTCCTCCCATTTTGTGACGAGGCCCCCGGTCCCGTTCTGCTAGGCCTCTATCGCACTCGCGGGCGAGAGGGGCCTGAACGCCCCACGGAGGGACCGTCGCTTGAGTCGCCCGAACACCCCCGCCCGCCTCGTCATCGCCCTTGCCATCGTCGCGATCTTCCTCGCGCCGCTGGCTCTTCCCATGGCCGCCGCCCTTCCGGGACCGCTTGGCGCTCCCGCGCCGAAGCGCTCGGTCGGCACGTTCGCCGTCGCCCCGGTGGGCGGGAGCCCGCACGAGGGCAAGGCGACGGGCTCCGTCACGTCGGCCATCATCAACGAGGCCGGCGCGAGCGCCGCGGGGTCGGTCATCAAGAGCTTCACCATCAACGGCGGCTCGGGCGCGGACGCGGCCGAGACCGTCTTCGACAGCATCGACGTCGAAGGATTCCAGCCGACCTCCAAGCTCGAAGGCGTCGGCACCTCGTCGCTGGGCCTGAAGTCCGAGGACCTCGTCATCGGCATGACGGACTCGGCCAACAGCCTCCTCACCTTCCGCGCGACAGGGTCCGCGGAGCAGCGGATCGTCTTCAACGCTGCGGCCGACGTCGTCATGACCGCCTCGGGCGCCGCCTCGAACGTCTGGGACGTCCGCGGCGAGGGCACGAGCGGCGTGCTCATCCTCGTCCAGGCCGCCGGCCAGCAGGCCACCTCGGGCGGCTCGTCGCTCCAGCTCGCGGGCCAGCACAAGGCCGTCGCGACCCTGAAGCACGGGACCGAGCTCATCTACCGCGCCAACGCGAACTACGCGTCCTCCGCCGCCGCAGCGGCCGACGAGAGCGCCTCCGCCTACAACGAGGCCGCCGTGAAGGCGGTCGCGAACGGCAAGCTCGCGGGCGAGGCGACGAGCGAGTTCTCGACCGGCGTCTCCCTCATCGCGCAGGCGAACTTCTTCGCCACCGCGCAGACCAAGACGACGACCGACGCCGCGAAGCGCGTCACCACGACGCTGCGCAGCGAAGTGCAGGCCAGCGCCTGCGCCGCGGGCGACGCGGCCGCGAATGGCGCGGGCAGCGCGGCGGGGACTGCGCAGAACGCAGCCGGAAGCGCTGCGGGCAGCGCGAGCGCGGCCGCCAAGGCCAACGTTTGCGCGCAGATCGTCGCGTACGACCTCGACTACGTCGATCTTCCCGCCGCGACCGCGGAGAATGTCGCCGTCTACATCAACGGCGCCCTCGCGCAGCGCGTCGACGCGGCCTCCAAGGTCGCGGCGCACGCCGACTCGTACTGGGCGACCACGGTCGAAGGGCGCGTCCTCGTCCTCACGAACGTCGCCGCCAAGGCGAACGCGGCGACGCAGATCACCCTCGCGGCCCTCGCGGATGCGCAGGCGACCGCGACGACGCTCGCCGAGCTCGATGCGATGTCCGAGATCACGGCGCAGCTCGAGGGCGGCTACTCGCTCCTCGGGAACCTCGAGACCTCCGTCTCCGGCCAGGGCCAGGTCGTCGGCAGCTTCGGCGCCTTCTTCGCCAACGAAGCCAAGGGCGCGGCCGAGATCCGAGACTTCACCGACATCCGGAGCGCCACCGAGATCTTCGCCAAGATGCACTTCGCCGCGGACGTCGCGGCGGACGCGAGCGCGCAGATGACCTCGACCGCGCAGGCAAGCGCCGCGGGCAGCGCGTACGCCGCGGCTAAGGGCGCCACGCACGCCGGCGCGAAGTTCGTCACCATGGTCGACGGCAGCGCGCTCGTGCAGACCGAGTTCACGGACGACGTGTACGCCGCCTTCATCGCCGAAGCGGAAGCGGCGACACAGGTCGACCTCAGCCTCTCCAACGACATCGGCGCCACCTTCGTGGGCGACGCCGAGGACGTGATCGCGCTCGACGGGCCCGCGGGCCAGGTCGGCCACCTGATGCTCGTCCACGCCCAGACCGGCGCGCAGAGCGCGAGCAAGCTCGACCTCAGCGTCCCAGGCCACGTGAAGGCCAACCTCGACAAGGGGGAGCGCATCGTCTACCGCAGCGCGACCGAGCACCAGGCGCGCGCGCACGCCGACGCGGCCGCGCAGGCGATCGCGGACGGCACGCTCGCGAGCGAGGCCACCGTCGGCTTCGTGGCGAACGCGGTCGCGAGCGCCAACGTCGACTGGAGCAAGGACATCCACCTCGCGATCGACAAGGCCGCGGAGCACACGCACAAGGGCCTCGTCACGACCGAGGCGTACGCCGACGCGGCCGTCGAGGCCCGCGCGCACGCCTTCGCCCTCGTCGCGGACCGAGCGACGCTCGCCGCCCGCAGCGCCGACGACATCATCGTGAGCGTGGACGGGCAGCTCGCGACAGCCGTGGAGACCGCGGCCGATGTGTATGCCTCCACAGAGGCGGCCTACTACGTGCTCGCGAGCCTCCAGGGCCAGACGTACATCCTCTTCAGCGTCCCCTCTATGGCCGCCGGCGAGGCGCACCAGGTCGCGATCGCGAGCACCGCGGACGCCGAGGCGCGCCTCAAGAGCGCTCTCGACGTCTTCGGCAGCTTCGAGCCCGGCTACGGCGGCGTCGCGGACGGCGACGTGGTCAACCTCATCGCCAAGCCCGACGCGGGCCTCCTCCTCGACTACTCCGTCACGGCGCGCGGCGCCGCAAAGGACGCGCTCGAGGCGACGGGCTTCGCTGCGGGCGCGCTCGACCAGACGACGACCGTCTTCGACGCGATCAAGATCGGCGAGAGCGCGTTCGCCACCGGCAGCGCGAGCACCTCGAACTCGGTGCGCTTCGTGAGCGACGAGGCGATCGTCGAGGCGTTCGACGTGAGCTCGGGCACGCTCAAGATCAGGGCGATCGAGGACACGATCGCCTCGCTCGACCTCGCGGACAACATCGAGGCGACCCCGGTGAACGACGGCGTCATCCTCCTCTCCGCTCCCGACTTCAGCGGCGCGCTCATCCTCTCGAGCGCGCACTCGGCCGAGGGCGCGGCGGAAGCGGCCTTCAGCGTCTCCGGCGACGCCGTGACCGCGCAGCTGGGCGAGGGCTCGCAGCTCATCTTCAAGGCCTTCAGCGGCTTCGAAGCCGAGCTCAGCCAGGCCGACCAGCTCGTGCAGGCCAACGCCATCGCGGCAGGGAACCTCCTCGGCCAGGTCATCGTCGACACGGCCGCGGGCGCCACCGCGTTCACCACGACCACGGCGAACATCAACTACTACGACGACGTCAAGGCCATCACGAGCGCCGCGAGCAGCGACGCCGTGAGCGTCGTCGTCGACAGCGCGACGCACGCCGGGAAGACGCTCATCATCAGCTTCGACCGCGACACCGTGCAGGGCCTCATCGATGGCGACGCGATCCTCATGGTCGACGGCGTCGCCGTGAAGCAGGCGAAGTCGTACGAGGACGCGTTCGTCGCGGACGGCGACAAGTACTGGCTCATCACGAGCGACGGCGAGGTCGGCCTCCAGGCGATCGTCACGCTCGCCCACTTCAGCACGCGCACGATCACCATCGCGAGCCCCGAGGCGCCTTCGGTGTTCCTGTGGACGACGATCGCGCTCGGCATCGTGGTCGTGGGCCAGATCGTCTATCCCAGGATCCGCAAGAATCGCAGCGGTTGAATCTGCATCCCACGCTGAAACGAAGCCACGGAGGGCCACGGAGAAGAAGGAGACAGTGTCTCCTCTCATCTTCGTGGCCCTCCGTGGCTTTCGTCACTTCGACCCCGCAACCTTTTACAACACCCTCCTTCTGCCCCAGCGTGGCCTTCACAGGCGAGCTGCAGCGCGTCGATCCCTGGCGCGTCGACATCCCGACGACGCACCTCGCCGGCATGCGCGTGCCGGGCCGGATCTTCGCGAGCGACAGGCTCCTCCCGGCGATGAAGGAGGACAACGCGCTCCAGCAGGTCGCGAACGTCGCGACCCTTCCCGGCATCGTCGGCCGCAGCATGGCGATGCCCGACATCCACTGGGGCTACGGCTTCCCCATCGGCGGCGTCGCCGCCTTCGACGCGAATGAGGGCGTTCTCTCCCCCGGCGGCGTCGGATTCGACATCAACTGCGGCGTGCGCCTGCTGAAGACGGAGCTCGACGTCTCCGAGGTCGTCCCGCACCTGCGCGCGCTCGTCGACTCGCT
>DATLCC010000105.1:0-34788 GCA_035526585.1 Thermoplasmatota archaeon | reverse complement strand
GCGTGGATCTTCTGGCCTTCGATATCGAGCTCGAGCGGTCGCTTCGAAAAGTCGACCTTCGTCACGTCCTTGTCGATGAAGCGCGTGCCGAAGCGCTCCGCCTGCTTGCGGAACCTCTCCATGAGCTCGGGGCCCATGATCCCTTCCGGGAAGCCGGGGTAGTTGTCCACCTCGGTCGTGATCATGAGCTGCCCGCCCGCCTCGTACCCGGCGATGACCAGGGGCTTGAGGTCGGCGCGGCTCGCGTACAGGGCGGCCGTGAGGCCCGCAGGCCCCGAGCCGATGATGACCACATTCTCCGTCTGCATGGGGAGTCAAGCCTCCAAGACGGCTCCCAGGCTTGAAGGCTCGCGGGGCGGAACGGTGGCTTCCGGTGGAGCGCGCTTACGGGCTGGGGACCATGCCAGCGAACGCGCCGATGCCATAGAGCACCATGAGGGCGCCCACCAGAATGAGAACATGGCCGGGGCGCAGACGCTCCGCCAGGCTACGGTGGTCGTGGCTCATCGGTCTTTCTCCGTGAGCAACGAGTAGATGCCGACCAACATAAAGATGACTCCCCCGCGACCCAAACGGCGCCGCGGCCGAACGTATCACGAAGCTCGTCGGTGACGACGCTGATCGCGGCCGCGCCACCTGCGAGCAGGAACAGGAGGATCAGGCGTGTCGCGCGATCCCGCCGTCGCTGCCTCCGCTCATCGCGTCGCATCGCGCCGTCAGCGCGCTAGCAGAGATGAACGTCATCGCGGCATCACCTCACGCGGGCAACCCGCGGGGGACAATGGACATCCCCGCCCTCGCGCATCCGCGCCGCGTGCGCGCGCTCGTCCTCGCGATGATCCTCCTCGCGCCAACGGCTTCAGCGGCGTGGTCCGCGCGCATCGACGCGCCCTCGGAGGCGGACGAAGGGTTGCCGTTCCCGATCGCCGTCTGCGCGGAGGCCGACGGGCGCGGCCAGGTTCGCGTGCTCGCGGCCAACGCGACGCTTGACGTGCGCGAGGATCGATATCAGCCCGCCTTCGAGGGCAGCGCGTGCCGCGCGTTCAACGCGACGCCCACCGGCGGCCCGGTCTCGATCGAGGCGCGCGTGCGGCGCGATGGCGGCTCCGCGATCGAGGCGCGCGCCCATGCCGCGGTCCGCATCCTCGGGCATCCCTTGTCCTTGTCCTCGTCCTCGTCCTCGTCCTCCTTCGTCCGGTTCCCCGCGCTCCCCATCCCGGTCGTAGGCGAGGTCGTCGCCTTCGCCACGCCAGACGCCGGCGCCGCGCCCGTCGTCGCGCTCCTCGATGAGGCGCGCCGCGAGGTGCTCGTCGAGGCCTACACGCTCACGAGCCCGGACATCGCGGCAGCGCTGGCGCGCGCGGCGGATCGGGGCGCGAACGTCACCGTGCTCCTTGAAGGAGCGCCGGTGGGCGGCGTCCCGCCCGAGGAGCGCGCGCTCGTCGCCGCGCTCGAGGCGCGTGGCGCGCGCGTGCTTGCGCTGGGCGGCGAGGGCGCGCGGTATCGCACCGTGCATTCGAAGGCTTTCGTGGTGGACGGTGGGGCGGTCGCCGTCGCCACGGAGAACTTCCACGACGCGAGCTCGCGCGGCTACGGGCTCGTCGTGCGCAACGCGTCGCTCGCGCGCCAGCTCGCGCAGGTGATCTCGTTCGACGTGGCCGGCTTTGACGTGAAGCCCTTCGATGCGCGCGCGGAACCGGGGGAGCTCGTGCCCTTCGTGGCGTCCTCATCCCCTCCCGCTCCCTCTCCCTTCGAGGGAAACGTGACGCTCATCGTCTCGCCTGACGATCCGCTCGCCGTCGCGCGCCTCGTCGCGAACGCGACGCAGAGCGTCGACGTGGAGATGCTGCGCGCCGAGCCTCATAGCCCGCTCGTGGACGCGCTCGTCGAGGCGGCCCGCGGCGGCGCGCGCGTGCGGCTTCTCCTCGACGGGCGCCACGATGACGGCGCGAACCGGGAGACGGTCGCGCGCCTTGCTGCCCTCGCGGAGCGCGAGGGGCTCGCGATCGAGGCGCGCCGCGACCGGCCCGACCGCACGCTCCACGCGAAGGCGGTCGCGGTGGACGGGCGCGCGGTGTACGTGGGCAGCATGAACTGGGTGCGCGCGGCGGTGGAAGACAACCGCGAGGTCGGCCTCCTCGTCGAGGATGCGGTGCTCACGCGGTGGTTGGAGAAGGAGATGGAAAAGGACTGGCGGGGCCCGGAGCCGGAGGTCCATTCGCTCCCGGCCCCGCCAGCGGGGGCTTGTCTTGCGTTGATGATCACGAGTCGTCTTCGTCGGGCATCTCGCCGGGCATGAGGTCGAGCACGTACGAGTAGTCGACCGAGCCGCCCAGGGGCGTCGGGACGGGCAGGAAGTTTGGGCCGGGGAACGACGACATGTAGCCGATCGACAGGACGTAGTCGCCCGCGTCCTCGATCTCGAGCTCCATCTCGTACTCGCCTTCGCCGCCCTCCCAGTTGGAAAGGTGGTCGCCGGTCACGTACTCGCCTTCGCTGTCGAGGATCGCCCAGTGGAGTCCGTCCATCGGCGCGCTCGTCGCGTAGGTGACCATCATCGTGCCGTGCATCGGGCCCGAGGACCAGAAGGGCACTTCGATGGCCTCGTCCGCTGCGGCGGCGCTGCCTTCCCCTTCAAGGTACACCGGCGTGCCGGAGAGCTCGGGGTTCGCGGCGCCCCACTCGAACGTGGGCATCGAGAAGTCCTGGTCCATCGTCTGGACGTCGAGGAGCTCGCCCGTGACGGCGTCGACGCTCGCGACGACGAAGCCGTCCGCGCTCATCGCGGAGACCCACCAGGCGTCCGCGCCTTCGATCTGCGCGATGCCTTCGACGATGCTGGCGTTGAAGCCGTTCGCGACCTTCGCGAAGCCCTCGTCCGCCTTCGCGGCCGCGAGCGCTTCGTCCGAGTCGACGCTCCACTCGCCCAGCGGCTGCGCCATGCTGTGGTCCATGCCGGCGGCCATGGCTTCGGCGTCCTTCTCGGAGGTGACCTCGCCATCGGAGGTGACCTTGAACGCGCGCAGCGACATCTGCATCGCGGCCATCGCCTTCTCCTCGTTGTCGTCGGAGCGGAAGGTCGAGGCTTCGGCCTCGGCCTTCTCCGCAGCGGCGTCGCAGTACACGTACCACCAGGCCGGCGCGAGGCCGTTCCCGGGGTCCGGGTCCGCGTCGATGCGGGGGTCCGGGCTCTCGGCGAGCTCGAACGCCATCACGCCGACGAGGCGCGCGTTGGGGCTCCAGTCGAGCGCGGCCTTGTCCGCGTCGCGCAGGTTGTCGCGCGCCGAGACTTCGGACGAGCTCGTGTTGAGCCAGTCAGGGTTCTGGATGCATCCGGTGAGCCCCGTGCCAACGAAGGCCAGGGCGATGAGCAGGGTGTAGGACCTCCCGTCCATGAGGCGGCCAACGTCGTCCATCCTGCTATAAACATGGTGGCGCGGCGATTGAACGGTCCGGGCAGCGTTCCGCCGCGCCCACCGTTCACTCGCCGCGCGGGCTGGGGCTGGGACGGGGGCTCGGGAGGGCGGGCGCTCGGGCGAGGGAGGTCGAGGGCTGGGGCTTGGACGGGGGCTGGGGGAGGGCGGGCGCTCGGGCGAGGGAGGTCGAGGGCTGGGACGCGGGCGACCTCACGCACGCCCTCGCGCACGCCCTCGCGCACGCCCTCGCCCGCCCCCGACCCCGCCGCCGCGTTGCGACGCGGCTTGTCTTCCGTCGCGACAGAAGACGCCCCCGCGCGCCCCCCAGCCCTCGTCCAAGCCCTAGCTCGGGCGGGGCCCACCACAACGCCTTCATAGCCCGTCGCCGAGTCGCGCCTGATGAAGGCCCTCGTCCTCCCGCTCGCCCTCGCCCTCCTCGCGGCAGGCTGCGCGACCCCGGCTGCGGACCTGGGCAAAAGCAACACCGCCGCGCTCGCGCCCAGGGTCGGCCTCACGGAGGACCTCTTCACCGTGGGCGACTTCCTGCCGCTCGACTTCCCGAGCTTCGACGGCGTCTCGATCCACGTCGACGTCCAGCTCCCCAACGGGAGCGGTCCTTTCCCCGTCCTCGTCGAGTACACGCCGTACTCGAACACGCTCAGCCCAACGGACGAGGCGTGGGCGCTCGGGCGCATGCTGGGAGCGGATCCGCTTCCGAACGCGCTCGCGGCGTTCTACGTTCCGAAGGGGTACGCCGTCGCGGTCGCGCACGTGCGCGGCAGCGGCCAGAGCGGCGGCTGCTTCACGACCGGTGGCCCCGAGGAGGCGCAGGATGGCTACGCGCTCGTCGAGTTCCTCGCGGACCAGCCGTGGTCGAGCGGCCGCGTCGCCCTCATGGGCACCTCGTACGTCGGCACC
Source organism: Thermoplasmatota archaeon (assembly GCA_035526585.1). Classification (GTDB taxonomy): domain Archaea; phylum Thermoplasmatota; class SW-10-69-26; order JACQPN01; family JAJPHT01; genus JAJPHT01. Next base: position 30,454 of record DATLCC010000105.1, on the reverse strand, counting down.
ACGCCCATCAGCACGGCGACGACGGACCCGCCTCACCTCACCACGATCGTCCCCGTCTCCGCCGTCTCCGAGTGGTATCGGTACTACATGGAGAACGGCGAGCCCCGCTTCTTTGGCGAGCTCCCCTTCGGCGTCGTCTACACCGACCAGCCCATCTGGGCCGCGACGGGCTTCATGCCCAAGCCGCGCAACCCGACCGGCTACGACCCGCAGAGCGCGCAATGTGGCCTCGCGCAGATGCAGACCGCGTACGCGCAGGACGACTACAACGAGTACTGGAAAGCGCGGGACTACGTGAAGGATCTCGGCAACGCGACGGCCCCGATGCTCTACGCGCACGGGTTCCTCGACGAGAACACGCCCACCTCGCTCGTCACCGACTTCTTCGCTGCGTACCCGGCCGAGAAGCGCCTCTGGATGCAGCAGCACGGCCACGGCGTGCCCGCCTCGTTCGAACGCTATCACGAGTACGTGCACGCGTGGCTCGACCACTTCATGCTCGATCGCGACAACGGCGCGCTCGACCTTCCGCCCGTCGTCCTGCAGGACAGCCGCGGGCAGTACCACGTGGAGTCGGACTACCCACCCAGGAACGCGTCCCTCGCGCTCCTGCACCTGGGCGACGGGACGCTCTCGTGGGGCCCGCCCGAGGACTCCACCCTGAGCTACATGGACGAGCCGCGCTCGATGGATGAGTTCGTCGGCCCGCGCGAGGGCGCGTTCCTGCAGTTCGACAGCGCGCCCCTCGATGCGGACCTGCACGTCACCGGCGCGCCGCGCATCGAGCTCGTCGCCTCCTCGGACAAGGCCGACACACAGTGGGACGTCCTCCTCTACGACGTGGACCCCGCGGGATCCGCCTCGTTCGTCACCCGGGGCTACATGGACGCGCGCCACGGCGGCGACCTCGCGAAGGGGCGCGACCTCACGCCCGGCGAGGAGCGCCTCTACTCCTGGGAGATGCATGGGCGCGACCATCACGTCGCGAAGGGGCACGTCCTCCGGCTGATCGTCGTGTCGACCGAAGAGTACGTCATGCCCGACGTGCCCGGCGCCACGAACACGATCCGCATCGGCGCCGACGGCTCCCGCCTCCTGTTGCCGGTGCTCCCGGACGCGAGGTTCACAAACGAGGCGCCCTCGCTCTTCGGAGCTTGACGGCTCACGCGGATGCCGTCGGGGGCGCTGCGACGGGCGCGCCCGCATCCACCGGCACGATGTGCGCCGGCGGCGTCGGCGCCAGCTGGAAACGCACGCGGAACGTCGTGCCCTTCCCCTCGCGGCTCGCGCACTCGATGCGCGCGCCGTGCGCGTCCACGATGCGCGACACGATGTGGAGCCCGAGCCCCATGCCATCCGGCTTCGTGGTGAAGAGCGGCTCGAAGATGCGCCGTTGCACGTCCTCGGTCATGCCGCGCCCCTGGTCCTCGACCTCGAGGACGGCGCATCCGTCCTCCACGCGCGTGCGCATCGACACGACGGCCGTTGCTGCGTCGGACGCCTCGATCGCGTTCGTGAGGAGGTTCAGCACGACCTGCTGGAGGCCCAGGAGGTGCATCGTCACCGGCGGGGTCGGCCGCAGGTCGAGCTGCACGGGCTTCACGCCGCGGTGCGCCGAGGCGAAGAGCGCGGCCGCCTCCCGCGCGGCGGCGTCGAGGGGCAGGCTCACGCGCGCGTCCTGCTCCAGGTTGTGGAACTTGCGAAGCTGCTGGACGAGCGCGTTCATGCGGTCGACGCTGAGCTGGATCTCCTGCACGTGCGTGAGCACCTGCTGCGCGAGCTCGTTCGTCGCCGCGCGCTTCGCATGGAATTCCAGGATGGAGGCGTTCGTCGAGACGATGGTGAGCGGCGTTCGCACCTCGTGCGCAAGCCCCGCGACGAGGCTCCCGAGCGCCGCCATCTTCTCCTGCGAGTGGAGCTGCCGCCGGAGGTCGTGCGCGACGCCGTGCGCGCTCGTCTCGGACCGGCGCGCGCGCTCGATCACGTTCCACGCGACGATGAGCGCGGCGGAGAGCCCGAGGATGAACGCGGCGTGGACGCTTGCCCACAGCCAGGGGTGCGCGATCGCGGCCGGATGGTTGAACACGCTCACCGGGTCGATCGAGCCCATCACGCCATGGTGCACGGCGACGTAGCCCACGGCGAGGACGTAGGGGAGCCAGTCCTCGTAGAGGAAGATGACGCCCAGCATCACGAAGAAGTGGAAGTGCGCCTCGATGTAGCCGCCCGAGAGGTGCGTCAGCACGGCGGACGCGGACATGAGGCCGAAGGCGGCGACGACGCTGCGCGCGCGCGTCGGCAGGCGCGGCCACCACGCGACGAGCCCGATCCCGCCCACGACGGCGCCTTCGAGCACGGAGTGCACGAGGCCGTGTCCGGTGAGGACCCCGAAGAGGGTGAGGCCCACGGCATGCGCCGCGAGGAGCCACAGGATGCCGACGTGCCGTCGCTGCCAGGACTCGGCCGGGAGCGATCGGCCATTGGGCACCATGAGGCCGGCTGTCTCGTGCGGGCGCTCGGCGTACGAGACCGTCACCATCATCCTGCACGAGCGGTGGAGGACTCAAATACGTGGCGCCAGCCGGGGTGCTTCCGCCCAAGGTTCATAAGGCGGGCGCCAGAGAGCCTTCGGCCGATGCTGGGACCCGCGGCGGAGGCCTTCCTCCTCATCGGCGCCGCGATCCTGGCCGGGCTCCTCGGGCACGCGGTCTTCCGCCGCGCCCGCGTGAGCGACATCCTGGTCCTCCTCGCGATCGGGTTCCTCCTCGGCCCCGCGTTCCACCTCCTGGATCCCTCGTGGCTCAAGCCCGCGATGCCGATCCTCGCGCCGATCGGCCTCGTCATCATCCTCTTCGAAGGGGGCCTCGGCCTGCGCTGGGACGACCTCAAGACGCACGGCGGCGGCGCCGTCGCCTTCTCCGTCCTCTCCTGGGGCGCGGGCGCGATCGCCCTCTGGTTCGCCGGCGTCCGCGTGCTCGGCCTCGCGCCGCACCTCGCGCTCCTCTTCGCGGTCGCCGTCTGCGCGACGGGCATCGTCGCCGTGATCCCGATCCTCGCGCAGATCCGCGCCCCCACGAAGGCGCGCGTGTGGCTCACGATCGAGACGGGGCTTGGCGATCTCCTCTCCGCCGTCGCCGTGACCGGGCTCGCCGCGCTCTACCTCACGGGCGGATCCCCCCTGCGCTTCGGCCTCGACTTCGGCCTGCGCTTCCTGCTGGGCGCCGCGATCGGCTTCCTCGCGGGCCTCGCCGTAGCGCGCGCCCTCCACCACATGCGCCAGCGCGCCAACGCGTACCCGCTCACGCTGGGCGGTCTCCTCCTCGCGTACGCGGCGACGGAAGCGTTGGGCGGCAGCGGCTTCCTCTCCGCGCTGATCTTCGGCGTCGTCGTGGGGAACGCGGGCGCGCTCATGAAGCAGGGCGGCGTCCCCGCGCTCGCGTCCATCTCCGACGACTCGCGCCAGCATCAGGGCGAGCTGATCTTCCTGCTGCGCAGCATCTACTTCGTGTACCTGGGCATGAGCGTCGGCGGCGCGCTCGTCTCCTGGGCCGGCGCGCTCACCGCGCTCCTCCTCGCGGCCGCGCTCCTCGCCGCGCGCATGCTCGTCGTCACCGCCACGCACCATGGGGACGGCCAGACGCGCCTCCTCCTCACCGGGATGTACCCGCGCGGCATGGCCACCGCCGTGCTCGCGAGCATCCCCGCGGCGATGGGCGTGCCAGGCTCGGAGACGTTCCTTGCGAGCGCCCTCGTGCTCATCGTGGGCTGCGACGTCGCGACGACGATCGGCATCTTCCTGTACGAGCGCCGGCGCGTGCGCGCGACGGCCGCGGCCATCGAGCCCGTCGCGGGATGAGCCTCGCCATCTCAGCGGGCGAGCGCCTTCGCCGCCGCCAGCATGCGCGCCGCGTGCTGCTCGGGGCGCAGGTTGCTCGCGTACGCCGCGCGGATCGTGCCTGCCGCGTCCACGAGGTAGGAGACGCGGTTCGTCACGCCGAACGTGCGCCCGACGTCGAACGCCTTGTGCATGGCGCCGCTTGCGTCCGTGAGGAGCGAATAGGGGAGCTTGCGGTTCGCGACGAACGCCTGATGGTCCTCCACGCTGTCGCGGCTCACGCCGAAGACGGCGACGTCCATGTGGCGGAAGTCCTCCCACACGTCGCGCAGCGCGCACACCTGCGCGACGCAGCCGGCGGTCTCGTCCTTCGGGTAGAAGGTGAGGACGTAGGGGCGCCCTCGCAGCGAGGCGGGCGAGTGCTCCTTGCCGTCGGAGCCGGGCAGGCGGAAGTCGGGCGCGATCGCGCCGATCTCAAGCGCCATCACTTCCGCTCCTCGACGAAGCGCACGCGCCCGGTGTCGTTGTCGTAGAGGAGACCGAAGACGTCGATGTCGCGCGGCATGTACGGGTGCGCGCGCAGGAGCGTCACGCTCTCCTGCACCGCCGTCTCGGGGTCGTGGATCCCGCCGAGCCAGCGTTGGAAGTCGGGGCGCATCGCCTCGTGGAGCGGCACCTGCGTCTTCTCGGCGAGGCTGTGCGCGATGCGGAACTCGCCTCGCCCGACGAGCGTCATGCCGCACTTCGTGTGCCCCATGATGGCGACGTGGCGCACGCCCAGGAGGTGGACGGCGACGACGAGGCTTCGCAGCGTGCCGTCGTCGATGCGGTTGCCCGCGTTGCGGATGATCTTCGCGTCGCCGTGCTGGAGGCCGAGCACGCGCTCCACGTTGTAGCGCGTGTCCATGCACGCGACGATCGCGAGGCGCTTCGCCGGGGGCGCCGCCATCTCCCGTTCGGCCGGGTCCCAGCCGTGGGCGACGTACTGCTCGTTCCCTTTCAGCAGATCCTCACGAAGGGACATCGCGCGCGGAGCCTTGCGCAGGCACTTCAACGTTACCGCAGGTAGCGGGCGAGGAACTCGCGGGTGCGGGCCTCGCGCGGCGCCCGGAGGACCTGCTCGGGGCTCCCCTCCTCGACGACGCGCCCCGCCTCCATGAAGACGACGCGGTTCGCGACGTCGCGCGCGAAGCCCATCTCGTGCGTGACGACGACCATCGTCATGCCCTCCTGCGCGAGCGACTTCATGACGCGCAGCACCTCGCCCGTGAGCTCGGGATCGAGCGCGCTCGTGGGCTCGTCGAAGAGGATCGCCTTGGGCCGCATGGCGATGGCGCGCGCGATGGCGACGCGCTGCTGCTGGCCGCCCGAGAGCTGGCCCGGGAAGGCGGCCGCCTTCTCGGCGAGGCCGACGCGCGCGAGCGTTTCGTCCGCGCGCGCATTCGCCTCCTCGCGCGAGAGGCGCAGCACCTCGCGTAGCGGGAGCGTGATGTTCTCGCGCACCTTGAGGTGCGGGAAGAGGTTGAACTGCTGGAAGACCATCACGAACTCTTCCCTGACGCGCCTGATGTCGACGTCCTTCGCGAGAACGTCGTGCCCGCCCAGAGTGATATCGCCCGCGTCGGCGACGACGAGCCGGGTCATGCAGCGCAGGAGCGTCGACTTGCCGCAGCCGCTCGGGCCGATCACGCACACGACCTGGCCTGTGTCGACCTCCAGGTCCACGCCTTTCAGGACCTCGAGCTGGCCGAATCGCTTGTGGACGCCGCGGCATTCGATGAGCGTCATTCGCACCTCCGTGAAAACGAGGCCACGGAGGGCCACGGAGAGGAGATGAGGCGATCGCCTCTTCTCAACTCCGTGGCTCTCCTTGGCGTCGTCTGCGGAACCGGCATCAGGCAGGCCCCCCGACGCCGAGCCCGGGGATCGCGAGCTTCTTCTCCAATCTCTTGAGCGCAAGAGCCAGCGCGTACGTGATGACGAAGTAGATGAACGCCACCCCGAGCCACGTGGGCAGCACGAGGAACGTGCGCGCGCTGAAGATGCGCCCGACCTGGGTGAGCTCCACGACGCCGATCACGGAGACGAGCGACGTGTCCTTGAGGAGGATGATGAGCTCGTTCCCGAGCGGCGGGAGCGTCAGGCGGAACGCCTGCGGCAGCACGATGTGGCGCATCGCCTGGAGGCGTGTCATGCCGAGGCTCGTGGCGGCTTCCATCTGGCCCGTGGGGATCCCCTGGATGCCCCCGCGGATCGCCTCGGCCTGGTACGCGCTCGTGTTGATGATGAGCGCGACCATGCCGGCCCAGAGGATCGGGAGCTTCAGGCCCACCTGCGGCAGCACGAGCCAGCAGATCAGCACGAGGACCAGGAGCGGCACGCCGCGGATGACCTCGATGTAGACCGCGGCGGGCCATCGCAGGAGGCGCGCATGGCTCACCCGCATGACGGCAAGGACGACGGCGACGGCGAAGCCGATGATCGTGGAGACGACCGCGAGGTAGATCGTGAGCTTCGCGCCGCGCAGGAACGCGTCGCGCTCGCCCCAGAGCGCCTTGAAGCCCGTGACGAGCGTGGTCTTCACCTGCACCTTGTCGGTCGTGACGTCGGTGCGCTCCTCGTCGTCCGTGACGCGCAGCGCGACCGTGTAGATGCCAGGCGCCTCGTAGAAGTGCGACTCCGTCGCGTTGCCCAGGAAGAAGCTTCCGCCCTCGCCCCAGTCCCACTCGTAGCTCACGATGCGCGTCGCGCCGCGCGAGGCCTCGCTGAACGTCGCGTCCACGTCCGCCTGGAGGCCGCCGTCGCGCTCGGTCACGAGGAGCGTGAAGTACGCGTTGGGCGAGGCGCCCTTCACGAGCACGCTGCGGTTCGCGAACGCGACGGCACCCGCGGCGTCGGTGACGCGCAGCCCGATCACGTGGATGCCGCCGCCCCCGTAGGAATGCTCCTCCGTGACGTTGCCCGGCGCGTAGGGATCGGCCTCGTCCCAGCGCCACGCGTATTCGCGGATCGCGCCGGTCGTCTCCGTGGCGTCGACCTTCACGGCGCGCCCGGTGGATGCGACGTCCGGGTCGACGGCGAAGAATGCGACGGGCGCCTCCTGCGCGACGACGAACGGGAGGGCAAGGACGAGGGCGAGGACGAGGGCAAGGGCGCGAGCCGCTGGGCGCCCTTGGCCTCCTTGGCGCCCCTGGCGTCGGGTGTCTACACCGACCACTTGTCCTTCAGGCGATCCAGCGTCCCGTCCTGCTTCATTGCGACAAGCGCGGTGTTGAGGCGCGTGAGGAGCGCCGCGTTCGTTTTCGCGACCGCGATGCCGAACTGCTCGTCGGTGGGGATGACGAAGGCCTGCTTCATCTCGCCGTTCGACTTCGCGATGAGGTCGCGCACGACGGCGCGGTCGATCATCATCGCCTGCACGTCGCCGCGCTTCAACGCGTCCGCGCAGGGCGGGAAAGCGTCGAGGAGGGTCAGCGTGTCGTTCGTGGCGTTCACGTTCGCGCGCAGCCAGTCCTCGCTCGTCGTGCCGGTCTGCGTGCAGACCTTCTTGCCCTCGAGGTCGGTGGGCTTCGCAATGTCCGTGTTCGCCGCGAGCACCGCGACCATGAGCTCGTTGTCGTAGTAGGAGACGCTGAACGAGACCTGCTGCTTGCGCTCGTCCGTGATGGTGAAGGCGCTGATCCCCGCGTCGAACTGCCCGCTCTGGATCGACGGGATGATCGCCTGGAACTGCGCGTTCTGGAAATGGGGCGTGAAGCCCGAACGGTTGCCGATCTCCGTCATCACGTCGATGTCAAAGCCGACGATCTTCCCGTCCGTCTGCGTGTCCTCGAAGGGCGGGTAGGCGGCCTCCGTGCCCACGGTGATGCTCGTGAGGCCGTTCGACGTGGGCGACGTCGGGGGCGTCCCCGTCGTCGTCGCGGGCGTCGGCGACGTCCCGGTGGTGGTGGCCGGCGTGGGGTTGGCGTTGTTCTGGGCGCACCCGGCCGCGAGCGCGGCGACGGCGAGGAGCGCGAAGAGCTTGAGGCTGGACACAGGGGTCTCCGAGCACGAAGCGGAAGGCGGGTAAATAGGCAGTCGGCCCGTTCGCACCCGCCACTGGAGCCACTGGAGAAGGCGCGGCTCCCCCGGCGCAAGGATGAAGAACCGCCGCCGCCCTCGCCGGCCCCGGTCACCCCATGGCGAAGACGAGCGCGAAGAACAACAAGGTGTACAAGGAGCTCCCCGCCGACAAGGCCATCTTCCAGAACGAGGAGCGCCCCTACATGATGTACGTCGGCGCGCGCAACGCCACGAAGGCCGGCTGGAAGAAGCTCACGGAGATCCCGAACGACCGCGAGCTCATGCAGACCGAAACGGGCATGTTCGTTCTCGGCAAGAAGTGAGGTCCGGACGGACCGCGCGGGGAAGCATCATTTGGGGAGCGCCCGCGCCCCTGGCGCTTTGCCCTTCGCGGGCTCGCCCGTCCGCAGCATCTCGCGGATGCGCCGGATATGGATCTCCGATTCCTTCGCGCGCTCCCGGACGGACGCGTACGCGTCCGTCCTCGCGCCGGACCCGCCGGGCCGCTTCGTGCGCATCGTCCGCTCGGACATCGTCATCAGGAGGTTGCGGCGCTCTTCGAACATGCGAAGCGCCACCCACAGGGTCTCCTCGATCTTTCCCGACTGCTCGGCGAGGAGTACGGGTGCGGTGAACGAGTGGCCGGTGTGGCATCGGAACCGCAGCGAGTCGTCCGAGTCGCCCTGGTCCATCTGCCACAGGACGCCGCCGCAGTTGGGGCAGTTGAAGGGAGCCTGCTCGCCCAACGCCTCGACGGACGCGAGGTCGCTTAGCACGCGCTCGGCGATCCTCGCCTCGATCCGGATGTCGTCAGGAACGGGGATCCGCTTGCCCAGGCGCTTTCGCGCGAGGACCGCGAGCGTCGCGCCCATCTCGGCGAGAGGAACGGTGTGGTCGACGTCCCCTTGCTTCAGCGCATTCAAGGGCATGTCCGGATACGCCGCGTCGCGCGGTTCCTGCACGACGGTCTGGCCCCCGCACCGCTTGATCGCCGTCAAGCCCGCCGTCCCGTCGTCCAGATAGCCCGTGAGCACGACGCCGATGACGCGATTCCCGTGCGCCACGGCCGCCGACCGGAAGAGCGGATCGATCGCGGGGCGCGAACGGTTCTCGCGCGCGCCCTTCGTGACCATGATGGTCTTCTTGGCGAGCAGGAGATGATGATCGGCCGGTGGCACGTAGATGCGCCCCACTTCGAACGCTTCCCCGTCGACCGCGACCTTGCAGTCGAGCGGCCCGCTCTCATCGAGGATCCGCGCAAGCTGACCCGCGTCGGCGTCGGCTGGCATGTGGTTCACCACGAAGACCGCGGCCGGCAGATCGTGGGGGAGCTGCGCGACAAGGCGCGTGAGCGCGTCGCGTCCTCCTGCCGAAGATCCGATGGTGACGATGCGACCTTTCACTTGACACCGACGTTCAGCCCCGAGGAGCGTCCATGGTATCAAGGCAGCCGCTACCAGACGCTGGGCAGCGCGAGCGTCCCTATGCCGCATCGCGCGGCGACCTTCCGCAACGAGTCGCCGCCACGTTCCTGCTTGCAAGGGTCGACCCTGCGCCATACGAGCAGCGGGAGACGAAAGCTTGACCCGCGAGAGCCTCGTACTAGCGGTCATGCAGGATGGCGCGACCCGGTCCGACCTTGGGGACGCCACGCATGCCCACCCGCCGCCGAGGCGAGCATGACGAACGACCAGGTGTCGTCCCCGACGCGCCCGGACGCGACGACGCTCCGCCCGACGACGAGCGGCTCCCGCATCACGGCCCAGGAGTTCGAGCTCCTCTTCGAGCACGCGCCCGGACACTTCCTCGTCCTGGAGCCCTCGCCTCCGTACGTGATCGTCGCCGTGAGCGACGCATACCTCCGGGCCACGATGACGACGCGCGCGCAGATCCTCGGTCGCGGCATCTTCGACGTCTTCCCGGACAATCCGCGCGACCCGCACGCCGACGGCGTCCGCAACCTTGGCGACTCGCTGGCTCGCGTGGCGAGCTCGCGTCAGAGCGACTCGATGGCGATCCAGAAGTATGACATCCGGAAGCCGGGCGGCCAGGGCGAGGAGTTCGAGGAGCGCTTCTGGAGCCCCCTCAACTCGCCCGTGGTGGACGCGGCCGGTCGGCTCCGGTTCATCATCCACCGCGTCGAGGACGTCACCGAGTTCGTGCGTCTCAAGCGGCATGGCGAGGACCAATCCAAGATCACCTCCGCGCTGCAGATCCGCGTCGAGAAGCGCGAGTCGGAGATCTTCCTGCGCGCGCAAGACCTCGCGGAGGCGAACCGCAAGCTGCGCGAGATGGTCGCACGGCTCGAGAGCTCGAACAAGGCGCTCGCGTTCGCCAACGAGGGATTGGAGAGCTTCGCGTACGTCGTGAGCCACGACATCAAGGAGCCCGTGCGCGCGATCCAGACCTACCACGACCTCATCGAGGAGAAGGCGATCGACCCCGAGGTGCGCGAGATCGTCCGCAAGAGCCACCAGAGCACGGATCGCCTCTCGAAGCTCATCGAAGGCCTGCTCGAAGTAAGCCACGCCTCCCGCCTCGAGCCCCACGAGGTCCGGCCCATCCGGATCAAGGACGCGATCATGAGCGACATGTGCACGACCCGCTTCGCGAGCTGGTACGAGGAGCATGCGGTCCGCCTCGCCGTCAAGGAGGACGCGGAGGGCCTCGCCGTCCTCGCGACGCCCGAGCACTGCTGCCAGATCTTCGGCAACCTCATGCTGAACGCGGCGAAGCACAACACGGATCCGCATCCCCAGGTGGACGTGCGGATCCACGTGGACGCGCGGGACGCCTCGCGCGTCCTCATCGACGTCGAGGACAACGGGCCAGGCTTCCCCGACAAGCTGGTCCAGCAGTTCGACCGCGTCAAACCCGGCCGGCCCACGACGATCCGGGGAGGCTTCGGCCTGATCATCGTCCGCCGCGCCGTCGAGCGTCTCGGCGGAAGCGTCACCATCCTGAAGAGCGCTCGCCTTCAGGGCGCGTGCGTGCGCGTATCGCTGCCTTCCGGGAAGGACGACGAAGCGGATAGGCGCCTCGCGCCCAAGGCGTGATCCAGCACGCCTGGAAGGCCGCTCGACTCCCTGTCCTCCGCAGGCTGTGTGGCACCCCTTCATATGTCCATGGCGCTCCAATCGGTCCGATCGTGTCCGCGCACCCTGTCTCCGACGCGTCGCCGGCCCTCCAGGGGGACGAGCCCATCCTCCAGCTCCTCACCGAGGCGGCTCCCAACGGGCTCATCCTCCTCTCGGCGAGCGCGGAGCACCGGATCCTTTCCGCGAACCGGCACGCGAGGAAGCTCTTCGGAGCGCAGGCCGATGGATTCCCCGACGCGCTCGCGGGGCTCATCGCGCCGCAGTGCTGGGCGGAGGTGTCCGAGCGGATGCGCCTTGCGACCGCGGAATCGGCGGACACTCGTGAGATGACCCCGCCCGTGGAGGCCATCGCGATGCGCCGGGACGGCTCCACGTTCGCGTGCGAGCTCGTCATCAACCCGTTCCACACGTCCAAGCGTCCCCTCCTGGCCGTCGCCGTCACGGACGTCACGAGCCGCAGCGAACTCGCGACCGCCCTGTCGCGCAAGAACGAGGACCTTCGCCAATTCACGTACCTTGCTTCGCACGATCTCCAGGAGCCGCTTCGCATGATCGTGAGCTATTGTCAGCTCCTCCAGCGCCGCTACGGCGACTCGTTCGACGACAAGGGGCAGCTCTACCTTCGCATGGCGACCGAGAGCGCCGAGCGACTCCGGACGCTCATCGATGCCCTCCTGGAGTTCAGCCGTCTCGATCAGCGCCCCATCCACGCGCGCGAGATCCAGCTTGCACCGTTGGCTGGCAAGGTGATGGAGGACCTGCGGCTGCAGGCGCAGGACGCGCAAGCGCGCCTCGTGGTCGAGGAGCTTCCGGAGAGCGTGCGCGGCGACGAGACGCTCCTGCGGCAGGTCCTGCAGAACCTCGTGAGCAACGCGATCAAGTTCCGGCGCGCGGATCGCGCCGCCTGCGTCCGCGTGCGCGGCGAGCGCCGCGCCGGCGAGGTCGAGATCGTCGTCGAGGACAACGGCATCGGCATCGACACCGGCCAGCTCGATCGGGTCTTCACGATGTTCCAGCGCCTGCATACGCGCGAGGAGTATCCTGGCGACGGGATCGGCCTCGCGATCTCCAAGCGCATCGTCGAAGCCCACGGAGGTCGGCTGTGGCACACGCCGGCACCGGAAGGCGGCTCACGATTCCACTTCACGATCCCTCAGAGATGACCCCATGACACGCACCACGGATCGCACTGTCCACATCCTGCTCGTCGAGGATAACCCGGGCGACGCCGAGCTCGTGTTGGACGCGTTCGCGACGAGCTCTCCGGGCACGCGCGTGTCCGTCGCGCGGGACGGACTCGCCGCGCTCCGCCATCTCCACGATGCGCGTACGGACGACCTCCCCGACCTCGTGCTCCTCGACCTTCATCTGCCGAAGAAGAGCGGCCTCGAAGTCCTCGTGGAGATCAAGTCGTCCCCGAGGCTGCGCAGCATCCCCGTCCTCGTCCTTTCCAGCTCGAAGCTCGACACGGACATCGCGGGCGCCTATGCAGGCCACGCGAACTCCTATCTCCCGAAGCCTGTGGGCCTGGAGAAGCTCGCCGCCCTGGTCCGGAGCGTGGAAGATTACTGGCTCCAGCAGGTCAGGCTCCCCCCGCGCGGCGCCGAAGCGTGACGACTAGAGTTCGTGTGAATCGGCCGGGGTAGAACGGACGCCTTATCCAGCACGAAAGCTACTCCCTCCCGCCGCTTCCCCCGCGGCAGGTCAGGAGCCATGAGGATCCACGCCCCCAATCGATTCGCGAGCCTCGTCGGCTTCGGGTTGAGCGAGACGTCTGCGCGCGTCTATCTTGCGCTCGTCGATCAGGCGAGCATGACCGCGACCGCGCTATCAAGCGCCGCGAACGTCCCTCGAAGCCACCTCTACAACGTGATCCAGGAGCTCCAGAGCCTGGGCCTCGTCGATATCGTCGCGGAAGAGTCTCGCCGCACGTTCCGCGCCAAGCCCTTCTCGAACTATCTGCTGCGCCGCGAGCGGGAGCTGCAGGAGCAGATCAGCGCGCTGCAGGAGGCCGGCGGCACGCTCGCGCAAGCGCTCCAACCGCCGCCGCTGGGCCTCATGGGCGACGAGGAGGCCGGCGAGGTCCGCCTCGTGATCGGGCGGCGCGCCGTCGCGAACGAGCTCGATGCGATGCTCGCTCGCGCGGAGACGAGCATCGTCGCGAGCGCGAGCGACAACGCCGCGCCGCGGCTTGCGCGGCACCTCGCGCGGTGGAAGGCCGATCACGCCGGAGCGGCGGATCGCGTGCGCCCTCTGGTGTTCCTTCCGTGCGCGCCTGCCGGCTGGGCGCAGCCGGATTTCCCGAGCGACGGGATCGATGTGCGGCGGTTGAAGCGCGGACGACCCGTCATCTCGCTCGTCATCGACGGCGAGGCGCTCCTCATCATCCACCCCATCCCGGACACGCCCGACGAGCGCACCGGTCGCGATTTCGCGGTGTTCACGAACGATCGCGCCTTCGCCCGCGGGCACGTGGCGCTGCTGGAAGACGCCGCCGAAACCTAGCCGGCGCGCGCGAACGAGGCGCTGAAGCGCAGCATGCCATGGCCGCCCGGAGAGGATCCCTCGGCCTCGAAGCCCAGGGACAAGCCTTGCGTGGCCGGCGTGATCGATCGCGTGAGCTCGCCGGGCTCATCGCGGATGTCGAGCGAACCGACCTCGACGTCGCCCTCGTAGAGGATCCACCGGAACCGCGCGACGTCCTCCGGGAGCGCTCCGGAGACGAGACGAAGGGTGCCCTCGCCTTGCGGCAGGCGGATGTGGAGCGCGTCGCCCACGACGAGGCGCGCGCCCTGAACGAGCTCCACGCGCAGCATGCCGGCGGATCCGTCCCATGCGGTGTAGCGCGAATCCGCGTCGGATCCAGGCAGGATCAGCACGTCGCCACCGTCATGCGACGACGGATCGCGATGCGGAGGAGAGAAGAGCACAAGGAGGCTCACCATCGCCACGACCCTCGCTGGCTCACGCCCCCGCGATGCGGAGCGATGCCGGGGCGCCTGGCTCGATGGCGTTCGTGTAGACGAGCTGCTCGGCCTCTTCGCGCAATCGGCGGACGAGGACCATGTTGCCCGAAAGCGTCCCTTCGACGAGACGGAAGAGGAGCGCGGTCGGGATCGGCTTCTGGATCACCGCATCGAGTCCTGCGGCGCGCACCTCGTCGGGCGCGGCAGGGACCTCGTTGAAGCCGGTCATGAGCCAGCGGAACCCGCGCGGATTCCCGCAGCGAGCGGCGCGCAGCACGCGCAGGCCGTCCGCCCTGGGCATCCGGAAGTCCGAGACGACGAGGTCGAACTTGGCGCGCGTCAGGAGCTGCACGGCCTCTTCCGCGTTCGTCACGATCGTGACGTCCACCTTGGGCTGGGCGAGCCGCTCGCAGGCGAGCTTCATCACGCGGCAGATCTCGGGGACATCGTCCACGACGAGGACCTTGCGTGGGGACGTGGTGGCGGGACCAAGGGGGCGAGCAGGTGGCACGGCGGGGGCTTCCATGCGCGGCCCTTGCTGCGTCCTGGACCATATGCGCACGTGCGCCGGCGAGCGGACGATGGGATCGCAGGACTGTGCGCCGTTCGACCTAACCCACGCGCTTAAGCCCACGTCCGGCGCAAGTCACGTCCATGACCGACCCCGCGCCTCCTACCAAACGCGTCCTCGTCGTCGACGACGTGCCCGAGATCGGAAGCATCTTCCGCCAGACGCTCCGCCGCATCCGAGGCCCGCGGCTCGAGGTGGTCACGGAGGTCAGCAGCCAGCGGGCGAAGGCCCTCGTCCAGACCTCCCGCTTCGATCTCATCGTGAGCGATTTCCGCATGCGCGACGTGAACGGCATCCAGCTTCTCACCGCGGCCCGGGAGCATCACCCGGATGGATACCGCATCCTCATGAGCGGCTATCACGACGTCCCCGCCACGCCCGACGAGATCGAGGAGGCGCGCGTGGACGCGTACCTGAGCAAGCCCATCCAGTCGCAAGACCTTCTCCTCGTCCTCATCTCCTTCCTCAACGACGACAAGGCGACGATCGGCGAGCAGAGGGCGATCGCGCGCGAGCTGGAAAGCCTGGAGCGCGCCTCGCCCGCCGCTCCCGCGCCGGAACGCAGGTGAGGAGCCTTGCCGCACCGCAGGCCGCTCAACGTGATCCTCGTCGAAGACAACATGGGCGACGCGATCCTCATCCGCGAGCTCATCGAGCGCGACCCACGCGTCACGTTCCGGCACGTGACGCGCCTTGCCGACTGCGTCGCGGAGCACAAGAAGGCGCCTGCGAACGTCGTACTCCTCGACCTGAACCTCCCCGACTCGACCGGACTGGGCACGATCCACGCATGCCATGCCGCCATCCCGCTCGTCCCGGTCGTGGTCCTCACGGGCACGCGCGACGACGAGACGGCGGGCAGCGCGATCCGGGCAGGCGCGACGGACTACCTGTCGAAGACGCACCTCTCCACGGAGGTCCTCGCGCGGACCCTTCGCTTCGCCATCGAGCGCGCGGACGCCCGCGAGGCGCTCGCCGCGCACAAGCACTATCTCGACGCCGTGGGCCAGAGCGTCATCGTGATCGACGCCCAAGGGGTCGTCCGCTACTGGAACGAGGGCGCGGCCCGCCTCTACGGCTGGACGGCCGCCGAGGCGATCGGCCGCCCGACGAGGGAGCTCGAGCTCACGACGCTGAGCGCCGCCGAGCGCGCGGCCATGGTCGAAGAGATCCTCCAGGGACGCACGTGGGAAGGCGAGGTCCAAGGCCGCCGCAAGAGCGGGGAGACCTTTCCGGTCTACTGCGTGAGCGCGCCCACGAAGAGCGCGGACGGCGCGTTCAGCGGCGTCATCGGCGTGAGCCACGACATCACGCGCCTCAAGCGCCTTGCGCAGGAGGCCAAGGAGAGCGAGGCGCGCGCGAAGAGCGCGCAGCGCATCGCGGGCCTCTTCAGCTACCACGTCGACTTCCGGAACCAGACGGTGACCTGGGACGATGAGGCGTACGCCCAGATGCGCCTCACCGCAGGCGAATTCACGCCGACGCCGGAAGCCATCCTGGAGCGCATCGATCCCACCGACCGCGAAGCCGTCCAACGATGGGCCTCGACCGTCCGCGACGGCGGTCGCCCGCTCGACGCGGAATACCACATCCGGCGCGGGGATGGCGCGATGCGCCTCGTCCATGTCCTCGGCGAGGCCACGATCGAGGATGGCGTCGTCACGGGCTTCACGGCCGTCGGTCGCGATATCACGGACCAGCGGCAACGCGAGATCGACGCGGAAGCTGCGCGAGCGCGGGAGCTCGAGCGAGAGCGGCTTGCGGCGCTTGGCACGCTCGTCGCGGGCGTCGCGCACGAGATCAACAACCCCTTGAGCTACATGCAGGGGAACGCCGAGCTCGCCCAGCTCAACATCCAGGAGCTTGCCGCGGACGACGTGGCCCGGGAAGAGCGCGACGAGAAGCTCCAGGAGATGCACGCGCAGCTCGCGGATCTCCTCAAGGGCATCCATGCGATCGCGAGCATCACGAAGGGTCTCAAGCAGGTCGCGCGCGCGCCCAACGGGGTCCGGCGGGACGAGGACATCGCGCAGCTCGTCGAGAACGTCATCGCGGTCGCCCGGACGCGCGTCCCCGAGAACATCGACATCCACACGGACCTGCGGCCCGATGCCCGCGCGCACGTGAACGCGGGCGAGATCTCCCAGGTCCTGCTCAACCTGCTCATCAACGCGGGCGAAGCCCTGGGGACGAGGTCTGGCCACGTGAGCGTCAAGCTTCACCACAAGGAGGACGTCCTCCAGGTCGAGGTGACGGACGACGGACCCGGCATCCCGAAGGGGGTCGCAGCGCGCCTCTTCACGCCCTTCTTCACCACGAAGGCCGAAGGCACGGGATTGGGTCTCAGCGTCAGCCGACGGATCGTCGAGGACCACGGAGGCGCCCTCACCTTCGTCTCGCCTCGCGGCGGCGGCGCCACATTCCGCCTGACGCTCCCTGCGAAGGCGCACGTGCCTGGCAAGGCGAAACGTGCGGCCGCTCCGCCGGCGCGTCGCGCGTAGAAGCCCGTGCCCTCGTCAAGGTCCGCCGCGCGCGAGCCATGCGAGAAGGGCTGGCGTCGCGCTCAATCCACGATGCCGGCTGGGACGCGAGCTCGCCACGAGCCCGGCGTCGACGAGCCGCTTCACGTGATGATAGACGGCGCGTCCGCTCATCTCCGTCGCTTCGCAGACCTCCCACACGCGCGAGCCAGGCCGCGCCGCGATGGCGAGGGCGACCACGCGGCACGCGGGCTCGGAGAGCACGTCCGGGAACGGCGTCTCGGTCGCGCTGGCGAGACGGGGGACGAGGACGCGGCGGCGACCCGCGCGCAGGCTTTGCACGAGCCCCTCCGACTCGAGCCGACCGACATGGAGCGCGACGGAGGGCCAGTAGAGGCCGAGCGCGCGCCCGAGCTCGCTCATCGAAAGCCCGGGACGCGCGCGGATGGCGTCGAACACCCGTTGCCTCACGGGAGGAACGAGGACATCGGCCGGTGAGGGCAGCCCCAAGCAGTCCCGGAACTGTCGGGGGGCTCAAGAAAGCTCCTCGGCCGCAGGCGGCGAGCAGCGGCACCCCTTTCCCCCGACCGGGGGCCGTCGGACGTGTCAACACCTGCGACCCCGATGGGACGGAAAGTTGCAGCAAACGCCAAATCGGGCCGGCCGATTGCCGCCGCCGTGCGGCCTGGCACGAGCCTCTTCCTCGTCATCGTCGCCGTGGGGATCGGCACGATCGCTCTCGCATACGGTCTGCGGCGCAAGCCCGGCGTGCCCGAGCTCACCGCGGAGCACTACGCGACGCTTGGCGACGCGGCGGCCGACGCGGAGGACCATCCCCGCGCCGCCCAGATGTATGCGCGCGCCCGCGAGCGCAGCCCGAAGAGCCGCCGGCTCGCGATCGACCACGCCTTCTGTCTGTCACGCTCGGGGGACATCGCGGGCGCGATGGAGATCCTGGAGGACCCATTGGTGCGCGATGACCAGGACGCCGTCCTGCTTCTCGCGCGGCTCCACATCCAGCAGGGCGACCTCGCGAGCGCGGAGACGGTCTTCCTCCGCGGCCTCCACCGGACGCCGACCCTCGTCTCCGACGTTGAGGGCGACCCGCTCTTCGACACGCTTCTCGCGCGTCGTCCGGTCGCCGAGGCTGCGCGCAAAGCGCGGCGCAAGCTCCCATGAGGGCGCCCGATCAAGCAGGCACCAGCTTCCCTGACCCTCCCACACGCTCATGATGGGGCGGCAGGATGCGGCCTTCGCGTGGCGAGCGAGGAACCCATCGGTCCGGGGCGCGTCCCTTCGGACGTCTTCTCCGTGTTCATCGCCACGACGCCCGACTTCGCCATCTTCGCGATGGACAAGAACGGCGTCATCTCGAGCTGGAACCCCGGCGCCCAGCGCATCAAGGGGTGGAAGGAGAGCGAGATCGTCGGCAAGCACTTCAGCGTCTTCTACACGCCAAGCGACGTCGCGAGCCGCCGCCCGCAGTACGTCCTGCAGCGCGCGCTGCACGAGGGGCGCTTCGAGGACGAAGGGTGGCGCGTGCGCAAGGACGGATCGATGTTCTGGGCGAGCATCGTGGTCACGCCGATCCGCACGCCGGATGGCACGCTGCGCGGCTTCGTCAAGGTGACGCGCGACCTCACCGCGCGCAAGCACGCCGAAGAGGCGATCCGCCAGAGCGAGGAGCGCCACCGCGTGCTCATCGAGAGCGTGAAGGATTACGCGATCTTCATCCTCGACCCGACGGGCCACGTGATGAGCTGGAACGAAGGCGCCGAGCGAATGAAAGGGTATCGTCCCGAGGAGATCATCGGCCGCCACTTCAGCACGTTCTACACGGAGGAGGACCGCGACCGGCACCATCCGGAGGAGGAGCTGGACATCGCGTTCCGCGAGGGTCGCTACGAGGAGGAAGGGTGGCGGCTCCGCAAGGATGGCCGACGCATCTGGGCGAGCGTCACGATCACGACGCTCTACGACAGCGACAAGCGCCACATCGGCTTCGCCAAGGTCACGCGCGACCTCACGGAGCGCAAGAAGGCGGAGGAGGACCTGAAGGCGCGCGCCTCCTCCTACTCGGACCTGAACCGCGAGCTCGAGGCGTTCAGCCACAGCGTCGCGCACGACCTGAAGGCGCCTACGCGCGCGATCCATCAGCTTACGGAGGAGCTCCTGCACGAGGCGAAGGACCGGCTCACCGAGGAGGACGCGAGCATGCTGCGCTCCGTCCACGGGAGCGCGGAGAGGATGTTCCGCATCATCCAGGACCTCCTCGACCTGAGCCTGACGTCCCGCCAGGAGCCTGCGTCCACGGTCATCGACCTCTCGGCCCTCGCCAGGGAGGTCGCCAAGGAGAAGCGCGCCCAGTATCAGGAGCGCGCGATCACGTTCGACATCCAGGAAGGCCTGCAGGCGCGCGCGGACGAGGGGCTTCTTCGGCTCGCGCTCTCGAACCTCTTCGACAACAGCATCAAGTTCACGAGCGGCCCCCAGGTGCGGGTCGCGTTCGGCCGCGAGCCCGAGGAAAAGGGGGGCGCGTATTTCGTGCGCGACCAGGGCGTCGGATTCGACGCGAAGACGGCCGGGCGGATCTTCGAGCCCTTCCGTCGTTTCCACGCGCAGGGCGACTTCCCAGGCTCGGGCATCGGGCTCACCATCGTCCAGCGGATCATCCGCCGCCACGGCGGCGACGTGTGGGCGGAGAGCGAGCCTGGCCGCGGCACGACCTTCCGCTTCACGCTCGAGCCGCGCGACCTGCCGCCCGCCCCGTAGGCCGCCCTCCTCACCTGTCGCCACAGGACTCGAATCGTGCTACAGCGACCCTGCGCCTTCATAAGCGAAACGCGTCGCCTCCGCTGCATAAGGTGTGTTGCCCCAACTCGTTGAGAAGGCGCCCGTGCTGATCCCGTTCGTCTGCCCCATCTGCGCAGGCTCGAACGGGGCGCACCTCATCTCCCTGAGCCGCGCGGCCGGGATGGACTGCGCCGTCTGCGGGAAGTGGCTCAAGAGCGCGGACGTCATGCGCGCGATCCACTCGCCGCGCGTCGCGCGCGCCGCGGACGCCGCGCCGCCCTCCGCGCGCCCGGCCGCGAACCAGAGCCGGCGCGTCGCCGTGACCTGGCCGCCGACCGCCGAGTCGCGCGCCAACGCCACGCCGCTTCGCAAGCAGCGCAGCGCGTGATCACCCCTCCGCTTCGTCCCCTTGCGACGCGCTGATGAGCTCCGCGTAGCCCACGCGCTCGTTGGTCTCGACGGCGAAGCATTCGCCGCGCCACCCCATGTCGATCTCGACGGGGAGGCCGAACGCGCGTCCCGTCCGCGGGTCGATGATGCCCTCGTCGCGCGCATGCCGCGCCGCCTCGGGGCTCATCGCGAGCACGGCGGGATCGGAGCCCAGGGAGCGCACGTCGTCGAGCATCGACTCGAGGGTGCGCGCGAGGCTGGGCGCCCCGCGGGCCGTCCCCACGCCAAGCGGAGCGCCTTCCACGGCCATGTCGCCCGCGTCGAGGTGCTCCCGCACGGTGCGCGTGCCCAGCAGGCGCCGGAGCGAGTCCGCATGCTGGCGATCGATGTCCGCGAGCGCGATGAAGCGCTGCCGCAGATGCTCGCTCGGGGCGCGCATGGCGGCGGCGATGCCGACGTCGACGACGCCGTCCTTCAGGGACAGGATGTCCTCGAGGAAGCGCCGACGCGCATCGTCCGCCGCAGCGGCGATGCCGGCGCCGCTCGCGGGATGCGCGTCCCACTCGCGGATCGAGAGCGCGAGCGCCGCCGCCTCGCTGATCGTCTCGATGTGGATGCGCTGCAGGACGTCCGCGACGTCAGGCGGCTCGCGCTCGGCGAGGTCGCGGAAGGCGGAGCCCAGGAAGATGCTCTTGTACATCAGGAGCTGGAGCAGGAGCTGCCGCGTGGGCGCGCGAAGCCCCGCCAGGAGCGCGTCGTCGATCCCTCCCGTGGGCACCGCGTCCATCGGCATCCCGTCCCCCTCGGTCGCGAGACGGCTTGAGGAGGCACGCTGCGACATCGATGAGGCAAACGCTTTTTGCGGGCGGTCAAGCTGGCGGCGGCGATGGCGCTGCGCGTCTTCATCACGGGAGGCGCCTCCGGGCTCGGGCGCGCGTTCGCCCAACGGTACGCGAAGGATGGCGCGCGCCTCCTCCTCGGCGACATCCACGCCGCGCGCATGGACGAGACCGTGGAGGCGCTGCGCGCGTTAGGAGCGGAGGCGGACGCGATCTCCTGCGACGTGCGCAAGGAGGCGGACCTCGTCGCCGCCGCGCGCTGGTGCGAGGAGCGCTGGGGCGGCGTGGATCGCGTCTTCAACAACGCGGGCGTTTCGGCCGGCGGCAGCATCGACGCGCAGAGCATCTCCGACTGGGAATGGATCGTCGACATCAACCTCCTGGGCGTCGCGCGCGGCTGCAAGGCGTTCGTCCCGCTCCTGAAGAGGCAGCGCTCGGGTCGGATCGTGAACACCGCCTCGATGGCGGGCCTCACGCACCCGCCGCAGATGGCCGCGTACAACGCGACGAAAGCGGCCGTCGTCTCCATCAGCGAGACGATGCGCACGGAGCTCGCCGAGCACGGCATCGGCGTGAGCGTCGTGTGCCCCTCGTTCGTGCGCACGAACCTGCTCGACAACTTCCGCGGCGCGACCCCGGACGTGCAGCGCACGACGACGCGCCTCCTCACGAAGGCGAAGCAGACGCCCGACGAGGTCGCCTCCCTCGTGCACCGCGGCGTGGAGAGGGGCGAGTTCCTGATCCTCACCGACCGGGGCAGCCGCCAGGCCTACCTCGCGAAGCGCTGGTTGCCCGGCTCCGTCTTCGCGGGGATCGTCGAGAAGCGCGCGAAGCGCGCGATGGAGCAGCGGCCGGAGACGCCCGATGCCTGAGCGCCAGCGCATCCTCATCAGCGGCGCCTCCTCGGGGCTGGGCGCGGGGATGGCGCGCGAGTGGGCCGCGCGCGGGCGCGACCTCGCCCTCTGCGCGCGCCGCCTCGACCGGCTCGAAACGCTGCGCGGCGAGCTCCTGGCCGCGCATCCGGGGATCCGCGTCGCGATCCGCGCGCTCGACGTGAACGACCACGACGCCGTGTTCCGCGTCGTGAAGGAGCTGCGCGCGGAGCTCGGGGGGCTCGACCGGATCGTCGTGAACGCGGGCCTGGGCAAAGGGCAGCCGATCGGCACGGGCTACTTCTACGCGAACCGACAGACCGCGCAGACGAACTTCCTCGGCGCGCTTGCGCAGTGCGAGGCGGCGGTCGAGGTCTTCCGCGAGCAGGATGACGGGCATCTCGTCGTGATCGCGAGCATCAGCGCGCTGCGGGGGATGCGCAAGAACCTCACGACCTACGCCGCGTCGAAGGCCGCGGTCGCGACGCTCGCCGAAGGGATCCGCAGCGACCTGCTGCGCACGCCCATCAGGGTCACGACGATCTATCCGGGCTACATCGAGAGCGAGATGACGGCCCGCGCGCCCACCACCCGGTTCATGGTGGACAACGCGAGCGGCACGCGCGCGATCGTGCGAGCCATCGAGCGCGAGCCCGTCCGCGCCTACGTGCCGTGGTGGCCATGGGCGCCGATCGGGTTCGCGATGAAGCGGGTCCCTCTTACCCTCGTCCGCCGGTTCTTCTAGCTTCGTTGTCGCGAGTGTCGGGTCACCCGAAGAATTTCCCGATCACCTTGCGCTCCGCGGCCTGCAGCCGGTTGTGCACGGCGGCCTTGGAGATGCCGAAGATGTTGGACAGGTCGTCGAGCGTGATGTCGCGCGGCGTGTTGTAGAAGCCGAGCGCGAGCGCGGTCTTGATGACCTCGAGCTGCTTCTGCGTGAGGTTCTCGCTGAACGAGCCGGCGATCTGCTGCTCGGGGTCGTAGTCGTCGATGCGGATGAGCTTGAAATCGCTCCAGCGCCCTTCCTTCACGCCCTTCTCGTAGTTGGCGAGGAGGTCGGCGAGGTCGACCTTGCGCGTGAGGAGGAGCCGGGTGTGGACGTAGCCTTCCTTCGCGAGCGCGGGAGGGAGGATCGCGTCGTCGCCGAACTGGTCGAGCGCGAAGGCGGTCGGGTTGGCCGTCTTCTTGAGGAGGTCCAGCCGCGCCGAGGTGCGCAGCACGAGGCTCTCCTTGCCGCGGGAGACGATCTCGGCCCGGTCGAAGAGGGGGGAGAGCTGGTCCGCGAGGCTCGTGATCTTCTCCTCGGGGCCCAGGAGCGTATAAACGGCCTTGCAGAGGCGCGTTTCGGGGTCCCAGGATGCCGTGTTGACGATCGCCTTGAGCTCGGGCGCGCCGTCGGTGGCCGTGCAGAGCGGCCATGCGTCGCTGCGGATCTTGTAGACGACTTCCGTGAAACCCATCAGAGCCGGTTTCGCATATGTCCCCATCCATATGAGGTTCATGGGTGTCCCTGAGAGGGGTGGTACTTCGCTCTCCGCGCGCCCGTGAACGCGCCCTCAACCCACCACGCGCATGAGCTTCGTCTGCCCATGTCCCGTGAGCACCCGCATGTACGCGGGGAACAGGCGGTCGATCGCCGCGTCGCCCGTGTCGACCTTGAGCGTCGGCGTCATGAGGAGCTTCCACGGCGTCGCGACGACGCGCACGCCCTCCGGGAGCTTCACGCGCGAAAGGACGGCCGGGGTCACCGGAAGGTTACCGCGCCCGAGGAAGAACCCCTGCGAGCCGATGGGCGAAAGCACGATCTCCATCTCGCCCTCGACGTCCAGGAGGTCCCGCTCGCGGGCGTCCTTCACGAGGAGCGTCGCGCCCCCCGGGCCGATGCGCACGACGTCGAGCCCCAGGAGGGAGCCATCGATCCCGAGCGCCTGCTTCACCGCGAGCATCGTCGTCCCCGCGCCCAGCACGTAGGCGCGCCCAGGCTCCAGCGACTCGACGACCGCCTGCGCCAGCGTCTCGACCTCGACCTCATCGTCCTCGCCCGCGACCTTGCCTGCCTGCACGCGCGCGTGGCCCGGGACGTGGAGCGCGCCTTGGATCGCGACCTTGAGCTCGCCCCGACGGAACGCCTCCTCGTCGATGTCGAGGACCTCGTGCTGCGCCGTCGCGTCGAAGGTCGTCGCGACGATCGCGGCCGCCTCCGGCGTGTCCGCGAAGACGGCGCTGTACATCTTCACGCCCGCCGGGACGCCCAGCGCGGGCGTACGCGTGCCTTCGAGACCGCGCGCCACGTCGGCGGCGCTGCCATCGCCTCCGACGAACACCAGGAGGTCGACGCCCGCGGCGGCGATCGCGCGGGACGCCTCCACCGTGTCGATGGCGCGCGTCGGCTCGCCGGGCGTGTGCACGACGATCGCGCTCACCTCCGCCTCCGCGCACGCGTCGTCGCCCATCGGTCCGCCCGAGGTGACGAGCGTCACGTCCTCGGGCAACGCGCGCAGGAAGGCGACCGCGCGGGGGTGGGCGCGGGCGCGCGCGCCCAGGCGCAACGCCGCCTCCGCCTTTCCGTCCGTCCCCTTGAGCCCGACCGCGCCGCCGAGCCCCGCGATGGGATTGACGACGAGTCCGATGCGGCGCACGGCCGGCGAGAATCGCGATACCTTAAGAGCGCGCCGGCCCGTGCGCGCCGCGTGCGCCTCCCCCTGCTTCTCGCCTGCGTGCTCCTGCTGGCCGGCTGCGCGTCGAAGCCCGAGGAGCCCGCGAAGACGGGCACGGGCCCGATCGACCTGTCGGGAAAGCTCGGCCTCCTCGCGATCGACACCACGACGCGCCAGGTGACCGCGCTCACGCAGACGCAGGGCGTCGGATGGATGTCCCCCTCCGGCAACGTCGTCGTCTGGCTCGACGAGGGGTTCTCCGTGCTGGTCGAAGCGACGTCGAACGCGCGCCAGATCGTCCCCGCGACGCAGTGGGCGCGCGTGTTCGACAACGGGACCGGCATCGAGCTTCTCGTGGGCAAGGCCTCGTGGCGCGACATCCGCAGCGGGAACGAGAGCGCGTTCGCCCTCCTCCCCGACGCGCCGCGCGCGGGGACGCGCTGGCAGGCCGCCTCGGACGCGCTCGACGTGCTCGCGGTCGAATACCTCTCGGGCTCCGGCACCGGCTGCGCGAACGATCTCTACATCAAGGCCACGCAGCCCGCCCGCACGCAAGGGTGCCACATCCGCGTCGCGGGCGACGGACGCGTCGGCTGGACCGAGGCGACGGGCGTGCGGGTGCGCGCGACGAACGGCAGCATCGTGAACCTGACCGGCACCGGTCGCGGCGACGCGGCGACGAACAGCTTCGTCGCCCACGAGAACCCCGTCTTCACCACGAACGGCACGATCTTCCTCCGCCTCACGGGCGGCAAGGAGCTCCTGCGCACCGAGATCGTGACCGAGGGCGGCCAGGTCCTCGCGAAGATGGAGGGCTCGCGCCGCCTGGCGCTTCGCGACGTGAGCGACGACGGCCGCTTCCTCCTCGTGAGCGCGTTCGAGCGGACCTGAGCCCCTGGTCCCCTCTGCGAACGGCCTTCCCCCGCCCCTGCGAGGCGGAGCCATGCTCGCGCGCCTCCTGCCCATCGCCCTGGCCCTCCTGGGCCTCGCGAAGGCGGGCGCGGTGATCGTGGTCGGGCTCGCGATCGGGCTCTCACCGCTCCTCGTGAGCATCGCGGCGTCCCTGTGGATCACGGGGCCGTCGACCGTCGCGTGGGTGATCGCGGAGCGGCGCAGGAAGCGCGCGCATGTCGGGCTCGTCCATGAGCGCGACACGTACCCGGGCCCGCAACGGTGACGCCGGCGCTGACGCGGAGACGTCGCTTCGAGTCTGAGAGCCTCCGCAGTCCTTCAGGGCGCGACGTCTCTACGAGGAGGGGGTCGCGGGCGTTCCCATGTCGAACGTCAGCCGCGCTTCCTTCACCGCGCGCACCTCGTCCACGCGGCCGATCGACGTGTGGTGCGGCGCGCCGCGCACGACGTCCGCGTCCTCGTCCATGACGACGTGGCGGAACGCCTCGCAGAAGCGATCCAGCGTGCGCTTCGATTCCGTCTCCGTGGGCTCGATCATGATCGCTTCGTCCACGATGAGCGGGAAGTACACCGTGGGCGCGTGGTAGCCGTAGTCGAGGAGGCGCTTCCCGATGTCGAGCGCGCGGATGCCGCGCTGCCGCTTCGCCTTCGTCGCGGAGAGGACGAACTCGTGCATCCTCAATTCCCCGAACGGCATCTCGACGAGCGGGACCGTCTCGAGGATGCGCTTGCGCATGTAGTTCGCGTTCAAGACGGCGCGTCGGCTGGCCTGCGCGAGGCCGTCGCCGCCGAGCATCTTGCAGTAGACGAGGCTGCGGATGTAGCCCATGAAGTTCCCGTGGAACCCCTTGACCTTCCCGATGCTGCGTGGGCGGTCGTGATCCGCGACATAGCGATCCCCCTTCTTCACGACGACCGGGATCGGCAGATACTCCACGAGGCGCGCGCTCACGCCGACTGGGCCGGAGCCGGGGCCCCCGCCGCCGTGCGGGATGGTCATCGTCTTGTGCAGGTTGAAGTGCACGAAGTCGAACCCCATCGCGCCAGGCGAGGTGACGCCCATGATGGCGTTGAAGTTCGCGCCGTCGTAGTAGAGCAGCGCGCCCGCGCCGTGCACGAGCTTCGCGATCTCGACGACCTGCGACTCGAAGATGCCCAGCGTCGAGGGGTTCGTGATCATGAACGCCGCGGTCTGTGGGCTGAGCGCCGCCTTCAGCGCGTCGAGGTCGACGCCCCCGTCGCTTCGCGAGGGGATGGTGACGACCTTGTAGCCCGCCATCGCGGCGCTCGCCGGGTTCGTGCCGTGCGCGTTGTCGGGCACGATGACCTCCGTGCGCTCCTCGCCGCGATCCGCGAAGAACGCGCGGCACATGAGGAGCGCGGTCCACTCGCCCTGCGCGCCGGCGGCGGGCTGGAGCGTGACGGCCGCCATGCCGCTCACTTCCTTGAGCCACTCCTGCAGCTCGTAGACCACCTGGAGCGATCCTTGCGAGAGGTCGTCGCCCACGAGCGGGTGCACGTGCGCGCTCTCGGGGAGCGTCGCGACGAGATCGTTCACCTTCGGGTTGATCTTCATCGTGCACGAGCCGAGCGGATAGAAGCTCGTGTCGACGCCGATGTTCTTCTGCGAGAGGCGCGTGTAGTGGCGCACGACCTCGAGCTGCGTGAGCGTGGGGATGCCGACCTTCTCGCGGCGCAGCGACGCGGGCACGGGCCCGCGCTCGGAGGTGACGGGCGCGTAGAGATCGTGCGTCTCGCCGCTGTCGAGCTCGAAGAGCGTCGGCGTTTCCCAGCGCGCCTGGTGGAACTTCGGGGACGAGCTCATCGGAGCACCTCCAGCAGCTTCTCGACGGCCCACGCAGGGTGCGCCTCGGTGATGCAGACGAGCATGGGGTTGTCCAGCTCGGGGAAGTGCTTGCTGATATCAAGGCCGCCGCGAAGCCCGGCCGCCTGGAGGCGCGCTTCGGCGCCGGGCGCCGCCTCGACCACGAACTCGTGGAAGTGCGTGCCGCTGAAGCGCGTGCGCCCGATGGACTTGCGGGCGACGTTGGCGCGGATCGAGCACGTGTTCGCCGTGTCGACGAACCCTTTCTCGCCCATCATCGCCATGTGCACGCTGAAGGCGAGCGCGTTCAGCGCCTCGTTGGAGCAGATGTTCGAGGTCGCCTTGTCGCGGCGGATGTGCTGCTCGCGCGTGCTGAACGTGAGGCAGTACGCGCGCTCGCCCTTGTCGTCGACGGTCTCGCCTACGATGCGGCCCGGCATCTTGCGGACGTGGTCCCACTTCGTCGCGAAGATGCCCAGATACGGGCCGCCGAACGCGGTCGCGTTGCCGATCGCGGCCCCCTCGCCCACGGCGATGTCGGCGCCATAGGAGCCGGGGCCTCGTGCGAGGGCCAGGCTGAAGGGGTCGTTGACGTCGACGACGAAGAGCGCCTTCGGCGCTTTCCTGTCCAGGAGTGCGCGGACCTCGGGCGCCTTCGATTCCCAGACGCCGAAGAAGTTGGGGTTCTGGAGGAGGATGGCGGCCGTGTCGGGCGTGACCTTCGACTCGAGGTCCGCGAAGTCCGCCTCTCCGGTCGTGCGATCATAGGCGAACTCGACGAGCTGCACGTCGAGGCCCACGAGGTAATTCTTGAGGATGCTTTTCTTCTCCCACGAGAGGTTGCGCGGAAGGAGCACGCGCTTGCCGCGGTTCGACCGCACCGCCATCATCGCGGCCTCCGCGAGCGCGGTGGGGCCGTCGTACATCGAGACGTTGGCGACCTCCATCTCGGTGAGGCGCGTGACGTACGTCTGGTACTCGAACATCGCCTGGAGCATCCCCTGCAGGATCTCCGGCTGGTAGGGCGTGTAGCTCGTGTAGAACTCGCCGCGCAGGATCAGGGCGTTGACGGCCGCCGGGACGTAGTGATGATAGCTTCCCGCTCCGAGGAAATGGGGGCGCTTCTCGAAGTCCGCGTTCGAAGCGAGCATGTGCTTCATCTCGCGGAGCACCTCGAGCTCCGAGCGGCCCTTGGGCAGCTTGTCGAGGTTCGTCCGGACGGACTTCGGGACGTTCGCGAACAGCTCCTCGACGCTCTTCACGTCGAGGTAGCGCAGCATCGCGTCCTCGTCGCTCTGGCCGGAGAGGAAGTGGTCGACCATCTCGTTCAGTGTCCCTGGATGACGCGCTTGTAGCCTGCAGCATCGAGGAGCTTCTCGTAGACCTTGACGTCCGCGATCTCCATCTCGCAGAACCAGCCCTTGCCGTAGGGATCCTGGTTGATGAGCTCGGGCGCGTCGTCCAGGTCCTTGTTCACGGCGACGATCTTCCCCGCGAGGGGCGCGAAGATGTCGGAGACCGACTTCACGGACTCGACGACGCCCATGCTGTCGTGCTCCGCGAACTCGTCCCCGACATCGGGAAGCTCCGCGAACACGACGTCCGTGAGCGCCTGCTGCGCATAGTCCGTGATGCCGATGCGGGCGCGGTTCCCGGAGAGCGAGACCCATTCGTGGTCCTTCGTGTACCGCACGTTGTCGGGGATCTTGCTCGCGCCGGCCATGGGCTACCCGGTCGCGGAGACGCGGGTGCCCACCTTCAAGGTATCCCGGGGCCTGGGCCGGGCCCGGGGCCGGGCCTGCTTCGCGTGGACGACGCCGGCCCGCCCCCGGCCCAGGCTCCGGGTCCGGGCACGTTGGTCGCTTCGGCCACCCACGCGCCCTTGATATAGCCAGACGCGCGAGGTCGGGGCATATGACGACGTACGTGCACCACTGCCGCCAGGGCGGCCCCGCGAAGCTTCCCGTGACCTGGGACCGCGTGAACGGTGGCGGCCGCGTCTCGTGCCCGATCTGCGGAGCCCACAAGCTCACCGCGCAGATCACGGGCGCGCACGTGTTGTGACGGCTCACTCCGTGTCACGCCGCGCTCGCGCGCACGACGCGCCTGCGGGCGCGTCGGCGCCTTCGCTCGCTGCGCTCGCTCCGGCTGCTGCGCGGCGGCGCGTCGTGACACTGCGTGCCGAGTCGTCGGCGGTTGACTAGTTTTCCACCGTATGGGAACTAGTCGCCCCGGCTGGCTTGGCTTGGGTTTGGCGGCTCCAGCGGCCCCTGTGGGTCCGCAAGGATGCTGGTTTCTTGCGCGAATCAGGAACGTGATTCGATGCAGACCCAAGAGACCAGGACGAAGGAGGGCCGGGCGGCCTACCAGGCCCGCCGGCGGCTCCAGAGCGTGGCATTGTACTTTCGGAGCATGGACGAGCTCGCCGCCCACCGTGCGGCGGCCGAGGCTGGGGGGTACGCGAACTTCAACGCGTGGCTCCTCCAGATGATCGCGAACGCGACGTCGGGGAGCGTGTACCCGCCCGAGTACGTCGAGGGCCTCAAGAAGGAGGTCGAGAAGCTCCGCTCCTGGCACGACACGGCCCGCGACGCGGCGGCCGACTATCGGGCCCAGGTGAAGGTGCTCCAGAACGACCGTGCGGTCCTCCTGACGCTCCTCCACGGCGTGACGGGGGGCGCTGAGATCGCGGCTCGGTTCATGGAGCAGGCGAACACCAGGAGGGCGAGCCAGTGATCGACCATCGCCTTCGGCAGCGGGTCGAGGTCGTGCCGGTGCGCGCGACGGTGAAGGCGGACGTGACGAACGAGGAGCTCCTCTCGAGCTTCCTGCGCGCCGTGGACGGCAAGGTCTCGGCGGACACGAGGCAAAGCTACGGCTTCAGCATCCGGGACGCCATGCGCTACTTCCTGACGCCCGAGGGCGCGGAAGTGCCGGCTCGCTCGTGGTCGAAGCAGGAAGTCTGGGCGTACTTCCACTTCATCGAGGCGAACTACTGCGCCAGCTTCGCGTCGGCCCACTACAAGCCGGGCGAAGCTGTGTGCAGGCAACGCGTATGGGTCGGCTCGAAATCCGCGACGGAGGCGCTTCGCGCGGATTGCTCGGGGTGCTCGTTGTTCAAGCGGCCGACGATCATGCATCGGCTCAACGCGTT
>DATLCC010000104.1:0-42251 GCA_035526585.1 Thermoplasmatota archaeon | reverse complement strand
GATGTCGCCACCGACGTCGCGAAGGCGAGCGAACGCTTCCCGCCCAAGAGCGGCGTGATGCGCTGGTCGCTCGTCGCGCGCGTCACCTTCTCCGCGGACTCGGCCGCTGGGCGCCTGCGTAACGACAGCCTGTTCCAGCTTCCGATCGACTACGACGCGCCCCTCTTCGTCCTTCCCGACGACGCCGCGTCGACGTTCGCGAGCTCGCATGGCACGACGCACACCGTCGTCACAGAGAGCGTC
Source organism: Thermoplasmatota archaeon (assembly GCA_035526585.1). Taxonomy (GTDB): domain Archaea; phylum Thermoplasmatota; class SW-10-69-26; order JACQPN01; family JAJPHT01; genus JAJPHT01. The sequence goes on along the minus strand of DATLCC010000104.1, from coordinate 42,008 downwards.
GGCGGGCCGCGCGCAGCTCTCGCAAGACCGTGGGCGCTCCTCGCCTGCGCGCTCGCCGTCGCGGGCCTCGGGGCCGCGTGGGCGTCGCGTCGGGAAGACCCCGCGCTGCGGCCCGGGCCGGAGGGCTCGATGTGGCGCGAGCTCGCCCGCCACGAGGAATGGGTGACGCGCGTGCAAGGGCCCGTCGTCGCGCCGGCGCATCCCGTGGACGTCGGGTCGCTCGCGGACCTTGTCGCGCTCGCGAGCGAGGCGCGCACGCGCGTGCTGTTCGACGTCTCCCAGCGCGTGTTCTTCGTCTTCACGCAAGGCGCGTGCTATCGCTACCGCACGGTCATGGATCCCGGCGTGGATGAGCGGCCTTCATGGCTTTTCGGGGAAGATGCCAAAGACACGTCGCCCGTTTGGGAGGATGACGAAGAGCCAAGCTCGTCCGCACCGACGGGAGGCTGACCATGTCGCGCGCGCTCGTCACCGTCCTCCTCATCGGCCTCGCGGGCGCCTCGCTCTACGCGGCCGAGGCCTTCAACGCCGCCGACACCGGCACGCGCAGCGTCACGGCCACCGTCGTCGGCGACTCGTCGGCCTACCTCGCGCTCTCCGCTCGCACCGCGAGCCCATGGAACAAGTTCGTCTCGGAGGACGCGACGACCGGTCTCGTGTCCGTCTCCTTCGCGGGCCCGCTCACGGGCGGCGCGTCGGGCTCCGGCGTCAACCCGAAGTCCATCTACTATTTCGACGACATCCTGCAGCTCACGAACCAGGGGAACGCCACCGTGTACCTCCAGGTCGTCGCGTCGGCCTCGGGCTCGAACGGGCTCAAGGTGTGCTACGAGACGTCGGTCGCAGCGGCAACGTGCAACAACAACGCGGCGTATGCGACGACGCACCCCGCGTCGGCGTCGAGCCTCGCTGTCGGATCATCGGCCTACCTGGGCCTCGCCGTGGACAGCTCCGCCATCACGAGCAAGGCCACCGGCACCAACACGGGGACCATCCGCGTCTACGCCTGCCGCACGGCCAGTGCGTCGTGCTCGGCCGGCTGAGGCGGCCCAGGCGGCCGACGTGGCCGAGGGCCCCTGGTCCCCCGGGGCCCGCGCGACAGGGATATCGCCTGCCGCGACAAAGCTTGCACGTTCGACATGCGGCAGACCCTCCATGGCATCGCCATCTGCATCGCGGCGGCACTCCTCGTCTACGGCGCGGAGGCCTTCAGCGGCGCGGACACGGGCACGCGCGACGTGACAGCGACCGTGGTCGGCGACTCCGCCGCCTACCTGTCGCTCGCCGCGAGGGCGGGGCCGTGGGCGCAGTACGTCGCGGAGGACGCGACGACGGGCCTCGTGTCCGTCTCCTTCGCGGGGCCGTACTCCGGGGGCCCTGCCGGAGCGGGCGTGAACCCGAAGTCCACCTACTATTTCGACGACATCCTCCAGCTCACCAACCAGGGGAACGCCACCATCTACGTGCAGGCCGTCGGATCGTCCGTGAGGCTCTGCTACGCGGCGAGCGTCGGCGCGATGACGAACGCGTGCTACGCCGCGACGAACCCCACGACCGCGACGGCCCTCGCCGTCGGCGCCACGGCCTACCTCGGCATCGGCGTGGACAGCTCCGCCATCGCGAGCAAGGCCGCGGGCCCGAATGCAGGCACGTTCCGCGTCTACGCCTGCCGCACGGCCGCAGCGTCCTGCGCCTCGGGGTAGTTCGGCCAAGGCCCCCTCGCGCAAGCGCGAAGCCAGGGCGCGCCCTCGCTCGCGCATGCGCGTCGCCCTCGCCGCGATCCTCGTCGCGGCAGCGCTGTGGACGGGCGCGCATGCGTTCAGCGCGGCGGATCCTGGCGCGCGCGACGTCACCGCGACCGTCGTAGGAGACGCGTCGAGCTATCTTTCCGTCGCCGTGAACGCCGCGAGCCCGCACGCCGCCTTCGCGACGCAGGACGCGACGACGGGGCTCATCTCGATGAGCTTCGCGCAGCCGGCGGGCGTCACGGGCACGGGCGTGAACCCCGGTGCCGGCTACTATTTCCACGACCTGCTGAAGATCACGAACCAGGGGAACGCGACCGCCTACGTGCAGGCCACCGCGGCGGCGACGACCGGCTCCGTCGCCGCGTGCCTCGCGAGCGCCACGGGTGCCATGACCCGTACGTGCTACGGCGCGGCGAGCCCGGCGAATGCGCTCTCCCTGACCGTAGGATCGGTCGCCTACGTCGGCGTACACGTGAACGCGACGGGCCTCTCCTCGGGCAGCGTCGCCGGCTCGCTCCACATCGTCGCCTGCCGGAGCGCGGCGGGGACGTGCGCGAACGGGTGAGGCAGCGGGCCTCTCGATCGCGTCTGTGTCTTGACGCGTCAAAGATAGGATTTGAGGCGGTTGCGCGCGAGGTTGACCTTGGCGTCCGCGATGCGGCCGAGATATCGTTTCGCCCAGTGGTGCTTGAGCGTCATGACGGTCTGGGGGTCGATCTGGCTCGGCTTGGGCGGACCGCCTTTCGCCCAGTCCTTGGGCGCGAGCGGGATCACGTTCTCGTCGCTGCGGGTGTTCGATGTGAGGGCGCAGGCGATGTAGTCGCCGCCTTGGCTCGGGTACTTGGCCGTGCTCAGGATGAGCCAGGGGCGCGGGGTGGGCGTGCCGGTGAGTTCGGGATCGTCCTTGTGATAGGGGTCGGGGGACCAGACCACATCGCCCGTCTCGAAGGGCTTCTCGGGCACGGATCAGTCCCGCGCTACGGTAGGCCAGTCGTTAGGATCTTCTGCGCCCCACTTCTCGTTCGCGAGGCGCGTCGTCATCATCATGCCCACGCGCTTCGCGATCTCACCGTCGGGGAGCGCATACCAGTAGCCGTCCTTGTTCTCGACGAGGCCCTTCCGACGCAGGCGCGTGAGCGCGGGGCTCAGCGTCGTCTGCTCGACATCGAGCTCAGCAGCGATCTCCATGGCGCGCCAAGCCTCCTTCGGGTGCTCTCGCAGAAACCGCAGTGCGAGGTCGGGAAGGCTGTCGCGCGTGGGGGCGCGGAGGCCGTGGGGCTGGTGGAGGAGATCGTCCAGCGAAACGGGCACCTGACTCATCTTGGCTCATGTTGGCTTATAGCTTTCCCAGAAAGGAGAGGGAGGCGCCCCGGGTTTGGGAGTTCAGGGAGGCATTACGATCCCGGGGCGGATGATACGGAGGTGAGAGGGAGGGCCCGGGGCGTTGGGAGGTAGGGAGGCTTTGTCCCCGGGCGGATGATACGGAGGATGAGAGGGAGGCGCCCCGGCGTTGGGAGGCTGGGAGGCGATACGGGCCGGGGCGGATGATACGGAGGATGAGAGGGAGGCGCCCGGGCGTTTGGGAGTTGGGAGGCGAATGATGCCCGGGCGTTTGATGGGGAGGCCCCCCGTCCCCGGCAAGGGACGGAAGGCGGGAGGCGGCAATCTTGACTTCTTGTTCAGGCAACGGCTCGTCGGGAAACCCCGCCTTTTGCGGGATTTCCGGGTTGCTCTCTGAGGTCAAAGTCGTCGCAGCGTGGTATAACCAGGTCTGAGCCCTTTTGGACTGATATTTAATCGTTGTGTAGAACTCGGTTGGATGGAGCGCGGGACCACCCCCGGAAGTGAGTGCAGGGCCCTCAAACCAACCGGGATCCAGCCTGGGTCCGTGCGAGCCGAGAAGGAGGACCTGGATCGTGCCCAGGCCATCCTGCAGAGCGCGCGTCGCGCGGCGGGGCTGGCGGCATACGAGTACTTCTTCATCCGCGCCTCCCCTGGCGCCCGCGCCATCTACGAGGTGGCCCTGGCCGCGGAGTCCGAGGCCGAGGCGCTGCTCGAGGCCATGGCTGCGACCCTTGATGCGGCGGGGCCGCATCCGGCCGAACCGTGAAGGTCATCGGTCTGGGCAACGGACGCGTCGCTTCGCCGCCGGCGGCGTCGCCGCCTCGTGTCCGTGCACAGAACGTGGAGTCTGCATGAACGTGGTCGTTCTGGGCGCCGGCGTCATGGGCGCCGCGACCGCCTTCGAGCTCGCGCGGCACGGCGCCGAGGTCGTGCTCGTGGAGCCTCTTGCGCCCGGCGGCGGCACGAGCTCGCGCGGCGCGGGCCTCGTCTGCGAAGGCCTCTGGCACCCCGCGAGCCTTCGTTTGGCCTCTCGCTCGATCGAGATCCTCCAGGCCGTCTCCCGCTCGGGCGACGAGGAGGGACACCCGTTCCGCTTCCATCCGACGGGGAGCACGACGCTCCTTTCGGCCGACCAGGTGCCCGGCGCCCGCGCGCTCGCCGCGATGCAGGCGCGCGAGGGCGTGCCCGTGCGCGAGGTCGTGGGCGAGGACATCCGCGGTCTCCCGCGCCACGCCGGCATGCGCGTGGACGACGTCGCGCTCGCGCTCCACTACCCGCGCGACGGGTGGGCGCTGCCGCGCATGTACGCGGAGGTCTGCTCGATCGGGGCGCGCATGATGGGCGCCATGCACGTGCGCGGCGAGGCGCGCATCGTGCGCGAGCCGCTCAGCGTCGAGGTCGAAGGCGAGCGGCATCGCGCCGATGCGATCGTCGTCGCATGCGGCGTGTGGACGCCGCGCGTCCTCGCAACGGCGGACCTGCGCGCGCCGATCCTCGCGTACCGCACGCAGGCGCTGCGCTTCTCCGACACGCGCGCGGAAGGCGTCCCGATCCTGCACGACGCCGTCCAGGGGTTCTACCTGCGACCGGGGATCCCGCAGCAGCTCATCGCCGGGGACGGCACGACGACGCGGCCGGAGGACGTGGGCGCGTGGCGCGCGGAGGGGGACGACGACTTCGTCGCGCACACGCGCCGCCGCCTCCGACATCGCTTCCCCTTCCTCGCGCCCGATGCCGCCGTCGACGCGTGGGCCGGGATCGAAGCCGCGACGCCGGATCGCCTCCTCCTTGCGGGCCGGCATCCGGGAGCGCGCGACGTCTGGCTCCTCGCGGGCGGCAACGGCCACGGCTTCATGCGCGCGCCCGCGGCCGCGGAGGCGCTCGCGGCGATGGTGCGCGGGAAGGCTCCGCGCATCGACATGGCCGCCTTCGACCCCGCGCGCTTCGCCGGCCACGACGGCCGCTTCCCGATCCGAGAAGGCTACAGCCTCGAACACCCGGTGTTGAAATGATGGCCCAGGCTTCCGGGACCGTGGCGAGCCGATGGGCATGGGCGCCGCACGCGCTCTCGTTCGCGCGCGTGCTCTTCGTGCTCGGGATCTACGTGGCCGCGCTGCGGCGCGACGAGCCGCTCTTCGCGCTCCTCGTCCTCGCCGCGATCCTCACCGACATCCTGGACGGCCCCCTCGCGCGGCACCTGGGCACCGCGAGCCGCTTCGGCGCGAACGTGGACAGCGCGGCGGACCTCGTGTTCTACGTCTCGCTCCCGATCTGGACGTGGCTCTTCCGCCCGGAGGTCGTGATCGGCCACCGCTACGAGATCGCGGTCTTCACGGTCCTCTACGTCGCCGCGAACATCCTGAGCCACGCGAAGTTCGGCGCGCTGGGCGTGCACAACCGCCTCTCGCGCACCTCGGGCACGGTCGGCGTCGTCGGAACGTTCTACGTCATCCTCTGGGGCGTGAGCCCGGTCGTCTACTTCCTCGTCGTGGGCGTGCTCGCCGGGGACCTCGCCCAGCGCTACGCGGCGCTGCTGCGGGCGAACTTCGGGAAGAAGCAGGATATCATCCAGTGATGCCGCCAACAAGGCGGCTCTGGATCCCGGTAGCATGGGTGTCGCTTTCGGGATGGGGATCGGGACGGGCGAGGGACGCCATGACTCGTCCCTTCGCCGAACCCATCCCCTATCCCGATCCCGAGAGCAGCCCTGCGGACTTCGGACTCGGGCGCATCATCACCCGATGACGCAGCCGGAGGGCAGCGTCGTCCCCTTGGGAAGGGTCGTCGCGCCGGTCTTCGCCATCTCCTGCGCGACCTCGGTCGGGTCGCACGTGGCGAGGTCACCCGGCTCGTCGGGCATCGAGGCCGCGGCGGGCTCGTCGCCCTCCGAGTTGCGCTGCGACGCGCCCCAGAGGGTGGCGCCCGCGGCCGCGAGGAGCGCGAGCGCGATGACGATGCCTCCGACGAACTTCACGTTCCACTCCGGGGCGTTCGGGTCGCTCAGGAAGCGGTACGTCTTGACGAGCTCCGAGATCTTCGCCATCGCCCCCTGGCTCGGCAAGAGGCCCCTTATGGACCTTTGCGACGGGCCCCGCGGTCCACGGCAAAGGACGCCGCGCGAAAGGCTAAGACTCCCCTCCTCGTCGGGCAGCCCATGCGTGCCCTCCTCGTTGCAGCCGTGCTCCTCGCGAGCGGCTGCGTCGCGCCGGCGCTCACGAAGAACGCCGCGACCGAGCTCCAGCTCCCCGACGTCCCGAAGGGCGCCACGGTCGAGCCGATCGAGGGGGGACTCAGGCTCGTCTTCGACGCCATCGCGTTCCCGTTCGAGCAGAACGTGACGATCCCCGCCGGCACGACGCTCGTGCGCGCCAAGGGGCTCGTCGGCCCTGACGACACCCTCTCCGTCTCGATGCGCAACGCGGACACGGGCCGCCGCCGCTGCAACTTCGCGCCCGTCGACGCGTGGGACGCGCCTGTCGCGGGCGAAGGGCAGTGCACCGGCGTGGCCCTCGTCGACGCTCTTCCCGCCACGTGGACCGTGCGAGGCGCGTCGCCTGCCGGGAAGGGGCGCGTCGAGGTCGAGCTCCTCACGACGCCGCTCGATGGCCCGCTCGCGCAGCTCGACACCTCGCAGCTCTCGATGCGCACGTACGAGCTGGAGGAGACCACGATCGAGAAGCTCCCCTCGTTCGACGGCACGAAGCTCCACGTCGAGGTCACGCTCCCCACGGGACCAGGCCCCTGGCCCACCGTCATCTCGTCCTCGCCCTACAACCACGCGGATCGCCTCGCGAGCGGCCAGCCCGCGATGTGGGCCTACTTCACGAACGACTGGGCGCAGCGCGGATACGCCGTGATCAACGCGGACGTGCGCGGCTACGGCTTCAGCGAAGGCTGCGTCGAGGTGTGGAGCGAGAACGAGCAGAAGGACCAGGCGTTCCTCGTGGACTGGGTCGCGCAGCAGCCTTGGAGCGACGGCAACGTGGGCTTCTACGGGCAGAGCTACGTCGCGACGACTCCGGTCGAGGCCGCCGTCCAGGCTCCCGACGCGCTGAAGGCGATCATCGCCGTCGCGCCCGTCGCCGACAGCTACAACGACTGGCACTTCGGCGGCGTACCGAACGGCGAGGACGCCGAGTCGTCGCTCGAGTACCAGCTCATCGGCATGGGCGAGGGCATCTCGACGGACCCCACCGACTACATGCCCAGCGACCCCCAGTATCTCCTCGACCGTGCGGACAACGGCGTCTGCGACCCCACGCTCACCGCGGAGGCGAACGACCCGCGCGCGCTCTACGACGCGTTCTACGTGGAGCGGAACTTCAGCGCGCGCGCCGGCGACGTGAAGGCGGCGGTCCTCTACACGCAAGGGTTCGAGGACTCGAACGTGAAGAGCGCGCTCATCCCCGACTGGTTCACGAACCTGCAGAGCCCGAAGCTCGGCCTGTTCGGCCACTGGATCCACCAGCACCCCACGCGCGCCGACAACGAAGCGCTCTTCCTCCTCTGGTTCGACCAGTACGTGAAGGGGAAGCCCGTGGGCTTCGAAAAGCTCGACCCCGTGCGCGTCACGACGAACGACGGCCGCGAGCGCACCGCGAAGGAGTGGCCGCCCGCGGATGGGCAGGCGTTCACGCTCGCGCTCGATCCCGCGGGAGGCACGCTCGCGAGCGCCCCCGCCGAGGGCTCGGCGACCATCTTCATGGATCCCGGCCGCAACACGCTCCCCGTGTCGCTCTCCGACCTGCCGCTCCCGACGCTCCTCGCGATGAAGGGGGAGCCGCTCACGGCGCCCGTGCACTTCGCCGGGCAAGGCAAGGTCGACATCGACGCGACGCTGGAGCACGCGCAGAACGCGTACGTCGCGGCGTATCTGTACCAGACCGTCGGCGACGAGACGAGCCTCGTCACGTGGGGGATGTTCAACCTCGCGCACCGCAACGGCCACGACACGTACGCGCCCGTGCAGCCCATGGAGCGCGTCCACGTCGGCATCCCGCTCCTTCCGACCGAGTGGGTCTTCCCGGCGGGCGCGACGCTCTCGCTGGAGATCCGCGGCGCCGGCGTCATGGACTGGGCGCTCGTGAAGCCGGTCGAGCCCGGCGAGCTCACCGTCTACGCGGAGAACAGCGCGCTCGTGCTGCCCACCGTCGCGGACGACGCGACGTGGGCGCTCCCCGCTGCCGCGCAACGGTAGATCAGCGGCGGCGCGCGAGCGTGGCGCCGATGGCCAGCGCCGCGAGCGCGGGGATCGCTCCGGCCGGCAGCACGTGCTGCGGCCCGTCCGCGCAGCACGTGCGCCGCGTGACGAGGAGCGAGATGCTCGAACCGTCGCCCGCGAAGGCGATGTCCGCGGCGTAGGCCGCGTCGATCTGCACGTTCACGACGCCGACCTCGTTCACGAAGCGATCCGACGGCTGCGTCTCGATGACGATCGGCGCGTCCGTCGAGATGGCGTTGCCGCCGGCCTGCTTGCTGTCGAGCGTCACCGCCAGCGGGAGCTTGACGGTCATCCATGCCGCGGTCGCGTCCGCGACGCGCATCTGCACGCGGGTCGCGCCGTTCCCGAAGTTCGTGAGCTTCACCGGGAACGCATGGCTCTCGCCCGGCGCGACGACGGCGATGCTCTCGGGGAGCTGCACGTCGAGGATCGAGAAGTACGACGCGCTGACGTTCGTCGCGCCGCGACCGCTCGCGGTGCTCGAGCCGCTGCCGGCCACGACCTCGACGACGATGGGCGCTGGCATGAAGGCCGGCGCCTGGTCGCTCGCGGTGACGACGAGCGTCGCCTCCGACTCGACCCACCCCTGGTCGCACGTCTGGATGGGTTGGGAGTCCTCGATCGGAGAGACGAGCGTCGTCGCCCACGAGGGCGACTGGGCGACGGTGAAGCGGAACGGCACGCCGCGCACCGTGTCGGTGAGCGCGCACGACGCGCGCGCGTGCACGGTCGTCGACGCGCTCGCCTGGAGCGGCGCGACCGGCGCCTCGAAGGCGTCGATGACGACGGTCACGAGCGGCACCGGCGCCTCCTGCGCCGCGGCGAGCGGGAGGAGCAGGACGAGCAGGAGCCATCCGCCGCGCATGCGCTCGCCAGGCCCCCTCGATGCGAAAGAGGTTTGCAACGTGGCCACCGTTTGAGTGTCGATGCCCGAGCCCCCGTCGATCGACGCGCTGCTGCACGAGGGGCGCCGCTTCCCGCCGCCCCCCGCCTTCGCCGCGGCGGCGAACGTGCGCGACCCGGGCATCTACGAGCGCGCCGCGCGCGACCCGGAGGGATTCTGGGAGGCGGAAGCGGCGCATGTCGAGTGGATGAAGCCGTGGGAGCGCGTGCTCGATTGGAAGCTGCCACACGCGCAGTGGTTCGTCCGCGCGAAGCTCAACGCGAGCGTGAGCTGCGTCGACCGGCACGCCGCGCGCACGCCCGACAAGCGCGCGCTCGTGTGGGAAGGGGAGCCGGGCGACGCGCGCACTCTGACCTACGCGCAGCTCCTGCGCGAGGTCTGCCAGGCCGCGAACGCGCTGAAGGAGCTCGGTGTCCGCAAGGGAGACCGCGTGGCGATCTACATGCCGATGGCGCCCGAGACCGCCGTCGCGATGCTCGCGTGCGCGCGCATCGGCGCGGTGCACAGCGTCGTCTTCGCGGGCTTCAGCGCGACGGCGCTCGCGAGCCGCATCCAGGACGCCGAGGCGCGCCTCGTGATCACCGCCGACGCGAGCTATCGCCGCGGGAACGTGCTGAAGCTCAAGGAGATCGTGGACGACGCGGTCGCGCAATGCCCGAGCGTCGAGAAGGTCCTCGTGTGGAAGCGCAGCGGCGAAGCCGTCCGCATGGGGCCGAGGGACGTCTGGTGGCATGACATCATCCCGCGGCAGGGCGCGCGCTGCGAGCCGGAGCCCATGGACAGCGAGGACCCGCTCTACACGCTCTACACCAGCGGCACGACGGGGAAGCCGAAGGGGGTCCTACACACGACGGGCGGCTACATGGTCGGCGTGAACACGACGACGCGCTTCGTCCTGGACCTCAAGCCGGATGACAGCTACTGGTGCACGGCCGACGTCGGCTGGGTCACAGGCCACTCTTACGTCGTCTATGGCCCGCTTTCGACCGGCGCGACCGTCCTCATGTACGAGGGCGCGCCCGACTTCCCGGACAAGGACCGCTTCTGGCGCATCGCGGCGAAGCACAAGGTCACGATCTTCTACACCGCGCCCACCGCGATCCGCACGTTCATGCAGTGGGGATCGCAGTGGCCCGCGAAGCACGACCTCTCGTCGATCCGCCTCCTCGGCACGGTCGGCGAGCCCATCAACCCGGAGGCGTGGATATGGTACCGCGAGCACGTGGGCGGCGGCCGCTGCCCCATCGTCGACACGTGGTGGCAGACGGAGACGGGCATGATCCTCCTCACCACGCTCCCCGGGATCGATAGCACGCGCCCCGGATACGCAGGCCGCCCGTTCCCCGGGCTCGTCGCCGACATCGTGGACGAGAACGGGAACCCCGTCGTGGGCGACAAGGCGGGCGGCTACCTCGTCTTCCGCACGCCGTGGCCCGCGATGTTCCGCACTCTCTGGCGCGACCCCGCGCGCTTCGAGAGCGAATACTGGTCGCGCTTCCCCGGCTCGTACTTCCCGAAGGACGGCGCGCGCCGCGACGGCGGGTACTACATGATCCTCGGCCGCGTGGACGACGTGATCAAGGTCGCGGGCCACCGCATCGGCACGATGGAGGTGGAGAGCGCGCTCGTCTCGCACCCTGCCGTCGCCGAGGCCGCCGTCGTCGGGAAGCACGACCCGATCAAGGGCGAGGCGATCGTCGCGTACGTCATCCTGCGCAGCGGCAGCAGCGTCGGCGAGAAGGAGCTGCGCGAGCACGTGGCGAAGGAGCTCGGCGCGATCGCGCGCCCGGAGCGCGTCATCGTCACGCCGGACCTGCCGAAGACGCGCAGCGGAAAGATCATGCGACGCCTGCTGCGCGACGTGGCCGAGGGTCGACCGTCCGGGGATGCGACCACGCTCGCGGATCCCTCCGTCGTCGAGCGCTTGAGGAGATCGTTCGGATGAGATCAATACTCGTCCGAGCCTTGCACCCACAGGAACGACTGCGCGTCGATCATGTCGCGGGGCCGCAGGTCGCGCAGGTCGCCACGCACGCGCATCGCGAGGTCGAGGAACGCCTTGTACGTCTCCCATTCGGGTCGCGACGAGTACGGCAGCTCCACGCCATATGCCTCCGCGGCGCGCCGCATCGTCTTGGGCTTGATGAAGAGGTGCACCTTCGGCTGCGCGAGGAAGCCGAACACGGTGAGCGAGGGCCACGTGAGGACGCGCGTCTGGCGGCGAGGAAGGGCGGCGACGGTGTCGCGCCACGCGACGAAGCGCGCCTCCAGCGACCCGCCGCCGTGCAGGTACTCGTAGAGTCCTTCGGCGAAGCGGCGCGCTCCCGCGTCGCTGCGGACGGCGTCGCGCAGCGCCATCTTCTCGAAGGAGAACAGCATGCTATGGCGCGCGCGCTGCTCGATGCGTAGCGCGTCGGTCGCGACGCCGCGGAAGTCTCCGTCGTCCAGGAGCGCGCGGAACGCGGCCTTGCCAAGCTCGCGCTCCCAGGCCTTGTGGACCTCGACCTTGTAGTCGCGCTCCCAGTCGAGGTAGGTCGCGTCGCGAAAGCCGCCCGGGAACTGGCGCAGGAACTTCGCGCGGCATCGCGCGGCGCCGCTCGCGGGGGGCGGCGTGTGGGCGGCGAGGCTGCGCGCTTCGGCCATGCGCTCGCCTCGCCTCCTCGCGGGATAGGCGCTGTCGCCCGGCCTTCGATGGGCGCATCGCAACAAACGCCAAATAGCCCGCCCGGGCCTGGCGCGCCCATGCGCCTCCTGCCCGTCGCCGCGATCCTCCTTCTGGTCGCCGGCTGCGTGACCCCCTCCTCCACGACCGACACCGGCGCGACGCCGCCCGCGGCAGCCGGGGACGCGATGGCGCTCGCGCCCCACGTGGATGCCGCGGAGACGCTTGCGCTCCTGAAGACGTTCTCCGAGGCGTACCCGTACCGCCAGAGCGGCGGGCCGACGCACGCGATGTCGCGCGACGATCTCGCGGGGCAGTTCGAGTCGGCGGGGCTCGAGGTCGTGCGGCAGGACTTCGAAAGCAGCGTCTTCCGCGTGGTCCCGCTCCCGATGCAGGGTCAGAACGTCATCGGCATCAAGTGGGGCGCGGACCGCGAGCACTGGATCGTCGTGGGGGCGCACTACGACGTGACGGAGGGCGCGGTGTACGGCACGTACGACGACGGCAGCGGCACGATCCTCGTGACGAAGCTCGCGGAGGCGTTCGCGCACGTGCCCACGAACCGCACGATCGCGTTCATCGAGTTCGACCAGGAGGAGCGCGGGCTCATCGGCTCGGCCGCGTTCGTGCAGGCCGTGACGGAAGGCACGTTCGACCACCCGGTCACGATCGACGGCATGATCGACCTGGACATGGTCGGCATCACCTGGCCGCACCCCGCGCACCTCATCTGCTGGGAGAACTCGGCGCACCTCGAGAGCTACATCGCGCCGCTCGCGAACGCGACCGGCATGCCCGCCGAGAACCTCGAGTTCCGCGAGCCGCGCGGCGGCAGCTCCGACGGCGCATCCTTCATCGCGGCGGACATCCCGACCGCGTACTTCTGGAGCGACTGGGACGACGTCGTGATGGCCGACGGCACGCCCGTGCCGCAGAGCTACCCCTTCTGGCACCAGGCCGACACGTACGAAGGCATGGTCGTGCTGGCAGGCGACGAACCCACCCTCACCGCCGGCTTCCAGACCGTGCTCGACATCGTCTCGCCACTCCTGCTCCACATGGCGGGCGGGATGGACCTCGGGCCCGTGGAAGCCTCGGGCGCCTGAGGCGTTGTGGCCCCATAGGCACGACAGGGACTTAAGCGCCGAAGGGTCCCGAACGTCCGAAGTCGATATCACCTCGGCGCCTCGGTCCGTTCGGTCGTCCCGTCCTTTTCCACCCCGGACGACCCGACGAACGTGGAACTGTGTGGTCACATGTCGTCCGCGCGCCTAGCGCGCGACGGTCGCCTGCACGGAGAGGATCGGCGGCAGCATCTGCGCGAGCGTGTCCCACGACCTCCCGTCGTCGCGGCTCGCGAAAAGGTGCCCTCCGGTCGTGCCCACGTAGAGGCCCGCGGGGTCCTTCCCGTCCGTCGCCATGCCTTCGCGCAGCACCGTGAGGAACGCGCCCTTCTTGGGCAGCCCTTTCGTGAGCGGCTTCCACGACTTGCCCGCGTTGTCCGTGCGATAGACCGAGAGCGCGCCGCCCGGCGTGACGCGGTTCACGTCCGCCTCCAGCGGCACCGTGTACACCGTGCCCGCCTCGTGCGGGTGCGCGACCATCGCGAAGCCGAACGGGCCGGGAAGCCCCTTCATGATGGGCGTCCACGTGTCCTCGCCCATCTTGCGTTTGTAGACGCCGCCGTGGTTCTGCATGTAGAGCCACGTGGGATCCTTCGCGTCGCGCACGAGCTTGTGCGGGCACGTCCCCGGCACGCCCTCCTGCGAGACCTTCGTGGGGGACCACGGCGCGTTGATGCCGCCGTTCATGATGGTCCAGCTCTTCCAGCCATCCTTCGTGCCGAAGATGCCCACGGCGCTCGCGGCCGCGATCATGCGCTTCGCATCGCCAGGATACGGGAGGATCGTGTGCATGCAGAGCCCGCCGCCGCCGGGCATCCAATCCTTGCGGCCCGGCTGCTCGTTGAACGTCGCGACGCTCTTCCAGGTGTCGCCGTCGTCGTCGCTCGTGAAGAGGCCCGCGGGCTCGACGCCGGCGTAGAGCGTCCCGTCCTTTGTGGGCGCGAGGTTCCACACGCGCGCGACGCTCAGGCCCGTGTCCTTCTCATAGCGCGGCGGCTCCTTCGCGTTCTGCCAGCGCGCGCCCCACGAGCTCGACCGCTGCACGGTCGGGCCCCAGTGCATGCTGTTCACGGACGTCCAGAGCTTCTTGCCGTCCGAGGCGGCGTGGTAGACCTCCAGCCCCTCGAAGTACGGGCCTTCCGTCTTCCACTTCTTCCGGTCCCGGCTGTGGAGGACGAAGAGACCTTTCTTGGTGCCTGCGAGGACGACGGTGTCACCTTTCTTGACGCTCATGTGGAACCTCCCGAGACGGCCGGTAGGATGTGGATGATGTCCCCTTCGGCGAGCGCGACGTCGAGCCGCCGCGACGCCACCTGGTTCACGAAGAGGTGCACGTGCGGCCGCACCTCGCCCGTGTCGTCGAGCACGCGCGTCGCGAGGGGCCCGAGCGCGCGGATCGCGTCGCCCAGCTCCTTCGCGTCGACGTCCGCCCGCGCGCCGCCGCCCCAGTACGCGCGCAACGACGCGGGGACCAGCACGCGCACGCGGGGCACACCGCCGCAGAGCCGCGCCCTGGTAAAACGGTCACCGAAGGGAAATCCCGGGGTCGCCGAGAATGATATACCAATGGGCGCTCGTCGGTGCCCGGGAACCTTCGATGCGCCGAACGCTCACGCTCCTGCTGACGACCGTCCTCGCCGCCGCCGCGCTCGCCGGCTGCGCCGGCACCAACACTCCGACGCCGGCTACAGGCACGCCCACGGGCGGCACGACGCCCGCCACGACCACGCCCTCGACGGGCGCGGCGTCGCTGACGCTGGGCACGACGGACACGATCACCTCGCTCGACCCGGGCAACGCGTACGAGTACCTGAGCATCAACGTCCTGCAGAACACGATGGGGACGCTTCTTGCCAACAAGCCGGACGCAGCGGAGCTCCAGCCCGAGCTCGCCACCGCCCTGCCGACGATCTCCGCGGACGGTCTTTCCTATTCGTTCACGCTGAAGAGCGGGCTCAAGTACAACGACGGGACGCCGATCAAGGCGGGCGACTTCCTGTGGGCGCTCGAGCGCAATGCCGACAAGGTGGGCGGCGTGGAGGGCGGTCCCGCGTTCCTGATCTACGACTCGCCCGGGGTCGACATCGCGAACTCGACGGCACCCGACGACACGCACCTCACGATCAAGCTGAAGCAACCGGGCGTGTTCTTCAACAGCCTGCTCGTGTTCCCCAACTTCGCGCCGCTCCCGAAGGACAAGTACACGACGTCCGCGTTCCGCGAGCCCACCGGGACCGCGGAGAACCTCCCCGTCTCCAGCGGCCCGTACCAGCTCAGCGAATACCGCCAGGGCGAGTACCTCAAGCTCACCAAGAACCCGAACTACTCGGGCTTCCGGACGCCCAAGACGGACACCGTGACGATCAAGATCTTCTCGACCTCCGCCGCGCTGAAGTCCGCCCTCCAGAACGGAGAGGTCGACGCCGCGTACCGCACGTTCACGCCCGATGAGTGGACCGACCTCGCCGGCAAGGCCGGCGTGAAGACGGCGGAGCAGCCCGGCCCGTCTCCTGCGCGCTATCTTGCGTTCAACGTGAACAAGACGGGCTCCGGGATGGAGGACCAGCGCGTCCGCCAGGCGATCGCGTACATCGTGGACCGAGCGGACATCAACGACGCCGTGTTCAGCGGCTCCGTCACGCCCCTGTACAGCATCGTGGTCCCGGGCCTCGTGGGGGCGAAGGAATCGTACAAGACGATGTACGGCGCCTCCCCGAACCTCGACAAGGCGAAGACGCTCCTCGAAGCGGCCGGATACAGCGCCTCGCACAAGCTCGCGATCGACCTGTGGTTCAACTCGGATGGCCACTACGGCGACACGGAGGCCGACCTCGCGACCGTGCTGAAGGACCAGCTCGACAGCAGCGGCTACTTCACGGTCACCCTGCAGAGCAAGCCCTGGGCGGAATACAAGAAGGACTTCCGCCAGGGGAACTTCGCCATGTTCCTCATCGGCTGGTTCCCCGACTACCTCGACACGGACGACTACATCTCGCCCTTCCTCACGAAGGGTGGCGCTGCGTCGTTCGGCACGTTCTACGACAACGCGACCCTCCAGCCGCTCATCAAGGCGGAGCAAGCCGAGAGCGACCAGTCGAAGCGCATCCCGATCCTGCAGCAGATCCAGGACGCCACGGCCGCCGACAACCCGATGCTGCCGCTCTTCAGCGGCAAGCAGCAGGCGGCGTACCGCGACGGTGTGGGCGGCGTGACGCTGTCCCCGACCAACGTGTTCCCGTACTACACGCTGACGAAGTAGTATGGCGTCCCGGGGACTGCCGGCGTACGTGCTCCAGCGCGTCCTACTGGCAGTCCCCATGCTTCTTATTCTCGTCACGTTCGTCTTCCTCCTCCTCCACGTGGCGCCAGGCGACCCCGTCCTCGCCCTTGCTCCGCAGGGCGCGCCGCCGGAGACGATCGAGCGGATCCGGCACGACCTCGGGTTCGACAAGCCCATGTGGCGGCAATACGTGGACTACGTGCTGCAGCTCGCGCACTTCGACCTTGGCGACTCGTACACCGCGCGCGGCGTCACGGTGTGGAGCCGGATCGGCGCGACGTTCCCCGCGACGCTTGAGCTCACGATGGGCGCGATGGCCGTCGCGCTCGGCGTCGGCCTCGTGCTGGGCGCGCTCGCGGGCGCGAAGCGCGGAGGCTGGCTCGACCTCCTCGCGCGCCTGTTCGGGATCCTCATCTACAGCGCGCCGGTGTTCTGGCTCGGACTCATCGCGATCCTCCTCTTCAGCGTCCTCCCGCACGAGGCGGGGTACGCGTGGGCGCTCCCCAGCGGGAGCCGCGGCGTGCCCGCGCACTGGGGGTGGGGATCCCACCGCGGAGAGATCGCCGAGACGACCGGCATGAACAGCCTCGATAGCCTCCTCGCGCTGGATGGCGCGGCGTTCTGGGACAACGCGCGCCACCTCGTGCTGCCCGCGACGACGCTGGGTCTCGTGATCGGCGGCATCTTCGTGCGCATCACGCGCGTGAACATGCTGCAGACGATGCGCGCGGACTACGTGGACGCCGCCCGCGCGCGCGGCGTCGCGGAGCGCCACGTGATCTTCCGCCACGCGCTCAAGAACGCCCTCATTCCCGTGATCACGATCGTCGGCCTCACCTTCGCCCTCCTCCTTGGCGGCGCCGTCCTCACGGAGAATGTGTTCAACTGGCCAGGCATCGCGCGCGAGCTCACGCGGGCGATCGCGAACCGCGACTATCCTCTTGTGCAGGGGATCACGATCTTCATCGGGAGCATCGTCATCCTCGTCTCGATCGCCATCGACCTCCTGAACGCGGCCGTGGATCCCCGGGTGAGGTACTCGTGAACCTGGGCGCGACGTGGCGGGGCATCGCGCGCCCGTGGAGCGAGAACGCCGGAACGCAATCGAAGATCCTCTTCGTCTCAGGCCTCGCGATCACGCTCCTCTTCATCCTCGTGGCGATCTTCGCGCCGCTCCTCGCGACGGCGGACCCCGAGAAGATCAGCGCGGATCGCCGGGAGCCGCCCTCCCTCGCGCACCCGTTCGGCACGTCCCGCCTGGGGTTCGACATCTGGAGCCAGGCCGTCTTTGGCGCGCGCATCGCGCTCGAGGTCGTGCTCGTGAGCACGGTCTTCGCGGTCCTTCTCGCGGTCCCGCTGGGCCTCTTCTCGGGCTACGTGGGAGGCCGATGGGACCGCGCGCTCGTCCTCACGATGGACAGCGTGTACGCTTTCCCCGGGCTCCTTGTCGCGATCATCATCTCGAGCATCGTGCGCCCGCAGCGCTTCTTCGAGCCTCTCGGGCTCGAAGACCTCGCGCCCGTCCTCGCCGTCGCGATGAGCATCAGCGTCGTCTACATCCCCCAATACTTCCGCGTCATCCGCAACCACGTCGTCGCGGTGAAGGAGGAGCCCTACGTCGAGGCCGCGCGCGCCATCGGCGCGAAGCCGCGCACGATCGTCGGTCGCTACGTCTTCTTCAACGTCGTGCAGAGCGTCCCGATCATCCTCACGCTGAACGCGGCCGACGCGATCCTCACGCTCGCGGCGCTGGGCTTCCTCGGCTACGGGCTGCCGCCGCCCACTCCGGAATGGGGCTACAACCTCTCGCGCGCCGCGAGCGAGATCGGGCTCTCGCCGCCGATCTGGTGGACCTCCGTCTTCCCCGGGCTCATGATCGTGCTCCTCGTGCTCGGCGTGACCTTGCTGGGCGAAGCGATCAACGACATCTGGAATCCGTTGCTCAAGGAGAAGGGACGATGAGCGCGCTCATCGAGGCTCGGAACCTCGTCGTCGACTACGATGGCGTGGTCGCCGTGAACGGCGTCGACCTCACGATCCGCGAAGGCGAGACGGTCGCGCTCGTCGGAGAGAGCGGCTGCGGGAAGTCCACGCTGGGGCGCGCGCTCCTCGGGCTCACGGGGAAGGAAGCGCGCATCGGGGGCGAGGTCCTCTATGGCGGACGCTCCCTGTACGGGATCCCGCCGCGGGAGCGCCGCCTGCTGCACGGGCGCGAGCTCGCGCTCGTCTTCCAGGACCCGATGACGCGACTGGACCCGCTGCAGACGGTGGAACAGCACTTCGCCGAGCTGCTGCGCACGCACAAGGAGGATCCCTCAAGGGAGCGGATGCGGGATGCCCTCGCGGAGGTGGGCGTGCCGCCCGATCGCCTGGAGCTCTATCCGCACGAGTTCTCCGGCGGCATGCGCCAGCGCATCATGATCGCCTTGGGCCTCATGTTGCGCCCGAAGTTCCTCGTGGCGGACGAGCCCACGACGAGCCTCGACGTGATCGTCGAAGCGCAGATCATCGACCTCCTGCGTCGCCTGGCCACGGAACGTCGCCTGACGACGCTCCTCATCACGCACAACCTCGGCCTCGTCGCGCAGATCGCGGACCGCGTCGTCGTGATGTACGCAGGCGACATCGTCGAGGACGCTCCGCTGCGCCAGCTCTTCGAGGCGCCCGCGCACCCGTACACGCAAGGGCTTCTCGCGAGCACGATCCACATGGGGACGACCGCGCTCCACAGCATCCCGGGCGCGCCGCCCGACCTCGCGCACCCGCCGCCCGCGTGCCGCTTCCACCCGCGTTGCCCGCGCGCACACGAGATCTGCGCATCGAAGCGCCCTCCGCGCGCGCTGGGCGCGCTCTGCTGGTTCCCGGGCGTCGAGCCCGTGCCGCAGGCCGCGCGCGAAGAGTGGGGGGCGAAGCTGTGAGCGAGCCGCTCCTCTCCGCGCGCGACCTCACGAAGCACTTCGCCGTGAACAAGAGCTTCCTGCAGCGCGCGTTCGGCCGCGGTCACGACGTCGTGCACGCCGTGGACGGCGTCTCGCTCGACATCATGCAGGGCGAGACGTTCGGGCTCGTCGGCGAGAGCGGCTGCGGGAAGACGACGCTCGGGCGCCTCCTTCTGCGCCTCGTGGATCCCACGTCCGGCCAGCTCCTCTTCGAGGGCAAGGACATCAGCGCGCTCTCGGAGCGCGACATGCGGCCGCTACGGCAGCGCATGCAGCTCGTCTTTCAGGACCCGCACGCCTCGCTGAACCCTGCGATGAGCGTGGGCGACGCCGTCGCGCACCCGCTCGTCGTGCACGGGCTCGCGCGCTGGCCCCAGGCGCGCGTGCGCGCGGCGGAGCTCCTCGAGGAGGTCGGCCTCTCGCCTGCAAAGCGCTTCTTCGACAAGCGCCCCGCCGAGCTTTCGGGCGGCCAGAAGCAGCGCGTCGTGATCGCCCGCGCCATCGCGACGAAGCCGCGCTTCCTCGTCGCGGACGAGCCCGTGAGCATGCTCGACATGAGCGTCCGCGCGCGGGTGCTCGAGCTCCTGATCGAGCTCAAGCAGAAGTACGACTTGACGCTCGTCTTCATCACGCACGACCTCGCGACCGCGAAATTCCTCTGCGACCGGATCGCCATCATGTACCTCGGGCAGGTCGTCGAGGTCGGCGACGCGAAACGGATCCTCGCCGCGCCCGAGCATCCGTATTCGCAGGCGCTCGTGAAGGCGATCCCCCAGCCGGATCCGCAGGCGCGCCGCATGGAAGCGATCGCGAAAGGCGAGGTGCCCGACGCCGTGCACCCGCCCGCGGGCTGCCGGTTCCACCCGCGCTGCCCCGTCGCGACGCCGCTGTGCGGGCACACGGGCGCCGACCTGCGCGACGCGGCCGAGGCGCGCCTTGTGCACGCGGGCGCCGACGCGCGACGGCGCTTCGTCGCCTCGTTCGGCGCGCCGCTCACGTGGAAGCTCGAAGGCGCGGATGTGCTGGTCGGCCCCCTTTCCCCGGACGCGGACGAGGGCGTTCTCAGGGAGGCCGTGACGCAGGAGCGTCCGGTCGTGTGGGACGCGATCGAGGACATCGCTCGCGTCGGGCCGCAGATCCGCGCGCGCTTCGACCCGCCCGCAGGCATGGACATGCGGCGGCGCCCCGACGGCCGGCGTACGCGCTGCATCCACTACGAGGACGTGGGACCGTAAGGGATCAGCAGGCGGCGAGCATCGCCGCGGTGTCCGCCTGCGCCGCGAGCGCGGACGCCGCAGCCTGCGTGTGGTAGGTCATGCTGAAAAGGGACCCGCCCAGGAGGACGCTCAGGAGACCGAAGGCGATCCACGCGCCCACCGGGGCGATCCTGGCCCGAAGCACCATGGAGCCGCCCACGAGGACCATGACGTACGCGATGTCCAGGACGATCCAGTCGAAGACGACGGAAGGCCCGCACACGCCGCCTGCTCGCGGCGAGGCTCCGCTTAAGCTTAGCCCGTTTTCCCCGCGGGGGTCAGGGAGCCTTGACCATCCCTCGCGAGAGAAGGATGTCGTGCACCTTCGCAACGAGGCCTTCGTCCCGCTCCGTCAGGTGTCCGACGTCGTGGCTATACGATTCGATGCGGACACGGTTCCACCCTTCCAGATGGAGGTCGGGGTGGTGCTCCAGCTCCTCGGCCACGTCGCCGATCTCCTGGAAGAGGTCGAGCGCGTCCAGGAAGTCGCGCGCCTTCACGGCGATGGACACGCGCTTCCCATGCTCGTCCACGTGCCACCCAGGTGGGTACTTGGTCATGCCAGGTACGATGCATACGGAAGCTTGACAGTTCCCCCGCCGATCCTGTCTCGATGCCTGGCGAAGGTCCCTTCCTGTGGTTGGGCAAGGACGGTCCCCCGTCCGGATTCTGGCAGCTCCCCGCGAACGGCATGTGCGTGAGCGTTTTCCTCTTCGTCACGAAGGGGGATCGGCTTCTCCTGGGAAAATACGCCGACGATCCCGCGTGGACGCGGCTCACTGGCCTCGACCCGGGCCGCTACCAGACGCACGGGCGGGGATGGACGCTTCCGGCGAGCCACCTCAAGTTCGGCGAAGCGCCCGTGGATGGCGCGCGGCGCGTGATGGAGCAGGTGCTGGGCATCCCGCACGCCGCCGTCGTCGAAGCGGGCATGGAGAGCGACCAGTACACGCCTAAGCGTTTTCCGCACCTGGGCGAGCACTACGATCTGTGGCTGTTCTACGAGGCGCGCCTGCCCTCAGACACGCTTGTCGAGAGGCCTGCCTGGTATCGTGAGCTCGCGTTCCACGACCCGGTGACGCTACGCGACGAGGACTATGCGCGCGGGCACGAGGACGTGGTCGCCAGGTGGATCTCCCGACGTGCGACGAGCGTGACGAGGCGTGACGAGGCGTGACGAGGCGACGGGAGCCCTTCAGCGCCTCATGACACCTGCACCTTTCGCCTACGTGCGAGCCTCGGCACGTGCGAGCGCACGCGCGGCCTGGATGAGCCCCGCGTGCGGGAAGGCCTGGGGGAAGTTCCCCAGGTGCTCGCCGTTCGCGGCATCGATCTCCTCGGCGTAGAGGCCCAAGCTCGTCGCGCGCGCCGCGATGCGGTCGAAGATTGCGCGCGCGTCGCGCACGCGCCCCTGCATCGCGAGCACTTCGACGAGCCAGAACGTGCAGTAGGCGAACGTCGCCTCTCCGCCGGCGAGGCCATCGTCGTTGAGATAGCGGTACACGAGGCCGTCGACCGTGAGCCCCTCGATCGTGCGATCGACGGTCGAGCGCATCCGCGGATCGTCCGCGTCGATGAATCCGATCATCGGCAGGAGCAGGTTCGACGCGTCGAGGTGCGGGCAGTCGAAGGCCTGCACGAACGCGCCTTTCTGCTCATCGTATCCGCGGGCGAGCGTCTCCGCGCGGATGGCCTGCGCCTCTTCGCGCCATGCGGTCGGCACGGGCTCGCCGAGGTCCCCCGCGAAGCGCGCGGCGCGGTCCAGAGCGGCCCATGCCATCGCCTTGCTGAGCACGAAATGCCGGGGCTCGGCGCGCATCTCCCAGATCCCCTGGTCGGGCTCACGCCAATGCGCGGCGACCCACGTCGCGATCCCGCGCACGAGCGGCCAGGCCGCTCGGTCGGCGCTCGAGGCGCGCACGGCATGCAGGTATTCGACAAGCTCGCCGTAGACGTCGAGCTGGCGCTGGTGCGCTGCGCCGTTCCCAACGCGCACCGGCGCGCTCTTGCGATAGCCCTCGAGGTGCGCGAGCTCCCGCTCGGGAAGCTCCGCCGAGCCCGAGAGCGTGTACATGATGCGCAGATCGTCCGCGCGCTCGCCCAGGGTCGCGAGGAGCCACGCGACGAACGCATCCGATTCCTCCGTGTGCCCGACCTCGTGCAGCGCTCGCGCGGCGATCGCGCCATCGCGCAGCCACGTGAAACGGTAATCCCAGTTGCGGATGCCGCCCACGGACTCCGGGAGCGACGTCGTCCCGGCGGCGACGAACGCGCCGTTGCGACGGAACTGGAGGAGCTTCAACGCGAGCGCGCTCCGCCGCACGAGCGGCGCGTCGGTGCCGTGCGCCCGCGTGAGCCCGGACCACGCGCGCCATCGGTCGATGGTGGCGCGCTCGATCTTTGCAGGGTCGCGCGGGAGCGGCGCCGCGAACGGGACGGGCGAGGCGAAGTGCGCGTGCCGCAGGAGGAAGCGCGCCTCTTCTCCGGCCCGGAGCGTGAAGTCGGCGCTGCGCACGCCGCGCGCGGTGCGCGCCCACGCGAGCGGCGCTGCGAGGAGGATGATCTCACCGGCGCCGCTCGCGAGGAGCCCTGGCGGAGCGACGCTGAAGCGCGGGTGGACGCGGCCGTACTGGAAGCGGGGCGCGAACTCGGCGCGCATGTCGACGGACCCTTCCATCCCGACCACGGTGCGTACGAGGACTGAGTCGCTGCCCGCGTCCTCCTCGAAGGCGAGAAGGTCCCGGACGACGACGCGACCGGTCGGCGTCACGTGCTCGGTCTCAAGGACGTTCGTGTCGGGCACGTAGCGCTGTACGCTGCGGACGCTCGCGGGCGCATGGATGCGGAAGCGACCCCCGCGCTCGTCGTCGAGGATCGCGCCAAAGACGCTTGGCGCATCGAATCGGCCAGGCGACCACCAGTCGATGCCGCCTGCGCGCGAGACGAGCGCGAGGCTGCGGCCGTCGCCGATGGCGCCATAGTCACCGATCGGGAGGTACTGCGCGGGCGGACGCATCGCAAGCGCACCAAGCACGGACGGTCGTGCGACGACCCCACGTATACCCGTTTTCCGTGTGGCGCCCATCCACGGTTGAGCCAGAAAGGCTCAGGCGTGCCGCGCGCACCCTGCGGCCGATGGAGACGTTCTCGGGAACGCGGCTTGCTGTCAACACGCAGACCCCGCTCCTGCGCTTCGTGGATGGAGAAGCCAAGCAGACGACCGGCGGCGTGGTCCGCATGCTCGTGCCGCTGCTGCAGCGATGGCAGGCAAGCGGCCGGATCGCGGCTGCGGAATGGATCGCGATGGGGGGCGAGGGGGACGAGCAGGTCCTTCACCATGACGGGCTCGACCTCTCCTTCGTGTCGCTTCCCGAGGCGGACAAGCGGGGCTACGCCCTCGTGAAGGAGCGCATGTGGGAGCTCCTCAACTCGAACCCCTCGACGCCCGTCCCGCATGGCGAGGGAGGGATCCCCGAGGACGCGTGGAACGCGTTCGACGCCTACCAGGCGCAGACCGCGCAGAAGCTCACGGAAGCGTCCGAGCGCCTCGGCGGCCTCGATGCGCTCTACATCCACGACTTCCAGCAGCTGGGCGTCGCCGCGGCCTGGAAGGGGCGCGACGTGCCCAAGGTGTTCCACCTCCATACTCCGTTCCCGAGCGTCCTTCCTTCCGGCTGGGCCGACTACTTCGTCGCCCATCTGAACCGCTACGACGCTGTGGTCGTGAGCACGCGCCGATACGCGCAGAACCTGCGCGCCGCCGGCCTCGAGGGGCGCATCGACGTCATCCATCCGTTCATCGACCCGGCGAGCTACCCGCGCGCGCAGGCCGGTCTCACGGGCGAGTTCCGCGACCGCTTCGGCATCGGCGAGCGGGACCGCCTGATCCTGAACGTCGGTCGCATGGATCCGATGAAGGGGCAGGATCGCCTCGTCGAGGCGATGCCGCGGATCCTGGCCAAGCAGCCCGACGCGCGCCTCGTCCTCGTGGGCAACGGCAGCTTCAGCTCGTCCAAGCGTGGCGGGCTCGGCCTCGACAAGGGGAAGGAATGGCGCGCGAGCCTCGAGGCGCTCGCGAAGCGACTCGGCGTAGCTGAGCGCGTCACGTTCACCGGGCACCTGGGGGACGAGCCCCTCGCCGCCGCCTACGATGCCTGCGAGGTGTTCGCCCTCCCGAGCACGCGCGAAGGGTTCGGCCTCGCCGCGATCGAGGCGTGGCGCAACGGCAAGCCGGTCGTCGTGAGCGACCGCGCGGGCGTCTCCGAGCTCATCGAGGAAGGCGTGAACGGGGCGAGCGTCGATTGCGGCGACGTGCAGCGGCTCGCCGACGCCCTCGTCGCGATGCTCAGCGACCCGGACGCGGCCCGGGAGATGGGGCGCGCAGGCCTCCGCACGAGCGCCGCCGCCACCATCGAGACCGGCCAGCGCGCGCTCGAGGCCGTCTTCGAAGAGGTGCTGGGGGAGCGCGCGCTTGCCCTCGCCTGAGGTCCTGCGCGCGCCGACGGACGCATCCGGACCCTCACCCCCTTCGGCCGCCGCGGTGCGGGCGCTCGCCACCGACCTCGACCGCACGCTCACGGATGCGGACCTCGTCCTCGTCCCTCGCGTCCTCGACGCCCTCGCTCGCGCGCGCGCGGCAGGCGGCCGCGTCGTCGTCGTGAGCGGCCGCGACCTTCCCTTCCTGCGAAGCCACGTCGGGCACGTCGCCGACGCGATCGTCGCCGAGAACGGCGCCATCCTGCTCTTGCCCCAAGGGGCGCCGCGCCGGCTGGGTCCCTCCGTCGACGTGCAGGGCGCGCTCGCGCGGCTCGCCGTCCCGCTCGAGCGCGGCGAGGTCCTGGCGAGCGCCGACGTCGAGCACGAGGAGCTCCTGCGCGCGACGCTCGTGCAGGCAGGCATCGACGCGACGCTCATCCGCAACCGCGATCGCGTGATGGTGCTGCCGCGTGGCGTCGACAAGGCGCTGGGCGTCCTCGCGGCGCTCGATGCGCTCGGCGTGGCGCCCGAGCACGCGGCCGCCGCGGGCGACGGCGAGAACGACGTGCCCCTGCTTGCGTCCGTCGGCTACCGCGTCGCCGTCGGCAACGCCGTGCCGGAGCTGAAGGCGATCGCCGCCCACGTCCCATCGCAGTACGGAGGCGAAGGGCTCGCGGACTGGATCGAAGGATGCTGGATCCCTGCCCTGGAGGCGGCGCGATGACGATCTCCGTCGTGATCGCGTGCCGGAACGAAGCGGCGACGCTCTCGGCGACGCTAGACGCGCTCGACGCGCAGGACTGGCGCGAACTCGAGATCGTGGTCGTGGACGGATGCTCCAGCGACGGCTCCGCCGAGCTCGCCCGACGGCGGGGCGCCCGCGTGGTCCGGGACGAAGGCGGGGGCCCGGCGGCCGCGCGGAACCTCGGCATCGCCGCCGCGCGCGGCGACATCGTCGCCTTCACCGACGCGGACTGCATCCCCCGCTTCGACTGGCTCGCGCGCCTCGCCGTGGCGTTCGACGACCCGGAGGTCGCGGGCGCGGCGGGGGGGCTGCGCCTGCCGCGAGCGACGCTCCTCGGGCGGATCGAGGACAACGACGCGCGCCTGCGCTACCGCGGATACATCACGAGCAACGTGGCCTACCGGCGCGAGGCGCTCCTGCAGATAGGCGGGTTCGACGCGTCGCTCCAGTGCGCGGAGGACTACGATCTCGCGTGGCGCATGCTCGACGGGGGATATCGGATCGTCCACGTGCCCGACGCGATCGTCCTCCACGCGCCGCCGGAGCTTGCGGCCGGGCTCGGCGTCTACCTGCGCAAGCAGTACTGGTACGCGCGCCGCGACGTGCCCGCGCACGCGCGCGCCCTCGGTCGCGCATGGCGCGCCGGGCGCATGGGGCCTGGCGCGCGCGCCGCGCTCACCGGCTTCGGCTCGGCGCTCGGGCGCTCCGCGCCTCTGGCGGCGGCCACCGCGGCCGTGATGAGGCGCGCGCCGTGGGTCGCCGGCGCGGCGCTCGCCGGCATCGCGGCGCGCTCGACGCGCGACATCCGGGAAAGCGTGCGCGCGGTGGATGGCGAACGGCGCGAAGTGGCGCGCATGGCCGCGGTCGACGCAGCGAAGAACGTCGCGCGAGGCGCGGGCACGCTCGTCGGGCTCGCGCAGCTCCTCGCCGCGCGCCCGGGCGGGCCGCTCACCCCGCTCGCTGCACCGGCGCTGGAGGATGGCCCGCCTCTCGCGCGGCTTTCGCGGACATGATGGCCGAGGCGCGCAGGTCGGGGCGCGCGTCCTCGCCCGGCCCGTCGAGGTGCGCGTAGAGGACGTCGGGGTCCTTCGCGCTGGGCGTTCCGGCCGCCACGACGCGCTCGATCTCCGACTCGTCCCACAGGAGCGCGGCGCGGGGAGCGTGCGGCGTGGCGGCGAGCGCCGCGAAGGCGGCCGCGAGGGCGCGCCACTCGGGCGCCGCGACGCTGTTGCCCCACACGACGAAGGCGCCGTCGGCCGCGCGGCGCCACTGGCGACCATCGTGCGCGAGCGCGTTCCCGTAGTGGTAGAGCTCGCCCAGCGTATGCGGAACGGGCGCGTTCCACGTCTCGACCTCGTCCTCGGTCTCCACCGTGACGACGATCTGCATCCTCGTGTCGAAGCCGACGTGCGCGCGGGTGCGCAGCAGCGTCTGCAGGTTCGTCTCGAGGTCCTTGCGCGCGATGTTCAGGAAGCCGAAGGGGCCAAGCGGGCCCCATGCGTAGTCGTACGCCTGGAAGACGAGGATGTCGAGGCCCGCCTCGGCGATCCCGCGGTAGTCGACGCCGTGCTGGCGCGCGAGGGCTGGATCGTAGTTCATGCAGTTGTACGCCGCGAGGAGCCCGCCTGTCGCGTGCACCGCCTCGGCCATCGTGCGGTAGTAGTCGGTCCAGCGCTCCGTGTTGAAGGCGACCCACTCCTCCCAGTGCGATGCGTGGATGTCCTGCGCGTGCTCGGGCGTGGATGCGCCTGGTCGCGCAAGGGCGCATCCCTCGTGGCGAGCGCACCGGACATCGGCGGCGAACTCGGCCACCCACTCCTCGTGGTAGTCGAGATGGCGCAGGTCCTTCCAGTCCTGGCCGTGGCGACGGAAGCCCATCGCGCCGTCTCCCAGGAAGAGCCCGTCGAAGCCGAAGTCGCGCGCGAGCTGCGCGTAGCGCCGTGCGGACCACGTCGCATACCGCTCGCCCTCGCGCACGCCGTGGTCGGCATCCGCGCGCATCCGGCGCAGCGGGTTGAAGTCGGCGTTCATCTGCGTGAGATCCTGCCAGAGCTCGCCCGTGGCCTCGCGCATCACGAGCTCGGGGTGGCGCTCGTCGACGAAGGAGCACTCGTGCGTCCAGTAGCCAAAGAGCACCTTGACGCCGTGGGCGTGGAACGAGTCCACGAGGCGCTTCACGTCCTTCTGGCGCCACGCGTCCGCGCGCGGACCGTGCCGGTTGAGCGGCACCGGCGCGTCGGGGTCGAAGCCGAGGTAGCCGTGGAAGAAGACCGGCTGCCGGTCCTCCATGAGGACGACCCAAGAGAGGACCTTCTGCGAGCGCTCGACGTGGTGAGCGACGCCGCAGTCGTCGCGCGCCGGGTCGAAGGCTCCGAGGTCCAGGCACGCGCCGGAGGAGAAGGAGTGCACCATCGAAGCCTATCGGGAGCGCTTCTGCACTTGAATCGCACGCGAGCGGCGTGGTGCGCTCAGACGAGAGCAGGCAGCGTCTGCTCCAGGGTCAGCACGGGCTCGAACAGGTCTCCATGCTTCTTCACGCGAGCCAGCACCTCGTCCGGCAGGAAGCGGGCAAGCGCCGCGTCGCCTGAGGTGGCGATCTTCTCGACCTCCTTCCACGTGAGCGGCGTCGAGACGGTCGGCTGGTCCCTCGCGCGCAGCGAGTAGACGCAGACGGTCGTCTTGTGGTCGTCGTTCTGCGACCAGTCGATGAAGATGCGACCCTCGCGCTCGCTCTTCTTCATGTTGGTCGTCACCTCGTCGGGACGCTCGCGCTCCAGGATCTCTCCCAGGGCCCGCGCGAGCGGCTTCGTCTCCTCGTAGCTCACGGGCGTGTTGAGCGGAACGTAGAACTGCATGCCCTTCGAGCCGGACGTCTTCGCGAAGCTTTCGAGGCCCAGGTCCTTCAGCATGTCGCGGATCAGGATCGCGACCTTCGCGCAGTCGACGACGTCCGTTCCCGGTCCCGGGTCCAGGTCGAAGACCATGGCCGTGGGCATCATGGGATCCCGAGCCTTCGAGAGGTACGTGTGGAGCTCGAGGTCGGCAAGGTTCGCGAGCCATACGAGGGACGCGACGTCGTCGACGACGCAGAAGTTGATGTCCTCCCCGCGCGTCTCGCTGTAGACGCCTGCGCGCTTCACCCAGGAGGGAGCGTAGGCGGGGCAGGACTTCTCGTAGAAGAAGTTCCCCTCGACGCCGTCCGGATATCGCTTGAGCGTCAGCGCGCGCTCGCGCAGGTGCGGGAGGAGGACCGGCGCGACCTTGCTGTAATACTCGATGACGTGCGCCTTCGTGAATCCGGCCTTGGGCCAGAGCACCTTGTCCAGGTTGCTGAGCTTCAGCTCCTTCCCATCGATCGATACGACCGCGCTTCGACCTTTCACGCGTGTGCCCTCGTCGAGCCGTGCGCGCGCTTCTTCGACGCGGCGTCGAGGCTCGCCTGGAGCGCGTCCACGAGGTCCTTCGTCTTCTTCTCGTGCTTGGGCGCCGGCGGCGCGACGATCTCCTTGCCCTCGGCCTTCGCTTCGATGAGCGCGAGCACCTGCTCGCGGAAGACGTCCGTGTACTTCTCGGGGTCGAAGCTTGTGGTGAGAGCGTCGATGAGCTTCTCCGCCATCTCGATCTCCTTCGCCGGGACCTTCGTCTTCGCGGGAAGCTCCAACGTGTCGACAGGGATGATCTCGTCGTGGTAGTTGAGCGTAGTCATCGTGAGCGCCTCGCCGATCGGGCGCACCACGACAAGGTGCTCGCGCTGCCGCATGACGACGCGCGCGATGGCGACGCGACCGCTCTTCTCCATCGCCTCGTGCAGCAGGCGATACGCCTTGGCGCCCCCCTTGTCGGGGATCAGGTAGTACGGCTTCTCGAAGTAGATCGGATCGAGCTCCGCGATGTCCACGAAGTCCTCGATGTCGATCGTCTCCCCCTTCTTGGGCGCGAGCTGCTCGACCTCGTCCTTCGTCATGGTCACGTACTCGTCGCCGCCGATCTTGAACCCCTTCACGATCTCGTCGTACGGGACCTCGTGGTCCCCCGCCGTGCAGAAGCGTTTCATCTCGACGCGGCCACCGTCCTTCTCGTGGAGCTGGTTGAACCGCACCTCCTTCTGCGAGACCGCCGTCACGACCTTGACGGGGACGTTCACGAGACCGAAGCTCAGCGCGCCGCTCCAGATGGCTCTTGGCATGATATCACATCTCCTCCCGCGCGACCTGGCGCGGGTCCTTGTCTTCGCGGAGACCCTTGTAAGAGGGATGACGGAGCTTCCCGTCGGAGGTCCACTCCGTGAACTCGAACTCCGCGACGTAGCGCGGCTCCACGAAGGTGACGCCCTTCTTGTCCACCCGCTCGTGGAACGGGCTCGTGGACCGGACGTCGGGCAGCAGCAGCCGCTGGAGGCCGTCGAGCGTCTTCTGCGTGAAGCCAGTCCCGACGCTCCCCGCGTAGTGGAACCTCGGGACGTCGCCCGCATCAGGCTCGTAGTAGCCGACGAGCAGGGACCCGATGCTCCCCGCGCGCGAGCCACGACCCGCGCTCCATCCGCCGATCACGAGCTCCTGCCGCTTCTGTCGCTTGATCTTGATCCACGCGCGGCTCCTCGCGCCCGGCTCGTACGCGCTCCCGAGGCGCTTGGCGACCACCCCTTCCCACTCGGACATCGCAAGCAGGTCGCGCCCCTCGCCCACGCGCATCGGAGCAAGGCGCCAGGAAGGCCCGTGGAGCTCCAACGATTCGAGCAGGGCGCGACGCTCCTCGTACGGGAACGCGGACACGTCATGCCCGTCGACGTAGAGCACGTCGAACACGACGTACACGATCGGATGCTCCTCCGAACGCTTCTGCGCGAGCCCCCGCTGCACGACGCCAAGGCGATTCTGGAGACGCTGAAAACTCGCGCGCCCCGACTCGTCCGGAGCCACGATCTCCCCATCGAGCACGAGCTGCCGGTCCGCATACTTCTGGGCGAGCGCTCGCAGCTCCGGGTACTGCGCGGTGATGTCATTGAGGTTGCGCGAGCGCAGCGTCAACCGACCACGATCGATGTACGCGAGGCCGCGCACGCCATCCCACTTGGGCTCGAAAGCGTACTCCTCCTCCCGCTCGGGATACGGCGCAGCATGCGCCAGCATCGGCAGGATACGATCCGGGAACGGACGCACCGACGCCTCGTCGAGCCGACGGAGCGTGACCTTTTGCCCGTTCGCCTCCAACGCATAGCGACCACGCACCCGAGCACCCTCCAGAAGCACCACCGCACGCGCCTCGTCCGCCTCCTGCGTCCGGTACGCACCCTCGTCCCACACAGGCGCCTGCGCGGCCGCCTCGGGCGAAGCCACGCGCTCCGCCACACGCGACTCCCCTTGCGCCCAAGGAAGCCCACGCGGAAGAGAAAGGATCAGATCCCCCGAAACACCCGAGAGCTGAAGCTCCCATTCGAACGGCGGAAGCGCCCGATGCCGGATACGGAACGCGCGACCCCGCTCGCCCGCAGGCGCAAGCCCCCACGGCAACACCGCAGACACCGGCGCGCGCCCCGACGACACGTGAACCTGCCCAACCCGCCGCGAAACGAGATCGGTCACCCGACTCACCCCCTGGGTCGGCCTTCCAAAAGGGTTCCCGGTCGTTGACCGAATCCAACGAACGCAGAGCTAGACAACAAAAAAAGCCCCCAACCGGGCGACCCAAAGCCAGAATCCCGAACCCGACCAGGCGAACAACCAAATAGGACCCACGGATTCCGAGACAACGTAAGCGATAACCGCGGGCACAACTGCGGAAAACGCTGCAAAAGGTGCACAACATGACGGAATGCAACGATTGCGGTGCGGACATCCGCCTCGCCAACCCCATCGTCGGCGAGATCATCGACTGCCCCGACTGCGGCATCGAGTACGAAGTCCGCGGCCTCAACCCCATCGCCCTCCAACCCGCCCCCGAAGTCGCCGAAGACTGGGGCGAATGATAACTCGCAAACTCGCCTGAGGGCGAGTTTGGTGACCACAAGGTGTCCTCCATGAACGTCAAGCTCCTTGATAGCACTCTCCGCGAAGGGGAACAGACGCCAGGCGTCGACTTCACGCACGAGCAGAAGCTCGAGATCGCGCGACGCCTCGACGCCTTCGGCGTCGACTTCATCGAAGCCGGCCACCCCGCCGTCTCCCCCGAGATCGCGCGCGGCGTCGCCGACATCGCGCGCATGGGGCTGCGCGCGGAGATCGTGGCGCACTCGCGCGCCATGAAAAGCGACATCGACCAGGTCCTGAAGACGGACGCCGACTGGGTCGGCATCTTCTTCAGCGTCGCGGACAAGAGGCTCGAGGACACGTTCCGCAAGGACATCGACCAGGCGATCTCGCTCATCCAGGATTGCGTGTCCTACGCGAAGTCGCACGGCCTCCGCGTCCGATACACGCCCGAAGACACCGTACGCAGCGACCTCGCCAAGGTGATCCGCATCGCGCAGGCCGCCTCGGAGGCGGGCGCGGATCGCATCGGCGTCGCCGACACGACCGGATACATGACGCCCACGAACATGTTCCGGTTCGTCGCGCAGCTGCGCGAGGCGCTGCCGCGCCGGACGGCGGTCGGCGTCCACTGCCACAACGACCTCGGGATGGCCGTCGCGAACTCCTACGCCGCCGTGGAGGCGGGCGCGGAGGTCGTCGACGTGACCGTGAACGGCCTCGGCGAGCGCACCGGCATCGCGCCGCTCGCGGAGACCGCCGTCGCGTTCAAGCTGCGCGGAGGCGCGGAGAACCCGTGGAGGCTGGAGCAGCTCCCCGAGCTCTCCGAGGTCGTCGAAAAGTACAGCCGCGTTCCGACATGGCGTCAGGCGCCGATCGTCGGGGCCAACGCCTTCACGCACAACGCGGGACTGCACGTGGCGGCGGTCCTCATGAACCCGCAGCACTACGAGAGCATCCCCGCCGAGCTCGTCGGGCGCACGCGACGCCTCGTCGTCGACAAGATGGCGGGCCGCCCGACCGTCAAGTACCGGCTGGAGGCGCTGGGGCTCGACGCCTCGGAGCCGATGGTGGACGCTGTGCTCGCGTACGTGAAGCGCCGTCGCATCAACGACGCGAGCGACGAGGACCTGAGGAAGATCCACGAGGACATCGTGGCGCTCCATGATATCGTTCGGGCCATGCCCGCGAAGGTGAACTGACATGGTGAAGATCGGGCTCATCTGGAGCCGCATCCGGAACGACGAGAAGATGCTGATGGACGCCGCCGCGCAGCGCGGCGTCGAGCTCGTGCCCATCGACGACCGCGAGCTCGTGCTCCCCGTCCACGAGGCGCCCAGGGAGCTCCTTGGCTACGACGCCTTCCTGGAGCGCGGCATCTCCTACTGGACCAGCCACTACGTCACGATGGCGCTGGAGCAGTACGGCATGCGCTGCGTGAACCCGCACCGCGTGCTCGTCAACTGCGGCGACAAGGCCTTGACGAGCCTCCTGCTCGCGAAGCACGGCGTCCCGACGCCTCGCACGTACCTCGCCTTCGAGGAGGCGTCCTCGATGCGGGCGGTCGAAGCGGCTCGGTATCCCGCGGTCCTGAAGCCGGTCGTCGGAAGCTGGGGCCGCCTCATCGCGCGCGCCAACGACCGCGAGACGGCGGGCGCCCTGCTCGAACACAAGCGCGTGCTCGGCGGCCCGCAGCACGGCATCACGTACGCGCAGGAGTTCGTCGACAAGCCCGGCCGCGACATCCGCGCGTTCTGGGTCGGCGACCGCGTGGTGGCGGCGATCTACCGCACGAACGACCAGCACTTCATCACGAACACCGCGCAGGGCGGACGCGCCTCGAACTGTCCCGTCACGAGCGAGATCACGGAGATCTGCGCGAAGGCGGCGCGCGCGGTGGGCGGCGGCGTGCTTGCGATGGACATCATGGAGACCGGGAACGGCCTGACGTGCCACGAGGTCAACCACACGATGGAGTTCAAGAACAGCGTCTTGCCCACCGGAGTGGACATTCCGGGGGCGATCATCGAGCATGTGGTGGAAGTGGCCAAGGGGCGAACACCATGATCTCTGTCGTCTGCGGAACAACGCGAACCCGCGAACCCGCCTTCGCGCAGTCCGCGGGTACACGGGTTCGCGTTGTTTCGGGGTGCGCTGCATGAGCCTCCGGGTCGGCATCGTCGGCGCCTCCGGCTACGGCGGCGGCGAGCTCCTTAGGCTCGCGCTCCGCCACCCCGAGATCGAGGTCGCCTACGTCACGAGCAACAAGTTCGCCGGGCGAAAGGTCAAGGAAGTGCACCCGAACCTGCGCTCCTCGGACCTCACGTTCCACCGCCACGAGGACGCGCTCACGAAGAACGTGGACGCGGTCTTCCTCGCGGGCCCGCACGGCACGAGCGCGCCTCTCATCACGAGCTACATGAAGACCGCGGAGCGCGTCTTCGACCTCAGCGCCGACTTCCGCCTGCGCGACGTGTCGAAGTACGCGCGATATTACTCGGGCTGGCAGCACCCGCACCCCGAGCTTCTCGCGAGCCGCGCGTATGGCATCGCCGAGCTCCACCGCGAGGAGATCAAGGGCGCGCGCCTCGTCTCGGGCGCGGGTTGCATCGCGACCACCTCGATCCTTTCGCTCGCGCCGCTCGCGCGCTCCGGTCTCCTCGCCGAGGGCGCGCCTGTCATCGTCGACGCCAAGGTCGGCTCCTCTGCGGCGGGCGCGGAGCACAGCGCCGCTACGCATCACCCGGAGCGCCGCGACGTCGTGCGCGCCTACGCCCCGACGGGGCACCGCCACGAGGCGGAGATCCTCCAGGAGACGGGGCTACGCGCAGGCCTCACGTGCCACGCGATCGAGCTCGTGCGCGGGATCCTCGCGACGTCGCACGTCTGGGTGAAGCCGGGCACGACGGAGAAGGACGTCTGGAAGGCGTTCCGAGCCGCGTACGGCAACGAGCCGTTCGTGCGCATCGTGAAGGAGCGCACGGGCCTCTACCGCTACCCCGAGCCCAAGCTCACCGCAGGGACGAACGAGTTCCACGTGGGCTTCGAGCTGGACGAGGAGACGAACCGTCTCGTCGTGCTCGGCGCTCTGGACAACCTGGTGAAGGGCACGGCCGGGGCCGCGCTGCAGAACTTCAACATCGCCTTCGGGCTGCCTGAGACGCGTGGGCTCGAGTTGCAGGGGTTGCACCCATGATCGCGCGCGCGGAGAGGGAGGGCTCTTCGTGATCGTCATCAAGGTGGGAGGCGGCGCCGGCATCGACATCGACGCCGTCCTGCAGGACGTCGCGCAGCTCTGGAAGCAGGGCACGCCGCTCGTCCTTGTGCACGGCGCGAGCGACGAGACGAACCAGCTCTCCGAGAGGCTCGGCATCCCGCCGCGCTTCGTGACGAGTGTCAGCGGCCACGTGTCGCGCTTCACGGACGAGGCGACGCTTGACGCCTTCGCGATGGCGTCGGGCAAGCTCAACCTGCGCGTCGTCGAGAGGCTGCAGAAGCTCGGCGCGAACGCGGTCGGGCTCACGGGCGTCGACGGGCGCCTCCTCGAAGGGCAGCGCAAGGACGCGATCAAGGCCGTCGTCGATGGCAAGAAGATCATGCTGCGCGGCGACCACACGGGCACGATCGAGAAGGTGAACGTCCACCTCCTGAAGCTCCTGCTCTCGAACGGCTATCTCCCCGTCGTCACCGTCCCGAGCATCAGCACCGCGGGCGAGGCCGTGAACGCGGACGCGGACCGCGCCGCCGCCGCCATCGCGGGCGCGCTTGGCGCGTCGCAACTCCTCATCCTCAGCAACGTGCCGGGGCTCCTTCGCGACGTGAAGGATCCGACGAGCCTTGTCGCGCGCACGAGCGTCGCGGAGGCCGAGCCCCTCGCGCTCGGGCGCTTCAAGAAGAAGGTGCTCGGGGCGCAGGAGGCGCTCGCGGGGGGCGTGCGGGAGGTCGTGTTCGCGACCGCCAACGTGCCATCGCCCGTCAGTGCCGCTTTGGCCGGTGGCGGGACGCACCTGGTGGGTTAGGCGTCCGTCGGCAGCGTCGCCCGCAGGGCCAACGCCGCGATGATGCCCAGAAGGCCCGCGCTTCCCCAGCGTTGGACCTTGACCGCGCGCTCGTTGCGGCGGAACCAGCCGGCGACGCGCGCCGCGAGGAGCGCGTAGAGCACGTTCACGGCGAGGGACATCGCAACGACGAGGAGGCCAAGCCCCAGGAGCTCGCCGAACAGCGCGTCGCCCGTCTGCCTCGTGAACTGCGGCAGGAGCGCGACGAAGAAGAGCGCCGCCTTCGGGTTGAGTAGGTTCGTGAGGAATGCCTGCCCGATGAGCCTGCGCGGGGGATCGTGGCGCGCCAGACCCGCGACGACGTCGTCGCTGCGGTCGCGCAGGATGCGCCACGCGAGGAAGAGGAGGTAGGCGATGCCTGCGTACTTGACGAAGCTGTACGCGGCCGGCACGGCGAGGAAGAGGCGCGAGAGCCCGAAAGCCGCGAGGAACGTGTGCACGAGGACCCCTGCGCCGATGCCGATCACCGACAGGAGGCCCGCCGAGCGCCCCTGGCCCAGGCTCCGGGCCATGACGTAGAGGACGTCCGGGCCGGGGACGATCAGGATCCCCAGCGTGACGAGCACGAATCCTCCCAAGATGGTGAGCTCTGCCACGAAGGTCCTCGACCCTGGGACGCGCCGCACCCCCTTTTCAGCCTTGGGAAATGGGCCTCGGCCGTCGGGGTTCAGCGTTCCTTATGTTGCCCCCTGGGGTTCGCGCCGCGTGCAGCGCGAGCCGGACCCGGCGGACGTCGTCGAGGCGCTCGTGCGCTGGCCCAGCGTCACGGGCGACACCGAGCGCGCGGTCGCCGTGTTCGTGGAGCAGGCGCGCCGCCTCGGCTTCGCCCAGGCCTACCGGGACGAGGCCGGCAACGGGATCGCCGTGTGCGGCCGGGGCGCCCGCGAGATCCTCCTGGTCGGGCACATCGACACGGTCGCGCCCGTCCTTCCGGTTCGCCGCGAGGGCGACACGCTCCATGGCCGCGGCGCGGTCGACGCGAAAGGGCCGCTCGCCGCGTTCCTGTGCGCGGCGGCGCGCCTGCGCGACTCGCGCACGCACCGCTTCGTCGTGGTCGCCGCGTGCGACGAGGAGGGGGAGAGCCACGGCGCTCGGGCGCTCGTGGGCCGCTACTCACCCGAGCAGCTCGTGATCGGAGAGCCCAGCGGCGTCTCGGGCGTCACCATCGGCTACAAGGGGATCGTCAAGATCCGCTACGAGGCCGAAGAGGACCTGCAGCACACGGGCGCGCCGTTCCCGAGCGTCCCCGACCGCGGCGTCGCCTTCTGGAGCGCGGTGCAGAACTATCTTGCGCAGCGTCATGGAGAGTCGATGTTCGACACGCCGACGGCGAAGCTCTCCGACTTCAACACGGAGCTTCTTCCCTCGGGCCGCGTGCGCATCCGGCTCTCGGGGTCCGCGCGCATCCCGCCCGGCTTCGACGCGCCCGCGTTCCTCGACTTCCTGCGCGCCCGCGCGGGCGCCGCGAAGCTCGACCTGCCCGAGTGGAGCCCCGCGTGGCTGGGCGACAAGAACGCGGCCCTCACGCGCTCGTTCATCGCGGCCATCCGGGAGGAGGGGCTCACGCCGCGATACGTGAAGAAGACCGGAACCTCGGACGCGAACCTCCTCGTGCCGCACTGGAAGGTGCCGTGCGTCGCGTACGGGCCCGGCGACAGCTCGCTCGACCATACGCCGCAGGAGAAGCTGGATCTCGGCGAGTTCCGGGCGAGCGTGCGCGTGCTGGAGCGGGCGCTGTGGACTCTGACCGGATCCGCCTAGGCGTGGACAGGATCCGCGAAGCCGCGGCGCCGCGATGTCCGTGCCTGAGAACGGTTCCTCATGGATCAGCGCTGCGGGTCGACGGGAGGACCCGCGCGGGCCCATTCCTTCGCGATCTCCTGGTTGACCTCGCGCGCCTTCGCCTCGATCTTCGAGATGTCCTTCTGCATCGCCGCGAGCTTGCGCTGCAGGCGCTCGACGGCGCGCGGCGGCTTCGCGGTCTTGTCGGGCGACACGGCGCGGTTCACGCCTTCGACCGTGACGACGACGTTTGTGACCGTCGTCTCGAACTTGCGCTCGCGCCCCTTGTCGATGTCCACCTCGCGCGCGAGCCCCTCCTTCACGAGGAGCTCGAGGTGCGCGCGGACGGGGGAGGCGTCGACGCCCACGCGGCGCGCGACCTCGTTGATGTGGAGCGGCTTGTCGGAGCGCACGAGCACGCCGAGCACCGCGATGCGCGTCTTCGACGCGAAGACGGCGCCCAGGTCGGCGAGCTGGTCGGGCGCATCCAGGGTGACCGTGCGGTCGTCGAACCGGGCCATCGTGCGCGTATGCGCATAATGACATGAAAGCGTTACGGTGCGCCGCGCTCGGCCGCGGCCGCGAGCGCCGCGAGCGCGTCCATCTTCTCGAGGAGCGCAGCCCGCGTCAGGCCTTCGATCGGGACCGCGATGGCGATCTGCTCGTCGTCCGCGGCCATCTCGAGGATGGGCTCGATGCGCCCGAGGATGCGGTCGTCGGGCGGCGGCGTGTCCGCGGGCGGGCTCCAGCGCGTCGCGAGCAGCACGGCGCCGCCCGCGTGCGCCTCGCGCCGCACGCGCACGGCACGGCCGGAGCACTCGCGCTCGAAGGCCGGGAAGCGGACCATCGCATATCGCGTGCCGCCGCGCACCTTCCGCATGCCGGGCTCGTCCACCAGCGCGCGCCACGCCTTCGCCCGGCGGGACGCGCTGCGCATCTGGAAGGCGAGGAAGACCACGAGGAAAAGCCACGGGACGAAGGCGAGCGCGTACGCCCAGTCGGGGAGGCCGACGTACGGGCCGCCGAAGGCGATGAGGATCATCACCGCGAGCGCCCCCAGCCCGATCGCAGCGTCGGCGCGCGGTCGTTCCCAGACGCTTGGCTTCCCTTCGAAGAGCTCGCCCATGTCATCACCTCAAGGCGCCGGCCTGTGCCCATCGCGCGCGGGGTGGCCGCGCGGCAGCTGGAATCCGGGCGCGAGCGTAGGCAGGTCCTCGTCGGGCACGAACGTGCGGAACGCCTTGTACGCGTAGAGCGGCGCCGCGATGAATAGCAGCGAGTACAGGCAGAGCCAGACCCACAGGAGGATCTTCGCGGGAGGCATATCGCCGTTCGACGTGGCGGGGAGGACGCACGCGAGCGTCGTGAGCACGAGGAAGCACGCGGTCTCGAACTGCGTGAGGCGGATCGCGCGCACGAAGCTCTCGAAGACGCCGGGCCGCCCCTCGGGCGCCTTGGGCGTCCGCACGAAGGGGACGCGGAATCCGAGCGCGGCCTTCAGCGCGCCGCGCATGTGCACGAACTTGATCGCGTACCACACGCCCATCACCTTGAGCGTGCCCCACATGCTGAGGTTCATCGAGCGGCGCAGCGCGAGGTGCAGGCGCGCGAAGCCGTCCGCGAGCAGGAAGACGGGCACGAGACCCACGAGGAAGATCTCCTGCCGGTGGTAGATCGCGAGCGGGTGTCCGCGGATCTCGCCCAGCGCGATCGCGGCGACCGCGGCGGCGATGATCACGGTGTAGACGCCGTCGAACCACTGCAGGCACGAGAAGAAGAAGTCGAAGCGCTGCCGGCCGGTCATGCTGCTGTGGCCGACGAACTTGCGCCAGTGCGCGCGCAGCACCTTGCCGCCGCCGAACGCCCAGCGGTGGTGCTGCTTCTTGTACGCGTCGTAGGTGGGCGGGATGAGCCCCTTGCCGAACGTCTTGGGAAGATACAGCGAGCGCCAGCCGCCCGCGAGGAGGCGCACGGAGAGCTCCATGTCCTCCGTGACGTGGTCTTCGGCCCAGCCGCCGACGCCATCGAGCGCGTCCCGGCGCACCATGCCCATCGTGCCGCAGAAGCTGATGGCGTTCGCTTCGTTGCGCGAGGGCATGATCGCGCGATAGAAGAATCCGTCCGCGCAGTAGTATTGGCGCGTCAGGAACGACTGGTGGACGTTGCGGTAATCCTGCGGCGTCTGCAGGAAGCCGAGCTTCGGGTCGATGAAGTAGCCCACCGTCTCGCGGAGGTACTCCGGCTCGACGTGGTAGTCGGCATCGATGACGGTGATGATCTCGACGTCTTCCGGTGTCAGCTTGAGCGCGTTGTTGAGCGCGCCCGCCTTGAAGCCGCGGCGGTCCTTGCGGTGGATGTACGTGAAGCCGTGCTCGCGGCAGAAGCGCTCGACGGGCGCGCGGCTCGCCTCGTCGGTCGAGTCGTCGCACACCATCACGATGTAGCGATCCTGCGGGTAGTCGAGCTTCGCGAGGCGGGAGAGCGCGTCGAAGACGATCTCGGGAGGCTCGTTGAAGCACGCGTAGTGGAAGGCGACGCGCGGGAGGTAGTCGCGGGCAAAGGGGACCTTGTCGGGTGTGCGGTCCCATCGGCTCTTCACGAAGTTGTCGAGCCCGTAGAACGTGTGCACGACGACCATCGCGAGCGACATGCCCTCCGCCCACAGGAGGAACATGCTGAAGGGGAGCGCGCTCACCGGTACGCGCGGGAGCGCCACCTGGAAGACGTACGCGAAGTAGCCCGCGACGACGCTCACGAAGGAGACGTACGCGATCACGCCGTAGAGGCGCCAGCGGAAGCGGATGACGATCAATCCCACGAGCCCGCCGAGGATCGCGGCGCCAAGCATCGCGACGGTGACCTTGTCGAGCACCTCCCAGTAGCGCTCCAGGTAGAACCCGGCGCCCGCGCGCGTGGCGCCCGCGCTCAGATAGCCGAGCGCGTAGAGCAGGAAGCCGCCCGCGGCGCCCGTGCCTGCGCCCACGATGTCGCGAAGGAGCGCGCGGAAGCTCAGGAAGCCGCCGGCCGCGCCGGCGACGAGAAGGCCAAGGAGCGCGCCGCCCAGGACGTACGCCTGCAGCGTGTGGCTCCACGGCGCGGTGAGCGCCGACGTGAGACCGAGGCGCGGGTACTTCGTTATGAGATAGCCCGCGTGCGCGACGACGCCGAGCGCGCCGCCCGCCGCGCCCGCGAGAAGGACGCTGAGGAAGCCTGCGGTCTTGCGCGGCGCCACCTACTCGACCCCCACGACGGGTGCGTGGCGCACCTCGAACTCGCAGAAGGCATCGCCGCGCGATCGGCAGGCGACCTCGTGCACCTTCGCGAGATCGGCGGAAAGGTGCTCGAAGACCCCGGCCAGGAGGCCGCGCTCGTACTCGCACCCCGCGTGCGCGACGCCGCGCTCGCAGCTCGCGCAGTGGTACATGCGCACGATCTTCCATCCCGCGCGCGTCCGCAGCACGCGCGGGTCGACGCCCTGCATGCGCATCGCATCGAACGACGCGTCGAGGTAGGGCTCGAACTTGCGCCCCGCGTTCCGGCCCGCGTCGAACGCGCGCGGCGGGATCGGCGGGGCGTGCGCCGGCGGCTGCGCGCCCGGCAACGACACCCGCCGCGTGGGCGCGCGTCCGTTCGCGACGGGAGCGAGGTCGCCGACGATCGCGCTCCGGAAAAGGAACGCGAGGAAGAGGAACCCGAGGACGATGAGGCCCCCGGTCATGAGGAGGACGCTGCCGCGCGCGCCCGTCGGGGCCGCGATCTTGTGGAGGCCGTCCAGCAGGGCGTTCAGGCCCGCGCGCACGATCGCTCCATCGCCAAGGACCAGGAAGACACCCGCGCGCGTGCGTCGGGCGGCAGGGAAGAAAGCGGATTGGTACGACCTACGAACGTTCCACCTCGACATGGAGCCACGGGCCATCGAGCGCCGGCAACCGTTCCAGCTCGGCGCGCACGAAGCGGTCGACGGCGGCGTCGCGGAACGACTCGCGGTAGTAGACGAGCTCCCGCCGAACGATCTCCGGCTCGGCGATCGTGTACACGTTCGCCGCGCCTTGCGCCTCGCGCAGGAGCACGCCCGAACCGAGCAGGCGCTGCAGATGGAAGCTCAACGTGCTGCCTGCGACGCCGAGCGCCGCCTGCAGCTCCTTGTGGTTCGCGCGGCCGCGGGTGAGCAGAGCCAGGAGGACGCGGCGCGGCACCTCGTGCCGGAGCGCGGCGAGGTAGCGCTTCTCCCCGCGACCCACGTCGCGCGCAGGATAATACCGGCGGAATCCGGCGTCCCGCGCCGAGACGATGATCCCCATGCGCTCGAGACGGTCCAGATGGTAGAGCACCTGCCCGAGAGGCAGCTTGGTCTCCCGCTCGACGTTGCGCAGATGGATCCCGGGTGTCGCGAGGACGCATGCCAGGATGACCGTTCGGGGACCCGCCGTGACCTCGGGAGTGAGCGACCGCATCGCACCGTTCTCGACAGGCTTAGGTGAAATGGGCGGCGGCGGCACGGCT